>CBFGLW010000007.1:0-100849 GCA_965649745.1 uncultured Mesorhizobium sp. | reverse complement strand
CTGCGACCATCGGCTTAGAAGGCCGGTGCTCTATCCAGCTGAGCTACGGGACCGCAAGCCGGAGATGCCGGCAAGGCCTGAACGGCTGGCGTCAATGCGTCCAGGGCGTGCGGCGGTCATAGCGGAAATTCTCCGCATAGGAAATCTGGCGCCGCTTGGCTTCCTTCGGTTCGTCGACCCGATAGGCGATGCCCTGCTTCTCGGCATAGGCAATCGCCTCCTCGCGGGTCTCGAAAGACAGGCGAATCTGGCTCTTCATGTCCCTCGACGTAGTGTAGCCCATCAGCGGGTCGATCTTGCGCGGCGTTTCCGGGTCGAATTCGAGAACCCAATGGCCGGTCTTGGCCTTGCCTGACTGCATCGCGGTCTTGGCGGGGCTGAAAATGCGGGCGGACATGGCATACCTCATCGATGACCCGGCGCTGACGCCGTTGCAACCGTGCTTACTGCGCAATCGTGGGAACGGCAAGCCGGTCAGTCGCGCAAGGCTTTTTTGCGCTTGCCATGCCGCGCCGAAATCACTAGGCACAACGCGGCCTCGGAGTGTAGCGCAGCCTGGTAGCGCACCTGATTTGGGATCAGGGGGTCGCAGGTTCGAATCCTGCCACTCCGACCAGCTTTTCCCGCCTTGAATATCGAAATGCCTTAGATATCGAAATCCCGCTGGCCCTCATCGAGGGCGCTGATGGTTTCGGCGGCGAGCGTGCGCGTGATACGGGTCTTGAGTTCCATCGCCTTGCGGTCCAACCGATCGACGACGCTGATGGCCGTCGAGAGCGACCGCTCGATGCGCCGCACCACATACTGCACCACGTGCGGCTCGACCTCGATCTGCCGGTCGGCGAACAGTTTGGTGACGACGCCGGTAAGCAGCAGATCGTCGGGTTCCCGGATTTCCACGGTGGCGGCGGCCTTCAGGCGCGATTCGAGATCCGGCAACGTTATCCCCCACGCCGCTGGAAAGCGGCGCGCGGTGACGAGAAGCTGGGTGCCGGCGCTGCGGACGGTGTTGATCAGATGAAAAAGCGCCGCCTCGTCGACCGGGCCGGCATCGATGCCATCGATAAGGAAAGGACCGGCGGCGAGATCGGCCAGACCGGCGGCGAGATCTGTGCGAGCGAACTCGGTCGCTCCAGTTTCCTCGCGCCAGATGGATGCCAGATGGGTCTTGCCACAGCCAGGCGGGCCGGCAAAGACGACGACCTGAGCCGGCCAGTCGGGCCAGCGATCGACCAGCGCCACCGCCTGCTCGTTCGCCGGCGATACGACCAGATCGTCGCGCGAATAGCCGGTGCCGTGCGTAAGTTCCAGCGGCAGCTGGCGCGGCTTTTCCATCGTCCGCGTCACCGGCCGGCGGTCCGCTGCCCCTTGCGGCGGGTTGGCAGCGGCGGCGGCGGTTCGGTGGCTGTTCCCTTGTACAGCGGCGATTCCAGATAACGGCCGATGGCGAAGCGGACGAGAACGGCGACCGCGGCCGCAGCCGGAACCGCGATCAGCAACCCGACGAAGCCGAACAGCGCCCCGAAGGCGAACAGCGAGAACATCAGCCAGACCGGATGCAGGCCGACACTCTTGCCCACCAGCTTCGGCGCCAGGATGTTGCCTTCGATGAACTGGCCGACGAAGAAGACGGCGGCCACGGCGACGATCATCGTCCAGTCCGGCCAGAACTGGACGAAGGCGACGCCCACGGCCAGCACCAGTCCGGTCAGCGACCCGACATAGGGTATGAAGCTGATCAGCCCGGCGAACAGGCCGATGAGGATGGCGAAGTTCAGGCCGGTGATCGTCAGGCCGATGGCGTAGATCGTGCCCAGGATAAGGCAGAGCGTGCCCTGCCCGCGCACGAAACCTGCGGTCGCCGAATTGATGTCGGCGGCGATCTGCCGGACGGTGCGCACGTGGTCGCGCGGCACCCAGCTGTCGACGATTGCGACCATGCGGTCCCAGTCGAGCAGCATGTAGAAGGCGACCACAGGCGTGACGACGAAGAGGCTGATGACCGAGACCAGCGCGACGCCGGAACTCCAGATCGAGGTGAAGACGGTGGTCAGCAGGCCGAAACCGGAAGTCAGAAGCGAATTCAGCCCTTCGCGCAACCCGTTGGCATCGACGCCGAAGCGTTGTTCCAGCCATTGCGGATCGAAACTGGTGATGAGCTGCTGGAGGCGGGTGAGATATTCCGGCAGCTTCGCCGCGAAATCCGCCATCTGCGAAGCCAGTACCGGGACGAGGATGACAAAGGCCAGGACCAGGACAACGATGAAGGCGAACAGGATGACCACCGTCGCCCACAGGCGCGACAGGCCGATCCGCTCCAGCCGGTCGGCGACCGGATCGAGGAAATAGGCGAGCACCATGCCGGCGACGAAGGGCAGCAGGATGTCGCTGAAAACATAGAGGAAAAGCGCGAGGGCGAGCGCGCTTATCAGCCAGAAGAATATCTGCCGACGGAAATCGGACGGCGCCGTCGTGTCGGTTCCGCCGCCGTCAGGTACCCGGGGTGCCTTCGCCATAACCACTCATATGCCTCAGCCAGGCCACGAGATAGGCTGCGGCCGAAGCCACGGTCAAGAGGCCGCACAGCAATATCAGCCCTTCCCGCAGCAGGCCGAAGTCCGTCGTGAAGGCCAATTCGGCCAGCACCACCGCGGCCAGGATGATCTGGAACGTCGTGTTGACCTTCGACACCATCAACGGTTTCATCTCCACCGGATGTCCCATGACGGACGAAAGAAGCACGGCCGATATGATCAGCCCGTCGCGCGAAACCATCGCCACCACCAGCCAGAGCGGCAACTGGCCGATGATGCCCAAAACAACGAAGACGCTGACCAGCAAAAGCTTGTCGGCGACGGGATCGAGATAGGCGCCGAGCTGCGAGCGCTGGTTGAACTGGCGGGCGATGAAGCCGTCGACGCCGTCGGAGACGCCAGCCACCACAAAACCCGCAAAGGCCCAGTCCCAGCGGGACTGAAGCATGGCCAGCACCACCGCCGGCACCAGCACGAAGCGCAGGATCGTTATCAGGTTCGGTATCGTCGCCACTGGCTTGTCCGAGTCGTTTCCGGTTAGATGGGCGGAAGCCGCGGCCACCGCAATAGATCAGTCGAACACTGCCCGCTATCCACGGTTTTATGACGCAGGCCACATCCCGATGAACCCTTCCTGTTGCGGGGTCCGGCGGTTCATGCGAATAGCGCCGTTTTAGAGGCCCAATCAGGAACGACGATGAGCGAGCAGAAGAACGGGCTCACCTATGCCGAGGCGGGCGTCGACATCGACGCCGGCAATCAGATGGTCGAGAAGATCAAGCCGCTGGTGCGCGCCACGCGCAGGCCGGGCGCGGATGGCGAGATCGGCGGCTTCGGTGGCCTGTTCGACCTCAGGGCGGCGGGCTTTTCGGACCCGGTGCTCGTTGCCGCCAATGACGGCGTGGGCACCAAGCTGAAGATCGCCATCGACGCCGGCAAGCACGACACGATCGGCATCGATCTGGTGGCGATGTGCGTCAACGACCTTGTCGTACAGGGCGCGGAACCGCTGTTTTTCCTCGATTATTTCGCCACCGGAAAGCTGGACCCCGAACAGGGCGCGGCCATCGTCGGCGGCATCGCCAGGGGCTGCAAGATGGCGGGCTGCGCGCTGATCGGCGGCGAAACGGCCGAGATGCCGGGGCTCTACCGGGAAAAGGACTACGATCTTGCCGGTTTCGCCGTTGGCGCCGCCGAACGCGGCCAGCTCCTGCCGACGGACGATATCGTCGAAGGCGACGTGCTGCTCGGGCTTGCCTCGTCGGGTGTCCATTCCAACGGTTTTTCGCTGGTGCGCCGCATCGTCGAGGTCAGCGGGCTGGGCTGGGACGCGCCGGCGCCGTTCGACAAGGAACAGACGCTTGGCGAGGCGCTGCTCGAACCGACGCGCATCTACGTCAAGTCGGTGCTGAAGGCGGTGCGCAACACGCATGGGCTGAAGGCGCTGGCGCACATAACCGGCGGCGGTTTTCCGGAAAACATTCCACGCGTGCTGCCGAAGGATTTTTCCGCCGAACTCGACCTCGACGCCATCGACGTTCCGCCGGTGTTTTCCTGGTTGGCCAAGACAGGCGGCGTGTCGCCCGAGGAAATGATGCGGACGTTCAATTGCGGCGTCGGCATGGTTTTGGTCGTCGCCTCTGGCCAGGCCGCGCAGGTCGCCGCCGTGCTGCAGGAAGCGGGTGAAACCGTCACGCCGATCGGTCGCATCGTGCCGCGCCGCGACACCGGCGTCATCTACCGCGGCAGGATCGATCTATGACGCGCAAACGCACCGCCATCCTGATCTCCGGCCGCGGCTCCAACATGACCGCGCTGATCGCGGCCGCCGCCGACCCGGCCTATCCCGCCGAGATCGTCGGCGTGATCTCCGACAAGGCCGATGCCGCCGGTCTCGGGCTGGCCGCTGCGCGGGGCATACCCACACAGGTGGTCGCGCGCCGCGACCATTCCAGCAAGGAAGCGCATGACGCGGCCATCGACGCCGCGCTGGCAGCTCTCGGTACGGAGATCGTCGCGCTGGCCGGCTACATGCGGCTCCTGACCGCGCCTCTCGTCGAAAAATGGCAGGGCCGGATGCTCAACATTCACCCTGCCCTGCTGCCCGCCTTCAAGGGGCTCGACACGCACCGGCGGGCGCTGGACGCCGGCATGCGCATCCATGGCTGCACGGTCCATTTCGTGACGCCTGAAATGGACGACGGTCCGATCATCGCGCAAGCTGCGGTTCCCGTTATGGTCAATGACGACGAGTCGGCGCTGGCCGCCCGCGTGCTCAAGGCCGAACATCGCCTCTATCCGCTGGCGCTGCGGCTGGTGGCCGAGGGCAAGGCGGCGATGCGGGACGGACGTGCGGTGTTCCCCGGCGTTTCCGACGACAGCGACAACGCCTCGGTGTCCATCATTGCCCCGCGACCGCTGCGCGGTGATGTCAGTCTGGAAGAACTGGCGCGGATAACGCCTTAGCGACCGGAGACGCGGCTTGACGACGAAACAACTCTTTCTGCTGCGTCACGCCAAGTCGAGCCGGGCCGATCCGGAACTGGCCGATTTCGACCGGCCTTTGGCGCAGAGAGGGCTGGAGGAGGCGCCGTCGGTTGGACGCCTGATCATGCGGTGCGGCTGGATCCCGCAGAAGGCATTGGTGTCTGCGGCTCTCAGGACGCGAGACACTTGGCGGCTGGTTGCCGCGGAATGGCCCGAGCCGCCGAAGGCAGAGTTCACGCGCTTGCTTTATGAGGCTTCGGCGCAGGACGTTCTCGCCGCGATTCGCACAACGGCCGCGGAAACGATGAGCTTGCTGATCGTGGGGCACAATCCTGGCCTCGAACGACTCGCCATATGTCTCGCAGGCGAGAAATCGGACGCCGAACTGTCCGACCGAATGAACGAAAAGTTTCCAACTGCGGCGCTCGCCCGTTTCGAGATCGAAGGCGATTGGCAGAATCTGCAAGCCGACGCCGCACGGTTGACGCACTTCGTGCGGCCCGGAGATGCGGTGTAAGATAGCAGGTCGGGCGGATTTTCCCGCCGCTCGACATTCCGGGACGGTTTCTGGCGATCGCAGACATGTGACGGCCGCGTGCCGTGGCGCCGTCACACCGGCCGCCGCACCCACACCCGGTTGTCGTGAAAGGCAGCACCGCCATAAGGCGCCGGCGCGTCGGCTCCGGTCAGCACGTTGATGCCTTCGCCGCGCTCGTGCGCACTGTTCGGCCAGATGCCCTCGGCGATGACGACGCCGCGTCGCACGCCGTCGAAAAGCCTGGCGTGCAGCACGACCTCGCCGCGCGCATTGCCGACTTCCACGCGGTCGCCATCCGAAAGAGAAAGCGCGGCCGCATCCTGCGGATGGATGAGAAGCTCCGGCCGTCCTTCCTTGGCTTTGGAAACAGGTGTCTCGGCGAAGGTCGAGTTGAGGAAATTGCGTGCCGGCGACGTCGCCAGCCTGAAGGGATGGTCGTCGTCGGCAACCTCGATCAGATCGACGTGGTCCGGAAATTCCGGCAGCCGGTCGTAGGGACCGAAGGCCACGCCCATGTTCTGGGGCGGTTTGTTGGGAGCTGCGCCGCCAACCCATTGCGGTTTGAAGCGGAACCTGCCGTCCGGATGACCGAAACCGGTCAGGAAATGGGCGGTCTCGAAATCCGGTTGCAGATCGGCCCAGCGCGCTTCCCGGAACGTCTCGAAAGTACCCAGCCCGCGCTTTTCCAGCATGATGTCGATGTGCTGGCGTTCGGTCAGCCCGAAGCCGGGCATGTCCGCCACGCCGAGCCGCCCGGCCAGTTCCTCGATGACGAAATGGTTGGTGCGCGGTCCTTCCGGCGGATCGATCAGCCTGGGTCCCAGCAGGATATGCTGGTTGCCGCCGGCCTTATAGATGTCGTCATGCTCCAGGAACATCGTGGCCGGCAGCACGACATCGGCGAGTTTGGCCGTGTCGGTCATGAACTGCTCATGCACGCAGGTGAAAAGATCGTCGCGCAGGAAGCCCTGCTTCACCAGCCGCTGCTCCGGCGCGACATTGGCCGGGTTGGTGTTCTGGATCAACATCGCGGTCACGGGCGGACCGCCATAGAGGGCATCCGGCGCGTTGGTGAGAACCGGACCGATGCGCGAATGATCGAGATAGCGGATGCCGAGATCGCGCAGGCGCGTGCCCTTGACCACTTCGTTGTACAATTCCAGCACGCCGGAATTGGAATGGAAGGCGCCGCCGCCCTCATATTGCCAGCAGCCGGTGACGGCAGCGACGGACAGCGCCGCGTGCATGTTCGCCGCGCCGTTGCGCTGGCGCGCGAATCCGTAGCCGAGACGGAAGAAGGTGCGCTTCGTCGTGCCGACCAGCCGGGCGAACGCCTCGATGTCCTCGACAGCCAGGCCGGTTATTTCCGAAGCCCATTCGGGCGTGCGGGTGGCCAGATGCGCTTCCAGCCCCTTCGGATCGTCGGTGTATTTTTCCAGATAAGCGCGGTCGGCAAGGTTGTCGCGAAACAGTATGTGCATCACCGCGCAGGCCAGTGCGCCGTCGGTGCCGGGCTTGAGCACCAGCCCGATATCCGCCTGCTTGACCGTGGCGTTCTCGTAGATGTCGATCGCGACGATCCTGGCGCCGCGCTCCTTGCGAGCCCGGATCGCGTGCGTCATCACATTGACCTGGGTGACGACGGCATTGGTGCCCCAGATGACGATGCAGTCCGACTTCGCCATCTCGCGGGGGTCCGTGCCGCGCAGCGCACCGGCGCCCATGACCCATCCGGTCCAGGCAAGGTTGGTGCAGATGGAACCGAAGAAGCCGGAATATTTCTTGGCATGCCGCAGCCGCTCGATGCCGTCGCGCTGCACCAGTCCCATGGTGCCGGCGTAAAAATAGGGCCACACCGTCTCGGAGCCGTACTTCGCCTCGGCGGCGATGAATTTTTCCGCCACGAGATCGAGCGCGGCCTCCCAGCTCGCTTCCTTCCAGACGCCCTCGCCCTTGCCGCCGCCGCGTACCAGCGGCTTCAGCAGGCGGTCCGGGTGATGGACGCGGTCGGCATAGCGCGCGACCTTGGCGCAGACGACGCCGGCCGTATAGCTGTTGTCCTTCGCGCCGTGCACGCGGCCGATGCGGTCCGGTCCGAGCAGTTCGACATCGAGGGCGCAGGTCGATGGACAATCGTGCGGACAGGCGGAATGCCCGATGCGGAGCGCTGCGTGCTGGTTCATGCGGCGAAACTAACGCCAATTCACCCAGTCGAATAGAGCCAGAGACACTGTAAAAACCGTGGCTGGAAAGGTGTGCGAAGCAGGTCGAGGCATGAGCGCCCCTCCCATGTCGTAGATATGGCGCACAGGGGGCTTGCGGCAAGACCCCCGTGCGCCTGTATGAACGCATCCCTCGACCTGAACCGGAAAGAAGGGACAGCGAATGCGTGTTTTGCTTTCGACATATGGATCGCGCGGCGACACCGAGCCGTTGGCGGCGCTGGGCGTCGCTCTGCAGGCGCTGGGCGCGGAGCCCGTCGTTTCAGCACCGCCCGACCAGGAGTTTGTAGATTTGCTGTCCCGCGCCGGCGTGCCCTTGGCGCCAGCCTTTACCTCGGTACGCAAGTGGATAAAGGAAAAGGCTAAACCGTCGAGTCCGGAGGACTTCAACAATCTGGCTGTGGAAATGATCGCCGGTCAGTATGCATCCCTATTCGCCGCGGCCGAAGGCTGCGACGCCATTTTAGGCACCGGCTTGTTTCCGTCCGCGGCCGCCGCGCAATGTGTGGCCGAGAAGATGGGCGTTCCCTATTTTCATGCGAGCTTCTGTCCGCTGTTCCTGCCGTCGCATCACCATCGGCCCTTTAAGTATCCTGGCGACAGGCTGCCTGAAACGAGTGATATTCGTACATTGTGGGAGCAGAACGCCCGGAGCATGAAGGCCCGCTTCGGCGAGGCGATGAACGCGCATCGCGCGTCGGTCGGCCTGCCGGCGGTCGACAATATCCGCGATCACGTCTTTACCCACCGGCCTCTGCTGGCATCGGACCCGGTGCTGTGGCCCTGGCAGCCAACGGACCTTTGCAACGCCGTACAGACCGGCGCGTGGGTGCTGCCTGACCAGCGTCCGCTGCCGGCGGACCTTGAGGCCTTCCTCGCCGGCGGGGCGTTGCCCGTTTATGTCGGTTTCGGCAGCATAGCCTTGCCGACGACGAAAGCCGCGGCCGAGACCGCCATTCGGGCTATTCGATCATTGGGTTATCGCGCGGTGATGGCCAGCGGCTGGGCCGATGCAGGCCCGATCGACGACTGGGACGACTGTTTCCTCGTCGGCGAGGTCAACCAGCAGGCGCTGTTCGGGCGGGTCGCCGCGATTGTCCACCATGGCGGCGCCGGGACGACGACCACGGCGACGCGGTCAGGCACCCCGCAGGTGATCGTGCCGCAGATCGTCGATCAGCCCTATTGGGCAACGCGGGTGGCCGCGCTGGGGGTCGGGATCGCCCATGACGGCGCCGTTCCGACATTCGATTCGCTCTCGGCAGCGCTCGGAAAGGCCCTGACGTTCCGGACCCGCGTCCGGGCGAACACAGTTGCTGCCGCCATGAATGCCGACGGTGCAAGGATAGCGGCGGAACTGATAGTCGAAAGGGTCGGACGAGAGCCGGCGGAAGCCGTCTGAACCGTCGATCGTGACCGGAGAGACGGCCGGATCGGCCGCCATCTCTCCGGCGGTTCGCAGGTGAAGGGATTTCAGGCTGAAGCTCGGGGCTCGTGGCCTACTCCGCTATCCCTTCCTCATATTCGGCACTCATCGTCAGCCAGCGTTCCTCGTGGCCGGCGAGCTGCGCAGAGAGCTGCGAGCGCTCCTTGGCGAGCCTCGTCGCGCCGACCGGGTCCTTCTCATAGAGCGCCGGGTTGGCGAGTTCGTCCTCAATGCCGTCGAGCCGCTTGCGCAGCCGCTCCATCAGGCCCTCGGTGGCGCGGATTTCCTTTGCCAGCGGCTCGAGCGCCGCGCGGCGGGCGGCGGCCTCGCGCCGGCGGTCGGCCTTCGATGCCTTTTCCGCCTCGCGCTTCTCGCGGCTGTTGGCGGAGACGCCGGTAACCAGCGTCTTGTAGTCGTCGAGGTCGCCGTCATAGGGGTGGACCGCGCCGTCCTTGACCAGCCAGAGCCGGTCGGCGGTGGCCTCGAGAAGATGGCGGTCGTGCGAAATCAGGATCACCGCGCCCGGAAAATCGTTGAGCGCGTGGACCAGCGCCTCGCGCGAATCGATGTCGAGGTGGTTGGTCGGTTCGTCGAGGATGAACAGGTTCGGCCCTTCGAAGGCAGCCAGCCCCATCAGCAGACGCGCCTTCTCGCCGCCGGACAGATCCTTGGCGGCGGTGTTCATCTTTTCGGTGGCCAGGCCGAAATTGGCGACCTTGGCCCGGACCTTCGATTCCGGCGCTTCCGGCATCAGCCGGCGGACATGCTCGTAGGCGTTTTCCTCCGGCCTCAGGTCGTCCAGCTGATGCTGTGCAAAGATGGCGACCTTCAGCCCAGGCGCGACGGTCATCGTTCCCGCACCAGCCTTCAGCCGTCCGGCGAGCAGCTTGGCGAAGGTCGACTTGCCGTTGCCGTTGGCGCCGAGCAGCGCGATGCGGTCGTCGGCATCGATACGCAGGGTCATCTTCCTCAGCACCGGCTGGCCGGGCGCGTAGCCGACATCGACGCCGGACAGCGCGACGATGGGAGACGCCACCGTCTTGACTGGCTCCGGGAACGAGAAAGGCCGGACCGTATCGTCGAGAACCGCGCCGATCGGTTTCATCTTCTCCAGCGCCTTGATGCGCGACTGCGCCTGCCGCGCCTTGGAAGCCTTGGCCCGGAAGCGATCGATGAAGGACTGCAGGTGCTTGCGGTGCGCCTCCTGCTTGATCCGGCCCTTTTCCTGCAGCTCGCGCTGTTCGGAAAGCTGCCGTTCGAACTGGTCGTAGCCGCCGCGCCAGAAGGTAAGTTTCTTCTGGTCGAGATGGACGATGGAATTGACGGCCCGATTGAGGAGATCGCGGTCGTGCGAGATCAGAAGCACCGTATGCGGATACTTCGCCACATAGTTCTCCAGCCACAGCGTGCCTTCGAGATCGAGATAGTTGGTCGGCTCGTCGAGCAGCAGCAGGTCCGGCTCGGAAAACAGCACGGCGGCGAGCGCCACGCGCATGCGCCAGCCACCCGAAAAGGAAGAAGCCGGGCGTTTCTGCGCCTCATCGTCGAAGCCAAGGCCGGCCAGAATGGTCGCGGCTCGGGATTCGGCGGAATGCGCGTCGATATCGGCCAGGCGAATGTGGATTTCGGCGATGCGGTCGGGATCGGTCGCCGTCTTCTCCTCCTCCAGAAGAGCGGCGCGCTCCTTGTCAGCCTTGAGCACGATTTCGATGAGCGGCTCTTCGGTGCCAGGCGCTTCCTGTGCCACCTGCCCGATGCGGGTGTTCTTCGGGATGCTGACGGAGCCGGTCTCGGAGGACAGGTCGCCAGTGATGGCGCGGAACAGCGTCGTCTTGCCGGTGCCGTTGCGCCCGACAAGACCCGCCTTGGTGCCCGCAGGCAAGGTCAGCGAGGCATGGTCGAGAAGAAGGCGTCCGGCGATGCGGAGCGAAAGATCGTTGATGGTCAGCATGGCGCGGCGGTTTTGCACGGCGAAGCCGCTTCGCGCAAGACTGCGCGCCACGAAAGAAAACGGCCCGCCGAAGCGGGCCGTTCCGGACGGTTCAAGCGAACCGATGAATGAAGGCTACCTGAGCTGGCGCAGCATCATGCAGAGCTGGCGCAGGCTGGGGTCGTAACCGCCCCCGCCGCTCAGCACGTCGACGCAACGGCGCTTCAGTCGCGTCACCTCGCCAGCCGACAGATCGGCAATGACGCTTGGCACATTCGGGTTTACGCCCGGCCCGCCAGGACCGCCAGGCCCGCCAGGTCCACCAGGACCGCCGGGTCCACCAGGGCCTCCCGGCCCGCCGGGGCCGCCAGGACCGCCGATGCCGATATCCACGCCCAGATCGACGGTCTTCGGCCCGCCGACATTGGCGCTGACATTCGCATTCAGGCCGCTGCTGCCGCCAATCGAAGCGGTGACGTCCGCGTCGGCCAGCCCCTTGCTGGTCGCCACTTCAGCGTCCGCCTTGGCGTTGATGCCGTTAGTACCGCCGATCGATGCATTGGTATTGGAGACCGCCACACCCTTGCTGCCGCCGATCGTGTTGTTGGAATCGACATTGATGCCGTTCGTACGGCTGCCAACCGTAGCGCCGACATCGACACCAAGCCCGTTGGAACCGCCTATGCCGACCGATACGCCGAAACCGCTGTCGCGGTTGCCGATATCGATCGCATGAGCCGGAATAGACATCGCAGCGACAATCACTCCCGCCGCCAGCGTACCGGCCAATCTTTGGATGACGTTTGCCATGATATTCTCCATCAGGTTGCCTTAAAGTCACGACGAGCATTGCCTCTCGCGGACTTGACTACGAATGAAGAATACTTTTGGTTTCAGGTTAAAAGCCCAATTGCTAAATCTTAGTTTTCTGGCGTTTTATAAGCGCCATAAACTTGTCTTTAACATATATTTAATTTGAAGAATTCGTTTCTTGATGTAATTCACCCTCTATATATATTGATATGATCTCCGACTGTATCAGGCGAAGGCACGACCGTCTTCGGTCCGCTGGAAGTAGATCAGATCGAGCGGGACGGACGGTTTTCCGAGTACCGTCAGGATCATATGGGCCTGACCGCGGTGATGCGTCTGGTGGTTGAACAGGTGATCGAGCGCCGGCGACAGCCTTTGCGAGATGGTGCGCATGTCCGTGGCCGTCATGTAGGTGAAACGGCCGGCCAGCGCCTTGGCGTCCAGGGACTCCACCCAGTCCAAAATGCGTCGATCCTCGTTCTCGCGCATGGTGCGCAGGACCGGGAAGGCTTTGTGCAGGATCGCATCCAGCCGGGACGGCGCATCGCCTTCGCCAGTGAAACGCTTCATCCAGATGCGGTCGGTCACCAGGAGGTGATTGAGCGTGCCCATCATCGAGCCGAAGAATGCACCCACGTCGCGGCCAAATTCCTCGTCGGTCAATTCGGCGGCGGCATCGTATATCCGGTTGTTGGCCCATTGATTGTAGGCGGCAAGCATCATGAAATGTTGTTTCACAAATCCTCCTCGCTGAGCCTGCTGCCCAGCGGATTGCGAAATGGAGACCGAGAACGCGATGACTATCATGCTCTACGATCTGGTCGGCAAGGACGACGCCCGCCCATTCAGCCCGCATTGCTGGAAGGCCAGAATGGCGCTCGCACACAAGGGGCTCGACTTCAAGATGGTGCCGACCCGGTTTCTGGAAGTTCCCGACATCGAAGGCGGCGCCAAGATCGTTCCGGTGATCCGCGACGGAGAAAAAGTGGTCGCCGATTCCTTCGCCATCGCCCTCTATCTCGATGAAGCCTACCCGGATCGCCCTACCCTTTTCGGCGGCGAAGGCGGCAAGGCCGAGGCGCGCTTCATCGAACGCTGGTCGCAGACGCAGCTTCATCCCTTTCTGGGATCGGTGGCGCTGATGGATATCTACCGGCTGCAGGACACGGACAACATGGCGTATTTCCGCAAAAGCCGCGAGGCGCGATACGGTATGCCGCTCGAGCAGGTGGACGCTGACCGAGACGAGCATCTGCCGGCTTTCCGCAAACGGCTGGCGCCTTTGCGCGAGACGCTTCAATACCAGCCGTTCATCGGCGGAGCCGCGCCGCTGTTTGCCGACTATATCGTTTTCGGCGCCCTGCAATGGGCGCGCGTGTCGACGCCCTATCCGATACTTGAGGAGAGCGATCCAGTGACCGCCTGGTTCGAACGCTGCCTCGACCTCCATGACGGGCTGGGACGAACCGTCGCGGCGGCAGCATGACTTAATCCGGGCCTTGGCAATGGGGCGGGCGGCTTGTATAGAGCGCGCCACTCAGCAATTCCCATCCGCACAAGGATAGACCATGGCGCTCGAACGCACCTTTTCGATGATCAAGCCGGACGCGACCCGGCGCAACCTGACCGGCGCAATCACCAAGATGCTGGAAGAAGCCGGCCTGCGCGTCGTCGCCTCCAAGCGCGTGTGGATGAGCCGCCGCGAAGCCGAAGGCTTTTATGCGGTACACAAGGGCCGTCCGTTCTTCGAAGAGCTGGTGGAGTTCATGTCGTCCGGCCCGACCGTCGTGCAGGTGCTCGAAGGCGAGAACGCCATTGCCAAAAACCGCGAAGTGATGGGCGCAACCAACCCGGCCAATGCCGAGGAAGGCACCATCCGCAAGGTTCATGCGCTGTCCATCGGCGAGAATTCGGTTCACGGCTCTGATGCGCCGGAAACCGCCGCGCAGGAAATCAGGTACTGGTTCTCCGACACGGAAGTCGTCGGCTGATACAGCGCATTCTTCAAACCAAGAAAAAGCCGGGCTTCGACCCGGCTTTTTCTTTTTCTGCGGCAGCTGCGCTCAGTTCTTTACCATCTGCAAAACGATGGTCTGCGGACCCGCCGCAAGGGGATCGATCTGGTGGCGTTCGTCATTGATGAACATCAGCTTGTCGTCGACCGTGATGCGGGCCTGCAGCGCATAAGTCATCTTCGGCTGGATGGCGGAGGAATCGAATTTCAGCTCGAACTTGACGGGAGCCTGGCCAGCCGGGCGAAACTCCCTTTCGGCGACGATGGCGGCGGGCGCATCCGCCAAGGATACATCGGCAAGTTGCACCGTCAACACGGCGTTCGGCGGCAACGCGATCCGTTCGCGGTAGGTGGCCTCGCCGGTCAGGGTCCGTTCGGCGGCCACGGAAAAATCCGGCGTCGCCAGCATGCCGACGACGAGCGGCGCAAATCCGAAAATGAAGAATTCCGCGATGCGGTCCAGCATTTGGGTTCTCCTTTGCCGTCAGAAGGCCGGAGGAATACGGACAATCCAAGGCGGGCCGGCGGCATTCTTCGGGTAAGTTCGAGGAGCAAGACTCAGGTCCGGCGCGGTGCTTTTCCCGCCCAGCGGGCCGCTGCATCGTCGTCGGCATCCTTCGCCTCGACCCATATGCCTTCGGTTCCATCTGCGCGATGTTCTTTTTTCCAGAAAGGCGCGCGGGATTTCAGATAGTCCATGAGAAAATTCGCAGCCTCGAAAGCCGCCTGCCTGTGCGCTGACGCAGCGACGACAAGAACGATGTTCTCGCCCGGCCTGACCTTGCCGTAGCGATGAATGGCCGTCAGCCCCTGCAATGGCCATCGCGCCATGGCCTCGGCGGCGATGCGGCCGATTTCCGCCTCCGCCATGCCCGGATAATGTTCGAGCTCGAGAACGGCAAGCGCGCCGGCCTCGTCGCGGCACAGGCCGGAAAAGGTAACGACGGCGCCGATGTCCCTGCGGCCGGCGGCGACGCGCTCCACTTCCGCGGCAAGGTCGAAATCCTCGGCCTGGATGCGCACGGTCGGCATGACCGGAGAAGACATGGCGTCAGCCGCCCGTCATCGGCGGGAACAGTGCGATCTCGCGTGCGCCGCCGATTTTCTCGCGGTGATCGACGTGTTCCTGATCGATGGCGACGCGGATGACTTCGGGAAACTGCAACGCCTGTTCGTATTCGTCGCCCTGCCCGCGCAGCCAGCGCAGCAGGTCGGCCACGGTCTCGATGCCCGCCGGAAGATCGAGGGTCTCTTCCGGCTTGCCGATCCGTTCCCGGACCCAGGCAAAATAGATCAGTTTCATGGCCTTATTCGTCGACAATGTGCTTCAGACCGGCGCGGAAATAGTCGTAGCCCGTATATAGGGTGACGACAGCGGCGATCCAAAGCAGCACCAGTCCGATCTGGGTCGTCAGCGGGAAAATCTTGTCGCCGGCCGGACCGGCAAGCAGGAAGGCGATGGCAACCATCTGGATAGTGGTCTTCCATTTCGCCAGCTGCGTGACCGGCACCGAGACCTTCAGCGCCGCCAGATATTCGCGCAGTCCCGATACCAGAATTTCCCGGCAAAGGATGATGATCGCCGCCCACAGCGACCAGCCTGCGATGCCTCCGTGGCGGTCTGTGTCCGCGGCCAGAAGCAGCAGGCAGGTGGCAACCAGCAGCTTGTCGGCGATCGGATCCAGCATCCTGCCGATATTAGACGTCTGTTGCCAAGCGCGGGCCAGATAGCCGTCGAGATAGTCTGTGAAGGACGCCAGCAGGAAGATCGCCAACGCCGACCAGCGGGCAAAGTCGCTGGATTTCAGATGCCCTTCGAGGAAAAAACACAGCACCACCAGCGGCACGGCCAGGATGCGGGCATAGGTCAGCATATTGGGAAGATTGAATGCGCGTCTAGCCATGTCGTCGATCTCTCTGCCGCCCTGGTAGTCAAATCAGAAGCGCATGTCGCGGGTCAACTGCGCAAATTCGACTGGCCAGGTAAAACGGGCAGCCAGCCGCCAATTCTTCCGAAATGCCGCTCATTTCTCGTGGAAGTGATTATAGACGAGCCGCGCGACGGACTCCGAAATTCCGTCGACGCTCATCAGATCGTCGACGGCAGCGCGGCTGACGGCCTTCGCCGTGCCGAAATGCAGCAGCAGGGCGCGCTTGCGGCCCGGTCCGATCCCGCTGATCTCGTCCAGCGGGCTCTTCACCATCTCTTTCTTGCGCCGGGCGCGATGCGAGCCGATGGCGAAGCGGTGCGCCTCGTCGCGCAGGCGCTGGACGAAATACAGCACCGGGTCGCGCACGGGGAGCGAAAAGGACGGCTTGCCTTCGACGAAGAAGCGCTCTCGCCCGGCCTCGCGATCCTGCCCCTTGGCGACGCCGATGGCGGTGACGCGGTCCTCGATGCCGAGATCGGACAGGATCTTGCGGACGGCCGACATCTGGCCCTGTCCGCCGTCGATCAGGATGACGTCGGGCCAGGCCGGGAAAGAGCCGGATACATCGTCGACGTCAGGCGCACCGCCATTTTCGTCGCCATGTTCCTTCAGTAGCCGGGAAAACCGCCGTTCCATCACCTCGCGCATCATGCCGAAATCGTCGCCGGGGGTGATGTCGGTCGAGCGGATGTTGAACTTGCGGTACTGGTTCTTCACGAAGCCTTCCGGCCCGGCCACGATCATGGCGCCGACGGCGTTCGTGCCCATGATATGCGAGTTGTCGTAAACCTCGATGCGCACGGGCGGCTTTTCGGTGCCGAAGGTTTCGGCGAAACCGGCCAGAAGCCGCGCTTGGGTGGAGGTTTCGGCCAGCCGGCGTCCGAGCGCCTCGCGCGCATTCTGCAGCGCATGGTCGGTCAGGTCCTTCTTCTCGCCACGCTGCGGCACGCCGATCGACACCTTGCGCCCCGCCCGCGTGGAAAGTGCTTCGGCAAGCAAATCCTGATCCTGCACCTGATGCGACAACAACACGGCCCGCGGCGTCGGCTTGTCGTCGTAGAATTGTGCCAGGAACGAGCCAAGCACCTCCGCCGCCTCCAGAGCCGGATCGGCCTTGGGGAAATAGGCACGGTTGCCCCAGTTCTGGCCGGTGCGGAAGAAGAATACCTGAATGCAGACCTGTCCGCCCTCCTGATGGATGGCGAAGACATCGGCCTCCTCGACGGATTGCGGGTTGATGCCCTGATGGCTCTGCACATGCGCCAGCGCCGCCAGACGGTCGCGATAGACGGCGGCGCGTTCGAAATCGAGTTCCTCGGAGGCCTCCTGCATGGCCGCCGACATTTCCGTTTTCACCTTCTGGCTGCGGCCGGACAGAAAGCTCTTCGCCTCGCCGACCAGTTCCGCATAGGCTGCGTGCGAGATTTCGCCCGTGCAAGGCCCGGCGCAACGCTTGATCTGGTAGAGCAGGCAGGGCCGCGTTCGGTTCTCGTAGAACGAATCCGTGCAGCTTCGCAGCAGGAAGGCCCGCTGCAGCGCATTGATGGTGCGCCCGACCGCCTGCGCCGAGGCGAACGGACCGAAATAGTCGCCCTTGCGGGAGCGCGCGCCGCGATGCTTGTAAATGCCCGGCGAAGCATGATCGCCCGTCAAAAGGATGTAGGGAAACGATTTGTCGTCCCGCATCAATACATTGAAACGCGGGCGCAAGCGTTTGATAAGATTGGCTTCCAGAAGAAGCGCTTCGATTTCTGTGCGGGTGACGACGAACTCCATCGTCGCCGTTTCGCGCACCATCCGGCCGATGCGGTTGGTGTGGAAACGCCCCTGTGCGTACTGGGTGACGCGCTTCTTGAGGCTGCGCGCCTTGCCGACATAGAGCACGTCGCCCGAGGCATTCATCATCCGGTAGACGCCCGGCGCATTGGGCAGGCGCTTCACCAGCGTCTGGATTACTTCGGTCCCGGTCTTTCCGTCGGCGTCGCCGGCATGCGGCGTCCAGTCTATCGACGTGAAGGCGACGTCCGGACCTGACGGGGCCGGCGCCTCAGCCGTCTCGTCATCCTCAAGGGCATCGACATCGGGGAGATCGTCCGCCGCTGTCAGGCCGCGCGATCCGCTTCTGGCGTTTGCAGGACTCATTCCACCATGCCTGTCACATCCGGCGTCTGCCAGGCAAGGTGCTGGCCGCCGTCGAGGGCGATCATCTGGCCGGTGACCGAGCGGGCCTGCCAGAGGTAGCGGATCGTCGCGCCGAATTCCGACAATTCCGGGCCGCGCCTGAGGATCAGATTGTCCACCTGCGCCTGAAAATCCTCATCCGCCTGGCGGACATTCTTGAATGAGGGTCCGGGACCGATGGCATTGACGCGGATGCGCGGCGCCAGAGCCTGAGCCATCGTTTGCGTCGCCGTCCACAGGGCGGATTTCGAGAGCGTATAGGAGAAATACTGCGGCGTCGGCCGCCAAACGCGCTGGTCGACGATGTTGACGACAAGTCCTTCCTGGCTGGCAGGCAAGGCCTTGGCGAACGTCCGGGTCAGAATGGCGGGTGCTTTGACGTGGATGGCGAAATGCCGGTCCCATTCCTGCCAATCGAAATCCACAACGGAATCATTCTCGAAAATCGACGCATTGTTGACGAGCAGCGATATCGGGCCCAGCGCACGCGCGGCATCGTCCACCAACCCCGCGGCGGCGGCCATGTCGGTCAGATCGGCGGAAATCGCGGCGGCGCGGCCGCCCGCGGCATTGATGTCGGCCGCCAACCTTTCGGCAATATCGAAGGAACGGTTCGCGTGGATCGCCAGGGCAAAGCCGTGCGCGGCCAGATCTTCCACAATCGCCCTGCCCAGCCGCTTCGATCCTCCGGTCACAAGCGCCGTTCCGGCGGCTTCTTTCATCTGTCAATCCTTGTTTGGCTCGTGAAAGCCCGGTTCGGCCAAATTGGCCGGCCCAATTGCTTAATTGCCGTTCTTACCTTGGGCAGCATTATGGCAAGAAGCCTCGGCAGTATTCGAATCCGCGTCGGGATTCTGCTGGTTACCCAGCAATATAGGCGTCTCAACGCCTTGCTCCAAGCGGGGTTGAGCCAGACCAGCGCAAGACTGCTGACATCGTTGTTGCACAGATGCAACGTCCATTTTCCGCCTCATTCGCGCCGGGGAATGACCCAACTTCAGGTTCGCTTCAGCCGCATTTGGCCACCACATTCTGGAACCGATGAACGCCGGGTCCGTTACTCCCCTCGAACGGGTCGAGGCGTTCATGACAACGAGCCCATGTGCTGTGGCTTAAGGAGTAAAAGAATGAAAACGAACCTCAAATTTGCGAGGCCGACTGCAGCGGCGCTTGGGATTCTCGCCCTCGCCGGCGTCATGCCTGCATACGCTGCCGACGTCGTTGCGGAAGAGCCGCCGGCTCCGGCACCCATCGCCGAACTGCCGGTTGCTTCCTGGGCCGGCCCTTATGCCGGTCTGACCGTCGGCTACGGCTTTGCCGGCACCACCCATACGCCGGGCAACGACATCGACACCGACGGTTTCCTCGGCGGTGCATTTGCCGGCTACAACTGGCAGTCCGACAATTTCGTCTACGGTGTTGAAGGCGATGTCGGTTACAACGGCATCAAGGGCAGCAATGCCGGCGAAAAGTCCAAGTCGGGCGTCGACGGTTCGCTCCGTGCCCGCCTCGGCTACGCCGTCAGCCCGGACATTCTGGTCTATGGTACCGCCGGTGGCGCCGCCCAGAGGCTGAAGGTCTCCAATGCGGCCGGTAGCGACACCAACACCATGCTCGGCTGGACCGCGGGCGTGGGCACCGACATCAAGATCACCGAACAGGTCTTCGGCCGTGTCGAATATCGCTACACCGATTACGGCGACAAGGACTTCTCGAACGCCGGCAAGGTCGAATCGAGCGACAACCGCGTCAATTTCGGCGTCGGTATGAAGTTCTGATCTGACGATCGGACGAAAAGAAAAAGCCGGGCTCGAGCCCGGCTTTTTTTATTGCATGAATTGTTATCTACCGCATCAGGATGGAACCGCCGCCTTGAGCTGCGGAAACTTCTCGTCGAAGCGAGCTGTCCAACGAACCAGCCGCGACCTCCCCTTCTCCCATTTTCCGGGAAAACGCAGGGCCAGGTATCCGAGCGTTGCCCGCAAAGCGATCTGTCCGACGGTGATCTTTGCCGGCAGTTTGGGCGGATTGGTGTTGAGCCCATCGAGCGCCCGGACGATCTTCGACCACTGCTTTTCAAGCCAGGCTTCGGAAATCTTGTCTTCGGACCTGAAGCGCCGCTCGTAGACCATCGACAATGCGCAGTCGCAGATGCCGTCCGCCAGGGCTTCGAGAACCTCCGCGTCCAGCCGCTTGTCGGGATTGCGCGGAAACAGCACATTTTTCGACAGCCGATTGAGATACTGGGTGATCGCGCGGCTGTCATAGACCACGCGTCCGTCGTCCAGGATCAGCGTCGGGATCTTGCCGAGAGGATTGGCGTCGATGAGCAGCGCCGGCTCGTCGTCCGTCTTCACCGGAACGGCTTCGATGTCGATGCCGGCATGGATGGCCGCCATGCGGACCTTGGCGCTGTAGGGAGAAGCGGAAGCGTAGAGCAATCTGGGCATGAAATGAGAAGTCCTGTTGGGTTGGCGGCACTTTAGCGGTCAAGGTCATCGAGACAATGGCCAGACCGCCAAAACCTGTCCTCCACGCACAGGCTATCCGCCACGGACTGGCGGCATGACGACTTTCGACAGGCGACAGGCCTTGCGGTCGATCTCCGGGCAGGCACGGAATTCGAGAGCTTTCGTCATGCAGATGCGGACCTCGCGCAGATAGCGGCGGTCGCAGGTGACGGCGATGGCGTCGGGCGGCAGGTCTGGATTCGCTTCCTGAAAGGCCGTTTCGGCATCCTGCGGCGCAAGCGTGCGGTAGTTGTCCAGCCGGCGAAAGGCGGGCGGAATGGCGATTTTTTCGCGGGCGGCGCGCAAAACCCGGAAATAGTCCTGCTGGCCGAGACCGCTGCAACTGCCATGCGTCTGCCATTCATGGCGGATCAATCCCGCCGATGGCATGAGATCGTAGAGCGTCCGCACGATATCGTCCGGGACCTTCGGCCGGTCGGTATTGCAATCCTGCGGATAGCCGTGCTCGAATTGCGGCCAAAGGCCATGGACGATGAAGGCGTAAGGCCGCGCCGCCCCGCATTGCTGGCGGTTGGCGTCCGGGCCCTCGGCTTCGCAGTAGCTCGGCGACCAGGACAGTGACAGCACGTAGAAATCGAAGCCGTTGCCGAGCGGAACGCCGATTTCTGCTTTGGCAGGAGCGCCCTGTCCCGGCGGCGCCGTTTGCCCGATGGGGACAGGAGCGGCGTTTTCCTGCTGCTTCCCGTCATCGGCCGGCGCGCAGCCGGCCGCCAGGAAGGCCAGCAACACAAGAACGGCCGGCAGCAAGGGTCTGCGCGGCGTCGGCATCGGGATATTCGGAGGGATCAGCGCAGAACGCGGCAGCGGCCGTTATAGACCAGCCAGCGGTCGAAGCCGGCGACGCAGAATTCGACATTGTCGCCCATCGAGGCGAAGCCCTGGCCTTCCTCGATCAGATACCAGACCGTGCGGTCGCGCCCATTCGAAAGCGCCACCGTCGCGCCGCAATAACGGCGACCGATTGGGCGATCCTCGCGCGCCGGCAGATACCGGTGTTCGTGAATGCCGCGGAAGTCGACGATGCTCACGTCCTCCAGATGCGGGACATGGGTGACCTGATAGCGGAAGCGGTTGGTTATCCTGTTGAGGACCCACGATTCGCCGCAAACGCCGGGATCGCTTTCATAGACGTAGGATTGGAGGTCCGCCGCTAAGGAGACCGGAGCCGCGGCCAGTGAGGACGCCAAGCCGATAAGCGCGGCGAGCACAGGTTTGATGAAGCGAGTCATGTCGGCCTCTTGGATAAATTTGCGAGCACTGTGCGGTTTCGTCCCGTCGCGGTCAAGCATCGTCGCGCCCGGGAACGGGCGTTTCGCCCGCGAGCCATTCCAGTTTCCATGACGCGCCGCTGTCGATGGCCATGAAGGCGCACAATTCCGGCAGCACGACGCTCAATTCGCGCTCCAGCGTGAAAGGAGGATTGACCACGATCATGCCGCTGCCGTCGAGTCTCGGCTCATCGGACGGCGCCCTGATCCGCAGGGTCACATCCAGGATTTTCGGGATACCGGATTCCGCCAGACCCTTGCGGAAAGCGGCAACCGCCGCGCCGTCCTTGACAGGATACCAGAGCGCATAGATGCCGCCCGGCCAGCGCCGGTGCGCCTTGACCAGACCTTCCGTCATGCGCAGGAACTCACTGCCTTCCTCGAAAGGCGGATCGACCAGCACAAGGCCGCGCTTTTCCTTCGGCGGCAGGTGCGCGCCAAGCGCCAGCCAGCCGTCGAGCTGCATGACCCGCACCTGGAAATCGCCGTCGAAAAGCGCCTTCAGCCTTGCAGCGTCCTGCGGATGCAGTTCGATGACCGACAGCCTGTCCTGCTTGCGCAAGAGGTGACGGACAATTGCGGGCGAACCCGGATAGTGCTTCAGCCTGCCCTCCGGATTGGCGGCGCGGACCGCGTCCAGATAGCCGGACAGCAGCGGCGCGGCGTCCTTCCCCAACCCGGCTTCCATCAAACGGCCGATGCCACCCTTCCACTCGCCGGTCTTGCCGGCTTCCGTCGCCGATAGATCATACAGCCCGATGCCGGCATGGGTGTCGATGACCCTGAACGCCTTGTCCTTCTGCTTGAGGTATTCGACCAGCCGCGCAAGCACGACGTGCTTCATCACATCGGCGAAGTTTCCGGCATGATAGGCGTGGCGGTAGTTCATCAGGAGGGCGAACCGCCCCTGCCCCAGCGCGGCGGTGGCGGCTGCGAATTCGGATTTTCAGGCCGGCTGCCGCCGGCCTGCCGAAACGTCAGCACCAGTCCGATGAAGCCGAGCGCCATCGCGGCAAAGCCCAGCGGCTGCACGCGCCCGCCCGGCAACGGACCGGCGCTGGTCAACACAAGGTCGACCGACCGGATGGGCACCGTATCGGCGTCGCCCTTGCCGACAGTGAATGAATAGAGGCCCGGTTCGACCGGATCGATGACGCCGACGCTATCGTGGAACACCCGAGCCTGCGTTTGCGGGTTGATGTCGGTTGCTGTGGCATTGGCGAAAGTCATCGCCTGCGCCAGAACGGTCCTGCCCTGCACAGAGCCGGTCACGGTGAGGATCGCCGAATCCGGCGGCAGCCTGCCGATGCCTGTCGTGGCAAGGTCGACCAGAACCTTGACCGGCCCGTCCGATTCCTGCAGTTGCGGCTGCGCGAGAACATAGCCGGTAGCGGCATCGTAAACGCGCCATTTGCCGATCTCGTGTTCAAGCATGTTGGCAGACAGCCATGGATAGGCCGCCATGCCGCCGCCCGCCAGGAATATCAGCAGAAAAAGAAAACGCATCGTGTCTCTCTCAGGATCGCCGCTTCGCCGCTGTCGTCAGGCTTTTCGCTCCCACCGGCGATCAGGCGTCTGCTGCCAGTAGGTCACGTCGTGGCCGGCCGACTTCATGACCTTCCAGTGCTCCCGCGCAGCCTCGACCTGGCCGGTGTCGTGGCCGTCGAAAAGGAATACCGCACGTTCATAGGCGCCAAGATCGGGAGGTGACGCGCCGTCGACAAGGAAGCGGATATTGGCGCGGTTGGGGTTTTCGTCGCCGGTCGTCAGGAGGATCGGCTGCTCCGCCGGATAAGGCTCGTTCGACCTGGCGTGTGCCAGAAACGAATCGTCGCGGAATGTCCACAGGTGCTGGTCGAGCGCATCGCGGCGTTCCTCGGTGCCGGCCTGCACCACCGCACGCCAGCCTCGCCCGACGCTGCGCTCCAGCAGGCCCGGCAGCGCATCCTCCAGCGTCGATTCGGTCAGGTGATAGAACAGGACTTCGGTCATGGGCTCATCCGGAGCGGTCTTCCGGCCTATCCCTCATAGCGATCGCGCACAAGCCGGTCGAGCAGGCGCACCCCGAAACCCGATCCCCATGACTGGTTGATTTCGCTCGACGGAGCGCCCATCGCCGTGCCGGCGATGTCGAGATGCGCCCAGGGCGTATCCTTGACGAAACGCTGGATGAACTGCGCGGCGATGATCGCCGAACCGTAACGCCCGCCGATGTTTTTCATGTCGGCGTTCTTGGAATCGAGGAGCTTGTCATATTCAGGACCGAGCGGCATCCGCCACAGCCTTTCATGCGTCGCGACGCCGGCATCCAGAATCCAGCCGGCCAGTTCGTCATTGTTGGAAAAAAGCCCGGCATAGTGCTGGCCGAGCGCAATCATGATGGCCCCGGTGAGCGTCGCCAGATTGACCATAGCGCGGGGCTGGAACCGGTCGTTACAGTACCAGATGGCGTCGGCCAGGACGAGGCGGCCCTCGGCGTCGGTGTTCAGCACCTCGATGGTCTGGCCGGACATGGAAGTGACGATGTCGCCCGGACGCTGGGCATGGCCGTCGACGGCGTTTTCCACCAGTCCGATGATGCCGACCGCATTGACCTTGGCCTTGCGGGTCGCCAGCGCGTGCATGAGGCCCACGACCGCCGCCGCGCCGCCCATATCGCCCTTCATCTCCTCCATGCCGGAGGCGGACTTCATCGAGTTTCCGCCGGTGTCGAAAGTGACGCCCTTGCCGACGAAGGCGACGGGCTTATCCTTTGCCTTGCCCCCGTTCCATTGCATGACGACCAGACGCGCGCCGCGCGGCGACCCCTGTGCGACGCCCAAAAGCGCCCCCATGCCGAGCTTCTTCATCTCCTTCTCGGTCAGAACTTCCACCTTGACGCCGAGAGCGGCGAGCTTTGCCGCCTCGCTCGCAAATTCGAGCGGCCCAAGCATGTTCGCCGGCTCGTTGACGAGGTCGCGCGCCAGAAGCACGCCGCCGACCACGGCGTTTTTGTCGGCGAAGGCCTTTTTCGCGGCTGCGGGACTGGCCGTCAGGACGGTGACTTTAGCCACTTTTTTCGCCGCCTTTCCGTCCTTGTCCTTGTGGGTCTTGTATTTGTCGAAGGCGTAGCTGCGGAGCACGATGCCGGCGGCAAGGTTCGCCGCCGCATCCGCATCCGCATCGAGCACCACCGTGACATCCTGAGCTGTTCGGATCGCCGCGCCGACGACGCCGCCCAGCTTTGTCCACGCATGTTCCGTCAAATCCTCCTTGCCAGTCCCGACGGCGACGAGGCGATCGAGCGACGTGCCTTCCGGCGCGAGCAGATTGACCGAGGCGCCGAACTGGCCCGAAAAATCAGCGACGGAAAAGGCACGCTGGAGCACCCCGGCAGGATCGCATTTCTTGGCGGCGTCGCTCAGCCCTGCCCCTTCCTTCGCAAAAACGAAAAGCGTTCCCCTCGAAGGCGTCGAAGATTTCGCGAAGGAGATTGCGGGCATTGAAGTCACGGAAACCTGCTTTCGGCATATGTCGATCGATGTCGAACATTTCGCGGTTTTGCGGCGGTTGGCAACCCGCCTGCGCCCAAGCTGGCCGCTTACGGGTGGACGATTGGTCGCGCCCCGAACCGGATTTGCCTTACAACAGACAATTAACCATCTATTTTCGTCCTTTTTTATCCCTTAGCGTCGAGACTCTCCGTCGCCGGCAAGCACGATGTGGGACGGGAACCAGATCGCACCGGTTGTGTGGGCATCACCGGGCAGTTACTTTCGTCCGGAGCACGATGTCAGTCATTTCCAACCGAGAAGAGCGAGCCTGAATGAAGGTAGTCGAACGCTACATTATGCGTCGCGCTTTCACGCTCTTTGTCGCAGCGCTGGCGTGGACCATGGCGATCGTGTGGACCACCCAGGTTCTGGCGCGCATTGACCTCGTCACTGACAACGGCCAGTCGGCGCTGGTGTTCTTCGAGGTCGCCACCCTCATCCTGCCTTCCGTGCTGACCATCGTGGTGCCTTTCGCATTGATTCTGGCGGTGGCGCAGACACTGAGCGCCATGAATTCTGATTCGGAACTGGTCGTCATCAATGCCGCGGGCGCTTCGCGTCTGGCCGTGATCCGCCCGATCATCCTGCTCGCCCTCGGCGCCAGCGTCCTGTGCTTCGTCGTCCAGAACGGCGTCGACCCCTATGCGCGCCAGCGCAATCGCGAACTGGTCGCCGATTCGCGCGCCGATTTCCTCTCCGTCATCATCCAAGAGGGAACCTTCCGCAAGGTCGATGACGGACTGTTCGTCCAGATCGGCGAGCGGTTCTCGGAGAACCGTCTTGGCCAGGTGTTTGTCGCCGACTCCCGCCAGGAAGGCATTGACCTGGTCTATTATGCCAAGACTGGAGCCATCGTGGAGCGCGACGGCGAAAAGGTCCTGGTGATGAATGACGGCGTTGTCCATCGCAAGACGCCATCCGGCGACGTTTCGGTCATCAGCTTCACCTCCTATGCGTTCGATCTTTCGGCGTTCGACGACGACGTATCTGGCGTTCGGCTGCTGCCCAAAGACCAGACCACACAATATCTGCTGAACCCGAGCCCGAATGATTCGATCTCGAAAAGAAGTCCCAACCTCTATCGGACCGAACTGGCGAAGCGATTCTCGGAATGGCTTCTGCCGCTGGCTTTCGCCTTCATTGCGCTGGCGGTGGCAGGCGATGCCCGTTCGCATCGCGAAGCCCGCATCAACCCATTGATTACGGCGGTCAGCATAGCGCTGATCGTACGTTGGATATGCTTTTTCGCCGAGGGGCGCGCCAGGGTCCAGCCATCGTTCATCTATGTGATGTACTTGGCGCCCATCGCAATTTCGCTCGTTGCGATATGGTTCATCCGCACGCATCGCACGATGAGCCTGCCGGTGAGCTGGGCGGAGAGGCTGACCGCCCTCGCCCGGCGCATCCTCGACTTTCTCATCGCCGTCAGGAATCGCATCTTCGGCGGTTCGGCACCGAAGGGAGCCATCTGATGGGCTGGACCCTCGGCCGCTATTTCTTCATCCGCTACGTGACCATAACCCTTTGGTTCTTCGTTGGACTTTTCGCGCTCGTTTTCCTGATCGATTTCACCGAGCTGACCAGCCGCACCGCACGTCTGCCTGGCTTTTCCTACCAGATCGGCCTTGCCATCTCCGCGTTGCGGGTGCCGATGATCATGCTGCAGACGATTCCGTTCGTCGGGCTTTTCTCGGCCATGGCGATGCTGGTTTCGCTGAACCGGCGCTATGAACTGGTGATTGCCCGTGCGGCGGGCATCTCGGCGTGGCAGTTCCTGCTGCCCGCCTGTGTCGGAGCGCTTCTGTTCGGCATACTGGCGGTCGGCATCATCAACCCGCTGGCGGCGGCCGGGTTTTCGCAGTCGGAACAGATAGAGAGCCAGTTGCGTTCGGGGAAATCCAATACGGTTTCCGCCAATTCCGCGCCGTGGCTGCGCCAGAAGACGGACGCCGGCGACACGATCATCGGCGCCCGGGCGATCCTCAACCAGGGCCTGGAAATGGCCGATGCCTCGTTCTTCATCCTCAACCGCGATGGCGATATCGTCGAAAGGAAGGACGCCAAACGCGTGTTCCTGCGCGACGGCTACTGGGAACTTCATGACGTCAGGATCATGAAGGGCACCGACGCGCTGGAGACGAAACAGGCCGACAGGATCCCAACCAATCTGAAGCCGGAATTCGTGCAGGAACGCCTCGCACGCCCCGAAACGATTCCTTTTTACGAACTGCCCGCGAAGATCGAAGTCGCCCGTTCGTTCGGCCTCAAGGCGAATGCATTCGCGATGCAATTCGATTCCCTGGTGGCCATGCCCTTCCTGCTCGTGGCCATGACCCTCATCGCGGCAACGGTATCCATGCGTTTTGCGCGAATGGGGCAGTCGGCTACGATGATTCTGGGTGGCATATTGGCCGGCTTTCTGCTTTATGTCGTTTCAGTTCTCGTGAAGGCTTTTGGGGTTGCGGGATTCGTACCAACTGTTGTAGCGGCATGGTTTCCCGTTGTCGTTGCGATGTTCTTCGGGGTGACGTTCCTGTTGTATAAGGAAGATGGCTAGTGGAGGGGGCGGTTCTGCAAAACCGTAGGCCGACGAGGCTGATGCTCCTGAGCGGAGTGAGCGCCTTGGCGTGCCTGATCGGCTGCTCCCTGTTTGCCGCTCCGGTGTCGGCCCAGGAAGTCGGCAATCTGGCTTCCGCGAACGTTCCGGCCGGGTCTCAGATGCTACTCGAGGCCGATACGCTGGTCTACGACAACGACGGCCAGACAGTGACGGCCGTCGGTGGCGTGCAGATCGAATATGGCGATAACCACCTGGTCGCCCAGCGCGTGGAATACAACCGCAAGACCCAGCGTCTTGTCGCCAGCGGCAATGTCGAGCTGGTCAACAGCGACGGCACCAAGATCAGCTCCGACCACATCGACGTCACCGACGATTTCGCCGACGGCTTCGTCAATGCCCTGCGTGTCGAGACGGTCGACAAGACTTATTTCGCCGCCGAAAGCGCGGAGCGCCAGGGCGGCGTCCTCACCACCTTCAACAACGGCGTCTACACCGCCTGCGAACCTTGCGAAGAACAGCCCGACAAGGCGCCGGTCTGGCGCATCAAAGCGCGCAAGATCATCTGGAACGGCCAGAAGAAGACCGTCCGCTTCGAGAATTCCAATTTCGAATTCTTCGGTTTCCCGATCGCCTATCTCCCCGCCTTCGAGATCGCCGACCCGACGGTCAAGCGCAAGAGCGGTTTCCTGATCCCCGGCATCACCTACAAGGATACGCTGGGCGTCGGCGTAAAGGTGCCTTATTATTTCGCGCTCTCCCCGACATACGACCTCACGGTGACGGGCACGGGCTACACCAAGCAGGGCTTCCTCGGCGAGGCCGAATGGCGCCAGAAATTCGACAATGGCGAATATACGCTCAAAATGGCCGGTATTCGCCAGAACGATCCCCGGGCGTTTGTCGACGGTCGTTATACGGTCGATTCTGGCGAAGCCGGCAACCCCAACAAGTTGCGCGGCATGATGGGGACCAAAGGCCAGTTCGCCATCAATGAGCGCTGGGACTTCGGCTGGGACATTCTGCTGCAGTCGGACAAGAATTTCTCCAGGACCTACAGCATCGGCGGCTTCAAGGATTCGGTGTATCGCTCCGAGGTTTATCTGACCGGCTTGAACGACCGGAATTATTTCGACCTGCGCGGAATGCATTTCGATGTCCAGGAAGATTTGCTCGACAGCCATCCCTCGGCTCGCGATGCGGAACAGCCCTGGGTGCTCCCCTCGCTGGATTACGCCTACATCCCGGACGCGCCCCTGTACGGTGGACAGCTTTCCATCAACGTGAATGCACGCGCTGTGCAGCGGGATGAACTCGACTATTCGACATCGGGCACGCTGGCCGACGCATTCCGTGTTCCCGGGATCGAAGGCGATTCCGGTCGATTGACGGCGGAAGCCGAGTGGAAAAAGGACATCATCACCGAGGGCGGCCTGGTGTTTACGCCGCTGCTCGCCTTCCAGGCCGACGGCAATTACCTGAACGCATCGCAAGCGTCTCTGGATGCCATAAACAATATGGCCGCCAACCCTGATATCGGCACGACCGCCGACATGCGCTCCTCTTTCTTCCGCGCAATGGCGACACTTGGGCTGGAGATGCGCTGGCCGGTACTGTTCTCAAGCGTCGGCTCCTCGCATGTGATCGAACCGGTGGCACAAGTTTTCGTGCGTCCGAACGAGCAGTATGTCGGCGGCCTGGCTGTTCCGAACGAAGACGCGCAAAGCTTCGTGTTCGATGCCACCACGCTGTTCGAACGCGACAAGTTCTCGGGCTACGATCGCATCGAGGGCGGCAGCCGTGCCAACCTCGGCTTCCGCTATTCGGGCAACTATGACAATGGCTGGGGCACGAATGCGCTGTTCGGTCAATCCTATCAGCTGGGCGGGCGCAACTCCTTCGACAGTCCCGATCTCGTGAATGTCGGCGCTTATTCCGGTCTGGAAACCGACGTTTCGGATTTCGTCGGCCTTGTCGGTCTCTCCAGCCCGTCCGGTTTCTCTGCGTCGTTGAGCGGACGGTTCGACGAGAACTCGTTCGAGATGCGCAGGGGCGAGGTAAAAATGGCCTATAGTGGCGCATCGCCGATCAGCGTTTCGGCGAAATACGCCTATATCCAGGCGCAACCGCTTTACGGTTTCACCACGGACCGGCATGAGATCACGCTCAGCGGCTCGGCGCGTTTTGCAGAAAACTGGCGTGTTTTCAGCTCCGGAACCTACGATATCGAGAACAGCGTCCTGATCAAGGACGGTATCGGTTTCGCCTATGACGACGAATGCTTCTCCTATCTGATGACATTCTCGGAGACGCGCAGTCAGACCACCAAGGAAGTTTCCAAGAACATCGGGTTCAACATATCCTTCCGCACACTCGGTGACTTCGGATCGGCGTCGTCCTCCTCCATCCTGGAATAGCAGGCCGCGACATGGTTTCGCCGCATAATGCATGCAGGGGATGTACTTGTTCCGCGCAGGACAAGGCTGGATAGAGCTTGACGGGTACTTCGATGAAAAAACTGCTTTTTTCCGCGAGCTTCGTGTTGCTTGTGGCCGCGACCGCCGTTTCGGTGGTTGTCCCGTCAGCCCCTGTCTTTGCAAGCTCGATCAAATACATCATCAACGACATTCCGGTCACCACGGGTGACATCCAGCACCGCGCCGCCTTTCTTCGACTGCAACGCCGCAAGGGCAATGCCGAAGAAGAAATGGTCGAACAGGCGTTGAAACTGGCGGAAGCACGCCGGATCGGCGTCCGGATCAGCGACAAGCAGGTCAACGACGCGTATGCGCGCTTCGCTTCGTCCAACAAGATGCAGTTGCAGCAGCTCGACAGCGTCATGGCGCAGTCGGGCGTGACCAAGGAACACTTCAAGGAATTCATCCGTACGCAGATGGCCTGGAACCAGGCGCTTTCGGCGCGTTCGCGCTCAGAGCAAGGCGGCACAAGCCAGCAGGACCTTGTACGGCGCATGCTGGACAAAGACGGCAACAAGCCGACCGCCACCGAGTACATGCTGCAGCAGGTCATCTTCGTGGTTCCTGCGAGCGAGCGCGGCGCCATCCTCGGCAAGCGCAAGCGTGAGGCAGAGGCCATGCGCGCCCGCTACAACGGATGCGCCACCAGCCGTGAATTCGCCAAGGGATTGATCGACGTGACCGTGCGCGATCTGGGCCGCGTGCTGACGCCGGAGCTTCCCTCCGAATGGGCCGACCAGATCAAGAAAACGAGGGTTGGCGGCGCGACAGGCGTTCGCGAGACGGAACGCGGCGTCGAATTCATCGGCATCTGTAGCTCGCGCGAGGTGTCCGACGACAAGGTCGCCAAGATGATGTTCGAAAGCGAAGGCCAGTCGGGCGGCTCCGAGGAGCTCAGCAAAAAATATCTCGCCGAGATCAGGGCCAAAGCCCGCATCGTCAAGCGCTGAAACGAACGTGCGGCTTCCGCTGGCCCTCAGTATCGGCGATCCGTCGGGCATCGGGCCGGAAATTGCTATTGAGGCATGGCGCCGCCGCGCGGATTTCGACCTTCCGCCGTTCTATCTTCTTGCCGATCCCGGGCTTATTGCCGCCCGGGCGCAAGCCGTCGGCGGCGAAATTCCAATCGTCGAGGCAGATCCAAGCCAAGCCGTTGCGGGTTTCCAGGATGCGCTGCCGGTCCTGCCGCTTGCCGCCCGCTTCACCGACAGGCCCGGACAACCGGATGTGACGAACGCTGCCGGCACCGTCGAGGCGATAGAGAGAGCGGTGGCCGATACGTTGACGGGCGTGGCCGCGGCGGTTGTTACCTGCCCCATCGCCAAGAAGCCGCTCTATGACGCCGGCTTCGGCTTTCCCGGCCATACCGAATATCTCGCTCATCTCGCCTCGCAATATCTGGGCAGGCCGGTCACGCCGGTCATGATGCTGGCAGGACCCGACCTGCGCACCGTTCCGGTGACAATCCACATCCCGCTGTCGGACGTGCCGAAGGTGCTGACTACCGATCTGATCGTGGAAATCGGACGCATCACCGCGAACGATCTGCGCGACCGTTTCGGCCTGGAGCGCCCCCGGCTGGCGATCGCCGGCCTGAACCCCCATGCCGGCGAAGACGGATCGATGGGCCATGAGGACGGCTGGATCGTGCGCCCGGCCGTCGACAAGCTCCGCAGCGAAGGCATCGACGCGAAGGGGCCGCTGCCAGCCGACACCATGTTCCATCCGCGGGCTCGCGCCACCTATGATGCGGCGCTGTGCATGTATCATGATCAGGCGTTGATCCCCGCCAAGGCGCTGGCTTTCGACGAGGCGGTGAACGTCACGCTGGGTCTTCCCTTTGTGCGAACATCGCCTGACCACGGCACGGCCTTCGATATCGCCGGCAAGGGCATCGCACGGCCTGACAGCCTGATCGCCGCGCTGAAACTGGCGGATCGTCTTGCGGCCGGAAAGCATGCGCAGGCATGAGCGCCGACGGTCTCCCACCTCTCCGGCATGTCATCGAAGAACATGGCCTGCAGGCCAAAAAATCGCTCGGCCAGAATTTCCTGCTCGACCTGAACCTGACCGGCAAGGTGGCGCGCGTGGCGGGTGACCTTGACGATGTCACCGTCATAGAGGTCGGTCCGGGTCCAGGCGGCTTGACGCGGGCGCTGCTCATGCATGGCGCCAAACGCGTTGTCGCCATCGAGCGCGACGAGCGTTGCCTTGCCGCGCTTGCCGAGATTTCGGCGCATTATCCTGGGCGGCTGGAAACAGTGTCGGGCGATGCGCTCAAGACCGATTTCACGGCGCTGGCCGACGGGCCGGTCAAGATCGTCGCCAACCTGCCCTACAATATCGGCACCGAACTGCTGGTGCGCTGGCTGACCGTGGCTCAATGGCCGCCCTTCTATCAATCCCTGACGCTGATGTTCCAGCGCGAGGTGGCCGAACGCATCGTCGCCAAGCCAGGCAGCAGCGCCTATGGCAGGCTCGGCGTTCTGGCCGGCTGGCGTAGCCAAGCAAAGATCGCCTTCGACGTGCCGCCGCAGGCGTTCACGCCGCCACCGAAGGTGACGTCTTCTGTCGTCCATATCGTGCCGCGTCCAGAGCCTCTGCCTGCTGAGGTAGCCAAGCTGGCGCATGTCACCGAGGCAGCATTCGGGCAGCGTCGAAAGATGCTCAGGCAAAGCCTTAAAAGCCTCGGCGGCGAGGCCCTGCTGACCAAAGTGGGCATCGACCCGACCCGCCGGGCGGAAACGCTGAGCGTCGAGGAATTCGTGCGGCTGGCGAACGCGATTTAACCCTTCTCCCACGAGGGGAGAAGGCAACCGCGCTCATACTTTTTCGTCAAGCAATCCGGACACGAAATCGAACAATCCCGGCCGCCGGTCACGGCGCAGGCGTTCCGCCATGACGATGGCGCGGACTTCGGCAAATGCCCTGTCGAGATCGTCGTTGATGACGACGAAATCATACTCGGTCCAGTGCTCGATTTCGTCGCGGGCATTTTTCAGCCGCGTCTCGATGACCTTTTCCTGGTCCTCGGCGCGGCGCTTGAGCCTTGCCTTCAGCTCGGCCATGGACGGCGGCAGGATGAAGACCGAGACGATGTCGCCGCGCATCTTTTCCTTGAGCTGCTTGGCGCCCTGCCAGTCGATGTCGAACAGCATGTCCCTGCCCTCCGCCATCGCGCGCTCCGCCGGCTCGCGCGGCGTGGCGTAGAAATTGCCATGGACTTCAGCCCATTCCAGCAATTCATCATTGTCGCGCAGGCTTTCGAACTCCCGCTTGGAGCGGAAGTGATAGTGGATGCCGTCGATTTCGCTTCCACGGCGCGGACGGGTCGTCACACTGACAGACAGCTCAAAACCCGGATCGCTCTCGATGAGGTTGCGCGCGATGGTGGACTTTCCCGCGCCCGAAGGCGAGGAAAGCACAAGCATCAGCCCCCGGCGGCGGATGCGGGATGCGGTGTCCGTGGCCACCATCGCCATCTGTCACTCCAGATTCTGGACCTGCTCGCGAAACTGATCGACCACCGCCTTCAGCTCCAGCCCGATGGCGGTGACGGAGGCGGCGTTCGACTTGGAGCACAGAGTATTCGATTCGCGATTGAATTCCTGCGCCAGAAAATCGAGCTTGCGGCCGATGGCGCCGCCTGCCGCCAGCAGCGCCCTGCCCGATGCGACATGCGTCTTGAGCCGGTCTATTTCCTCGCGGATGTCCGCCTTGGTGGCGAGAAACGCAGCCTCCTGGTGGAGCCGGCTTTCGTCCAGATTCGCCGAGGCCTCCATCAGGAGACGCACCTGCTCGGCGAGTTTTTCGCGGATCGACGCCGGCTCGCGTGAGGAATCGGCCTCGGCCCTGGCGGTCAGCGCCTCGATTGAATCGAGGTGGCCGGAAAGCACGGAACCGAGCGCCTGCCCCTCGGTGCGGCGCGCCTCCTCCAGTCCGGTCAGCGCCCGGGCAAGGGCAGCCTCGATTGCCGCGTCGATTGCCGCCCTAGCCTCTTCGGTCTCGACGGTTTCGGGCAGTTCGAGCACGCCGCGCAGTCCGAGCAGGCCGTCGGCCGTCGCCGGCGCCGCACCGTACTGCTCCTGCAGCCGTTTCGCGAGCCCGGCAAGGTCTTTCAGGAAGGCCTCGTTGACCACCGGCTGCGCCTGGATTGCGCCGGGATGCGCGACGGTGAGCGTCGCCTGGAAATTGCCGCGCGCAAAGCGCTTCTGCACGGCCTGGCGCGTCCCCGGCTCAAGCCGTTCGAAGCCTGAAGGCAATCTCAGGCGGACCTCGACGCTCTTGCCGTTGACGGACTTGACCTCCCAGGAGATGGCCGTGCCGGCATGTTCGGCGACGGTGCGGGCAAACCCCGTCATGCTCTGCAGGTTCAATTCCTAACATCCCCCCAGTGCGGCTCAGACGAACCCCTCAATACGGCTTACTGCGCCGCTCCGCCCGTCACCGGCGCAACCGGCGTTGCGCCAGCTTTGGCGGCCTCTTCGGCCTGCTTCTTCTGGAAAGCCCGATAGCGGGCGACGTTCTCATTGTGCTCTTCCAGCGTCGCGGCGAAGACGTGGCCGCCAGTGCCGTCGGCGACGAAATAGAGGTCGTCCGTCTTCGACGGGTTGGCGACGGCCTCCAGCGCGGCGCGGCCCGGATTGGCGATGGGCGTGGGTGGCAGGCCGCTGATGACATAGGTGTTATAGGGCGTCTGCTTCGTCAGGTCCGACTGATAGATCGGACGATCGGCCGGTTTGCCCTTGCCGCCGAAAAGGCCGTAGATGATGGTCGGGTCCGACTGTAGCCGCATCCCCTTTTCGAGACGGTTCAGGAAAACCGCGGCGACGCGCGAGCGCTCGTCGCTGCGGCCGGTCTCCTTCTCGACGATGGAGGCAAGCGTGACGAACTCGTCGATGTTGGCCAGCGGCAGATCCGGGGCGCGGCGGGCCCAGACCTCCTCCACCAGCTGCTTCTGGTCGGCCATCAGCTTGTCGATCATCTGCTGGCGTGTGGCGCCGCGAGTGAAGCGCAGCGTATCGGTCGCCACGGTGCCCTCCGGCGGCAGCGACGCGGGCATGTCGCCGGTAAGCGCTTCCTGCTGGGCCACGCGCTGGAAAGCCTGCTCGACCGTCAGGCCTTCAGGAATGGTCAGCGAGTACATGACAGACTTGCCGCTTTTGAGCAGCTCCATGATCTCGTGCATGGAGGCGTTCGCCTTGATCTGGTATTCGCCGGCCTTCATGGCAGAATCGTTGCCATAGGCCCGAACGCCCAACCGGAAGATGCGCGCGTCGCTGATGAGGCCGCGCCGTTCCAGCTGGTCGGCGATCTCCTGCACACCGGTATTCGGTCTCACCACGAATGTATCGCCGGTGGCGGAAGGTCCGGGGCCGCTGAATTCCTGCTTGCCAAAATAAAGCGCCACGCCGGCCGCCAGAACCGCCAGCAGAATGCAGGATACGACGAAGTTCAGGAACACGACGATCTGGCTGCGCGACGCACGCGACCGCTTGCTGGGCGGCGGCGTGCCAGCCTCGGGGCGCAATGCCTCATTGGCCGTCTTCGGCACGATCGGTCCGGCCGGTTTCTGGCCGAACTCTCCATTGGCCGGATTGGTGTTCATGACGCCTACCTTCGATCTTTCAACGAATCCCCTCCGGCAGCGTAGGAGCGAATATGGCAAAATTGACAGCAACCCGCGCCGGCGGGCGCTGCGCCGGTGTCAACCGTTGTAACGCTGGAAGACCAGCGACGCGTTGGTGCCGCCGAACCCGAACGAGTTGGACAGCGCGACATCGATCTGGCGTTTGCGCGGCTTGTGCGGAACGAGGTCGATGGCGGTTTCGCGTTCGGGATTGTCCAGATTGATCGTCGGCGGCGCGATGTTGTCGCGGATGGCGAGGATGGAGAAGATCGCCTCCGCCGCACCGGCGGCGCCCAGAAGGTGCCCGATGGACGATTTGGTCGAGGACATCGATATTTTTGAAGCGGCGTTGCCGACAAGCCGTTCGACCGCGCCGAGCTCGATCGTGTCGGCCATGGTCGAGGTGCCATGTGCGTTGATGTAGGCGACATCGGCGGGCGTGAGCTTGGCGCGCTTAAGGGCTGCCGTCATGCAGCGGAATGCGCCGTCGCCGTCCTCGGCCGGAGCCGTGATGTGGTAGGCATCGCCGGTCAGGCCGTAGCCAACGATCTCGCCGTAGATCTTGGCGCCGCGCGCCTTGGCATGTTCCAACTCCTCCAGAACAACCACGCCGGCGCCCTCGCCCATGACGAAGCCGTCGCGGTCACGGTCATAGGGACGCGATGCCTTTTCGGGCGTATCGTTGCGTTCGGTGGACAAGGCGCGGCAGGCGGCGAAGCCGGCAAGCGAAAGCCGCGTCACCGGGGCTTCGGCGCCGCCGGCGAGCATCACATCGGCATCGCCGAACTGGATCAGCCGGGCGGCGTCGCCAATGGCATGCGCGCCAGTCGAGCAGGCGGTGACGACGGCATGGTTCGGGCCCTTAAGCCCGTGCCGGATCGAGACCTGGCCGGAGACCAGATTGATGATCTGGCCCGGAATGAAGAAGGGCGTGATGCGGCGCGGGCCGCGTTCCTTGAGAATGATGGCGTTTTCGGCGATGCCCTCGATGCCGCCGATGCCGGAGCCGATCAGCACGCCGGTGGCGCACTGTTCCTCATGCGTCTTCGGCTGCCAACCGGAATCCTTCAGCGCCTCGTCGGCGGCAGCGATCCCGTACAGGATGAAGTCGCCGATCTTGCGCAGTTCCTTCGGCTCGAGAATGGCTTCCGGATTGAATGTTCCGTTCGAACCGTCGCCACGCGGGATCACGTGGGCGATCTTGCATGGAAGATCCTCGACCTCGAAGGTCGCAACGCGACTGGCAGCGCTGCGGCCAGTCAGCAGGTTTTTCCAGCTATGCTCGGTTCCGTAGCCGAACGGCGAAAGCAAGCCGAGGCCCGTGACCACGACACGCCTCATCGCGCGTCCTCCCAGCCAATGCGCAGAGAAATCGTCAGGCCGAAGCCTTGTCGATGTACTTCACCGCGTCGCCGACCGTGAGAATGGTCTCGGCGGCATCGTCGGGAATCTCGACGCCGAACTCTTCCTCGAAGGCCATGACGAGTTCGACCGTATCCAGACTGTCGGCGCCCAGATCATCGATGAAGCTCGCCTGTTCGGTCACCTTGTCGGCTTCCACACCAAGATGCTCGATAACGATCTTCTTGACGCGCTCTGCGGTGTCACTCATGTGGGCATCCTCGTCTTCTGTTTGTCTGTCTTCGTTAGCGGGCGGATTGCCGCTAATCAAGCTCAAAGATAGTCCTGCCGAAATGCAATACCAGACAGGCCGGTTTTTGCCCGAACCGCCGGGTTGCGGGCCGCATTACACCAAAAAGGTCCTGGCTCCAAGGCGCAAAGGCTTTTTTCCCAATGCGATTTCAATCGATCAGATCATCGCCATGCCGCCATTGACGTGCAGCGTCTGGCCGGTGACGTAGGAGGCTTCATCCGAGGCGAGGTAAACGACAGCGGAAGCGACTTCGGCAGCTGTCCCCATGCGCTTGGCCGGAATGGCCCCCATGATCGCCTCTTTCTGCTTGTCGTTCAGCTTGTCCGTCATCGCCGATTCGATGAAGCCAGGCGCGACGCAGTTGACGGTGATGTTGCGGGTGGCGATTTCCTGCGCCAGCGACTTGGAAAAGCCGATCATGCCGGCCTTGGAGGCGCAATAATTCGCCTGGCCGGGGTTGCCGGTGACGCCGACCACCGAGGTAATGTTGATGATGCGGCCGTGCCGGCGGCGCATCATCGGATGGGTGAGTTCGCGGGTGAGGCGGAACACGGCGGTCAGGTTGACCTCCATGACGGTGTCCCAATCCGCGTCCGACATGCGCACGAACAGGCCGTCCTTGGTGATGCCGGCATTATTGACAAGAATGTCGACGCCTTCAAGATCGGCTTCCGCCTTCTGGCCAAGCGCCTTCACCTCGTCGCGGTCGGAAAGATTGGCCGGAAAGAGTTTTACGCGGTCGCCAAGCTCGGAAGCCAGGGCCTCCAGTTTCTCGACGCGCGTTCCGTGCAGACCAACGATGGCGCCCTGCGCGTGCAGGAGCCGCGCTATCGCCTCGCCTATGCCACCCGAAGCCCCGGTGACGAGCGCCTTTCGGCCGGTCAGATCGAACATGGTCCCCTCCATGGAGCACTCCCTTGGTAAGGGAGTAGTCTAGTTGCGTTCAGCCAAGCGCTGCGAGCGCAGCATCGATGTCGGCCGGATTGCCGATGTTGGCGGTGGCGATGTCACGGTTGATGCGGCGGGCGAGCCCGGAAAGCACTTTTCCTGAGCCGACTTCGTAAAGCGTGGCGACGCCATTGGCGCCGAACCACTCGACCGTCTCGCGCCAGCGCACGCGTCCGGTGACCTGCTCGACCAGGCGGTCGGCGATGGCATTGGGATCGATCGTCGGCGTGACCGTGACATTAGAAACGACCGGGACGGACGGCACGCCTCTGGCGACTTTGGCCAGTGCTTCGCGCATGGCCTCGGCGGCCGGCGCCATCAGCGCCGAGTGGAAAGGGGCCGAGACCTGCAACATGCGCACCAGCTTGGCACCTTTTTCGGAGCAGAGGGCCGCAGCTTTTTCCACAGCTGGCTTCGCGCCCGAGATCACCAACTGGCCACCGCCATTGTCATTGGCCACCTGGCAGACGGAGCCCTGCCCCGCCTCGGCGCAGGCCGCCTCGACCTCCGCCTGCTCCAGCCCGATGATGGCCGCCATGGCGCCCTGCCCGACAGGAACGGCCGATTGCATGGCGTTTCCGCGGATGCGCAGGAGCCGCGCTGCATCCGCTACCGAGACGAACCCGGCCGCAGCCAGCGCGGAATATTCGCCGAGCGAATGCCCGGCGACGTAGCCAACTTTTTCTTTCATTGAAAATCCGCGCGATTCCAGCGCTCTGACCGCGGCCAAAGAAACAGCCATCAATGCCGGCTGGGCATTGGCGGTCAGGGTCAGCGTTTCCTCCGGGCCCTCCCAGATCAGCGTCGAGAGTTTTTCGCCGAGCGCTTCGTCGACCTCCTGGAATACACGGCGCGCCTCCGGGAAAGTCTCCGCCAGGTCTTTGCCCATGCCGACGGCCTGGCTGCCCTGGCCGGGAAAAGTGAACGCAATTGCCATCTGCAGCCTCATTCTTGCTCTTCGTCAGCCTGTTGCGCCAAGCCGGGCCTGCAAGTCAAGCCTTGCCCCATGGCGAGGCACGGTGTCGAAGCAAAACGCAGCGACGAGAAATCGAAGCTTTCCGTTTTTTCCTTCCGGGTGCCGCAGTTAGCGAATTCGACTTGAGCCGGCACACGATCTTGTCTAACGGAATTGCCCTCAACTGTCTGGCATGACGGGGTTTTTCCGGATCACGCTCGGTTAAAATCGAACACGATTTGTTTGCTGGCTCTTCTCAATTCCGCCGCAACCTTTAGGCTTGGGTGACGGTTTAGTGACAATTGCATGACGTTTGCCGTCGGGGTTCAAAGTGACAGGTAATGTGACAGACCGGACGGTCGCGGCGGCGGCATCCGAGGATTTCAAATCGCAAATCATGCAGCCCGGCCGCTCTTTCTGGCCGGCTATCCGATATGTGCTGGTATCCTTGCTGGCGTCGGCGGCGCTGGTCTTTGCGGTCGAACTGATCTTCCGTGGCGATTTCCTGTCGACGGTTGGGTTTTTCCTGCAACCCTTCAAGCCGGGCTGGACCACAGTCTTCCTGTTCACACTGATTCTGGTTGCGCTCGATGCATTGCTCGGTCGCCGGCATCTCAGCCTTCTTGTCGTCGCGCCGCTGACCCTCACCCTTGCTTTCGTCGGTCACCAGAAATCGCTCTATCTGGGCGATCCTCTGTACCCGACCGACTTCCTCTATGCGCGGCAGATCGTCGAACTGATGCCGCTGCTGGTGCGCGAAAGGCCGCTTACCGGAGTCGCCATGGCCGCCGGGATCATCGGCGGGCTTGCCCTGCTGATCTATGCCTGGCGCACATGGCGCCGTCGCGCTCCGGCAATCCCCTACAAGGGCCGTCTGGCGCGTCTGGTCGTCAGCGTGCCCCTGCTGGCCTTCTTTGTCTCCATTATGGACTACGCGACATTTTCGTGGAGCCGCGACCGGCTGCAGATCATCCCGATGATGTGGGACCAGAAGGAGAACTACAATTCCAACGGCTTTGCACTGGCCTTCGCCATGAACGTGCCGATGGCGCATGTCACCGCGCCTCCCGGCTATTCGGACAAGGCAATCGCCGCGATCGCCAAGCCGGAAACAGCGATTTCGATGCCGCAGCAGAAGCCGGACATCATCGTGGTGATGAGCGAATCCTTCTGGGATCCGACCGGCCTGCCGAATGTGAAGATCACGCCCGATCCGATCCCGACGGTGCGCGGGCTACAGTCCGGCCATATGTTTTCACCCGAATTCGGCGGTATGACCGCCAATATCGAGTTCGAGGCTCTGACCGGCTTTTCCAACGCGTTCCTGCCGGCTGGCAGCATCCCCTACCAGCAATATGTGCGCGCGCCGATCCCGTCCGTCGCCACCTTCCTGAAAAGCGAAGGCTATGAAACGCGCGCCATCCACCCCGGCACGAGCTGGTTCTGGAACCGCACGCCGGTCTACAAGGATTTCGGCTTCGACGACTTCAAGTCGGAGGAGAACCTCCCGAACATGCAGAAGCGCGGTCCGCTGGCTTCCGACGCTTCGATGACCGACGAGATCATCAAGGAGGCGGACGCCACGGAGGATCCGTTCTTCTTCTTCGCCGTCAGCCTGCAGAACCACGGCCCCTATGAGCCGCACCGCTACCCGGATGCGACGCATAAGGTACAGGCTTCCACCAGCCAGTGGGCGAAAGACTCGCTGCTGAGCTTTGCCGAGGGCGCGTCGGACGCCGACAAGGGACTGAAAAGGCTGATCGACTGGGCGAACAAGCGCCAACGGCCGACCATCATTGCCTTCTTCGGCGACCATCTGCCGCCGTTGGGCCCTGTCTATGTCGAAACCGGGTTCCTCAAGGAACCAGTCGCGCCGCGCAAGGAATCGCCGGAGAAGATGCTGCTGCACCATCAGACGCCGCTGGTAGTGTGGTCGAACAAGACAGGTCCGGTGAAGGATATGGGCGCCGTTAGCCCGGCCTTCCTGCCCTATCACATCTTGAAGACGGCCGGCATCACCCATCCCTACTATACGGGCTTCCTGGGCGAGATGCGGGAGCAGTACAGCGTCGTCGACCGCAACCTGCTGCTTTCGGCGGATGGCGACGCGACGCCGGACTGGGCGCGTGCGAAGGATATCGATCCAGAAATCCGGGACTTCCGCTTCATCCAGTACGATATGATGTTCGGCAAGCGGAAGGCCGCGCAGGATTTCTTCCCGGAGACGGCGGAAAAACCCAACGGGCACACGACCTGATCCATCGCTGCCTTCGGACGGGCGATTTCGCCTCGTCCGAAGCCCGGCGCGAAGGCTTGACTTTCCAGGCGCTTACTTTATGTGTCCGGCCAAGTTTTCCGCGCCCGGCTCGTTCCGAGGCACTTGCGGCTCTAACTCCAAGACATCAACGGACGATCACCATGGCCAAAGCCGCGAACATCAAAATCAAGCTTCTTTCGACCGCCGACACCGGCTTTTTCTATGTCACCAGCAAGAACAGCCGCACCAAGACCGACAAGCTGTCGTTCCGCAAGTACGACCCGGTCGCCAAGAAGCATGTCGAATTCAAGGAAACCAAGATTAAGTAATCTCGGTTTTCCGAACGAGAAAAGGCCGCCCTTTGAGGCGGCCTTTTTGTTTTCCGATTTCAGAAAATGATGACAACGGGCTACGTTGTCAGCCGGACTTCATGTGCCGAATTAAAAAAGGGGGCCGGTCGGCAATCTGGCAGCGGTACGAGGAGGCCACTATACGCCAGCGCCGGCCGGCCGACCCCACGGACCCAGGAGATGCGGCGGACCTGAGCATCATGGGGTATTCCTGGATGCCCCGGCCGTCCCCCGCGCCAACGCCATCCCGTTAGCCGCACATTTGCGCAAGAGGTGATCGAAATCAATACTTTCTTAACCAACGCTCGCGAATCGCTTGGATTAAGGTAAATCAGTAACCTTGCTGGGTTGACCGCGCTGCCCTGCCTGATATCCGGGCGCCGGCCGATCTAGGCCGCCTTGGCAACCACGCGGTTACGTCCGCCGCTCTTGGCCTCATAAAGCGCAAGGTCGGCGCGCTTCATCATCGCCTCGACGGAATCCAGCCCCTTGAGCATGGACGAGACGCCGACACTGACGGTCACCTCGACGGTCTTGCCGTCATGTCCGATCGCGAACGGTTCCCTGGCGATCTCGGCACGGATGCGCTCGGCGACCTTTTCGGCGACATGGCCTTCCGTGTCCGGCATGACGACGACAAATTCCTCGCCGCCGAACCGGCAGGCGAGGTCGATACCGCGAACATTCTTGCGCAGGCGGCGGGCAAACTCCCGCAACACGTCGTCGCCGCCGTCGTGGCCGTGCGTGTCGTTGATCGACTTGAAGCGGTCGAGATCGGTAATCATCACCGAAAGCGGCCGCCGGCGCGCCACGGCGCGCTCGAACAGCGTCTGGAGATGGCTGTCGAGATACCGGCGGTTGTGCAGGCCGGTCAGTCCATCGGTCACCGCCATCTCGATCGTCTGCGTGACGCTGGCGCGTAGCTGATCGTTGTAGCGCTTGCGGCGGACCTGTGTGCGCAGCCGCGCGGTCAGCTCATGCGGATCGATGGGGCGGGTCAGGTAGTCGTTGATCCCAAGCTCCAGCCCACGGATGATCCGCTCCTCCTCGCCCTCGTCCGCCAGCAGGATGATCGGCAGGAAACGCGTGCGATCCAGCGAGCGCAGTTGCGAGCACAGGCGCAGCGGGTCGAAGTCGGCGAAGGCGGTGGAGACGAGCACGCATTCATAAGGATTTTCCGCCGCCTGGAAGAAGCCGGCATGCGGATCGGCCGCGACATCGATCTCGGCCGTCCGGCCGAGGATCTTGCAGACGCGTTCGGAAGACGATTCCCGTTCGTCGATGAGTAGAACCTTCGGGGTCGTTTCCTCGGCGTTAAACGTGCGGCTGAGCAGTTCCTCGATGCCGATGTTACGGGTGGTCGACGCGCGCAGCCGCAACTCGTCGGTCAGCGTTTTCAGGCGCACGAGGCTTTTCACGCGCGTCATCAATTGCAGATCGTTGACCGGCTTGGTGAGAAAATCGTCCGCGCCTGCCTCAAGGCCGCGGACGCGGTCCGAAACCTGGTCGAGCGCGGTGATCATGACCACCGGAATATGCGCGGTGGCGGGATCGCGCTTGAGCCGCCGGCAGACCTCGAAGCCGTCCATGTCGGGCATCATCACATCGAGCAGCACGACGTCGACCTTGCCGTTTTCGCAGGTCTCGATGGCGTCCGGACCGTTGGTGGCGGTCAGGACTTCGAAATATTCAGCAAGCAGCCGAACTTCCAGGAGCCGCACATTGGCCGGCACGTCGTCGACGACAAGTATCCGCGCGGTCATTTATGGCTGCTCCAGACGGTCTGAACCGGCGACATCAGGCGTCACCGAGATAGGATTTGATCGTTTCGATGAAACGGGGAACGGAAATCGGCTTCGAGATGTAAGCCTCGCAGCCGCCCTGCCGGATGCGTTCCTCGTCGCCCTTCATGGCGAAGGCGGTGACGGCGATCACCGGGATGACGTGCAGGTCGTCATCCTCCTTGAGCCATTTGGTCACCTCCAGCCCCGACACTTCCGGGAGCTGGATGTCCATCAGGATGAGATCCGGCTTGTGCGTGCGCGCCAGTTCAAGCGCTTCAAGGCCGTTGCGGGTCCGTACGGTTTCGTAGCCGCTTGCCTCGATGAGGTCGCGAAAGAGCTTCATGTTGAGCTCATTGTCTTCGACGATCATCACTTTCTTAGGCATCGAATCCCCAATCCGGCTTCCCTTTGCGAAAGGAAGCCGATCTGCGTTCAAGGTCGAGAACGCACCTTACCCGTTCTCAGGCTACAACAAGAACATTGATGAAAGGCAAATCGACCGCGGCAAAAGCCATACAGTTTACATGCGGCAATCAGGTGATACCTGCGACTTGTCCCCGGCGGGTTCAACAGCTACTTCGGAGCGCGGGATTCGAACTGTGCCGAAGGCAAAGGTAACGATGAAAGACCAGGCGTCAATGCGCGAGGAAGCCGAAGCGGTTGCTGTCCGCGCGCTGGGCTTTATCGCCTCCGACCCCGAGTTGTTGCCGCGTTTCCTGGCGATCACCGGCATTGAGGCAAACTCGGTCCGCCGCGCCGCGCGCGAACCGGGCTTTATGGCCGGCGTGCTGCAGTTCATCCTGGCGCATGAGCCGACACTGATGCGATTCGCCGAGGAAACCGGCACCCCGCCCGCCTCCGTCGGCAAGGCGCTCAGGGCCCTGCCGCTCGGCGACGACAACCATGAGCGATCCATATGAGCGACGATCCCGAGACATTGCGCCAGATCGAGGAGCTTGCCGACGACGACCGCCCGCTGCTGGTGCTCGACGTTGATGACGTCGTGCTCGAGTTCAGTCGACCGTTTCCGAAGTTTCTCGATCAACGCGGCTTCGATGTCAGCATGCGGTCGCTGCGCCTGACCGGCAACATCGCCGAAAGGGCAAGCGGCAGGATCATCGAGCAACCGGAAGTGACTGCCCTGCTCGACGAGTTCTTCGACGGCCAAGCGGATTGGCAAAGCGTCACCAACGGGGCGGCGGAAGCCCTTGCACTCTTCCACGACCGCGCCGAGATCGTGCTTTTGACGATGATGCCTCACAAGCACCGCGCCATCCGGCGCGATCACCTTGCGGCGCTCGGCCTGCACTATCCGGTATTGACCACCGATATGGCCAAGGGACCGGCGATCGCGCGACTGCGGGGCCACACAGCGAGGCCCGTGGCCTTCGTGGACGATCAGCCCAACAACCTTTTATCGGCGCGCGAGGCGCTTCCCGATATCCATCTGTTCCACTTGATGAGCGACAACGCGTTGCGGCATCTGCTGCCGGAATTGCCGGACGACATCGTCATGGTCGAGGACTGGCAGGAGGCCGGACCGAAGATTGCGAAGGCGCTCGGTCTACAGGACGCCTCCTGACAGACCCCCGTCGCGTTGGCGGGTCCGGAATGGTATGAGATACCCGTTGCTCCGCTCGAGTTCCAGCGATGGCGTATACCGTCAACGATCCCGAATATGGATTCTGCCGCGACTGCCTGGCGCTGCAAGGCGGACGCAGCATAAAGCGCTGCGAGCGCTGCGGCAGTCCACGGCTGCTGCGCCATCCTGAGCTTTACCGCCTGCATCTGGCCCATATCGACTGCGACGCCTTCTACGCGGCGGTGGAAAAACGCGACAATCCGGCCCTGAAGGATAAGCCGGTCATCATCGGCGGCGGCAAGCGCGGCGTCGTCTCAACGGCCTGCTACATCGCCCGCATCCAGGGCGTCCGCTCGGCCATGCCGATGTTCAAGGCGCTGGCCGCCTGCCCCGAAGCCATCGTCATCAAGCCGGACATGGAAAAATACGTGCGCGTCGGGCGCGAGGTGCGCGCGATGATGCGGGCGCTGACACCGCTGGTCGAGCCAATCTCCATCGACGAGGCGTTTCTCGACCTTTCCGGCACCGAAAGGCTGCATGGCTTGCCGCCGGCCCTGGTGCTGGCGCGCTTCGCGCAGGCGGTCGAGAAAGATATCGGCATCACCGTCTCAGCCGGCCTTTCCTACTGCAAGTTCCTCGCCAAGGTCGCTTCCGACTTCCGCAAGCCGCGCGGATTCTCGGTCATCGGCGAGGCGGAGGCCATCGCCTTTCTCGCCGATCAGCCGGTGACGCTGATCTGGGGCGTCGGCAAGGCTTTCGAATCGACGCTTCAGCGTGACGGCATACGCACCGTCGGCCAGTTGCAGAAGATGGAGCACGGCGAGTTGCTGCGGCGGTATGGCGCGATGGGCGACAGGCTGTATCGGCTGGCGCGCGGCATCGACGACCGTCGGGTCCATCCCGATCACGATGCCAAGAGCGTTTCGGCCGAAACCACTTTCGATGCCGACCTGGCGACCCTGCCGGATCTGGTGCCGGTGCTGCGGGCCTTGTCCGAAAAGGTTTCCGCCCGGCTGAAGAAGGCGGGCATTGCCGGACGTACGGTGGTGTTGAAGCTGAAGACGCAGGACTTCAAGATCCGGACCCGGAACCGGCAATTGAGCGATCCGACCCGGCTGGCGGACCGTATCTTCTCCACAGGACTGGAACTGTTGCGGCGCGAGGCCGACGGGACGCGGTTCCGCCTGCTCGGCATCGGCGTCAGCGACCTGTCCGACGACGGCAAGGCCGATCCGCCCGACCTCGTCGATGTCCAGTCGCGCAAGCGGGCGATGGCAGAGGGAGCCATGGATGCACTGCGCGACAAGTTCGGACGCAAGGCGGTCGAGACGGGCTACACGTTCGGCAAGGGCCGCAACGCGCATCCGCCCGAACCGCTCGACGATTGAGCCAGCCAGACTTTCCGGGACGACGGCGCGCGAACATGCCGACCGAGGCCGATGCCGTGGAACCGGCAACGGGATCGGCGCGTTATGCCAATTGTTTGTTACTATTTCATTTTGTGAGGGAAAATGGCTTCTTCGGCACTCATCGGCATCCTGATCACCTTCCTGGTTATCATCCTCGTGCTCTGGCTCGTCCAGCGCCTGCCGCTCGACGGAAGGATGAAACAGATCGCCCAGATCATTGTCATCATCATCGGCATCATATCGCTGCTGAAATATCTGGCGGTATTTTAGAGATACCTAAAATAGCAGGGCCGCTCTGGCCCATGCGAATGCGCTAGCCTAGCGGTTGCGGGCGGCGCCATGGCTTGCGACATAGCCGCCATGGCACCGGAACCTTCCATCCCCAAAGCCGCTTTCTGGATGGCACTTTCGATCGCGTCCTTCCTGGCGATGTCCGTCGCCGGGCGGGAAACCACAAGCGTGCTCGGCGTTTTCCAGGTGCTGGAGATGCGCTCGGTGATCGGCTGGCTCATCCTGCTGCCGCTGGTGATGGCCAATGGCGGCTTTTCCGCCATGCGGTCCGAACGGCTCGGCCTGCATATCGCCCGCAATGTCGTGCATTATGTCGGCCAGGGCGCGTGGCTCTACGCGCTGACACTGATCCCGCTGGCCGTACTGATCTCCATCGAATTCACCACGCCGATCTGGACCGCTCTGCTCGCCGTCGCCTTCCTCGGTGAACGTCTCACGCGCAACCGTATCGTGTCGATCGCCCTCGGTCTCGTTGGCGTCATCGTCATCGTGCGTCCTGCCACCGACTCGGTCGAGCCGGGTCAACTGATCGTGCTCGGCGCAGCCGTCTGCTTCGGCATATCGGTGGCGATGGTGAAATCGCTGACCCGCACCGAAAGCGTCGTGCGCATCATCTTCTGGATGCTGGTCGTCCAATCCGTGCTCGGGTTGATCCCAGCCCTGATGGAATGGCGCAACCCACCGCTCGCACTATGGCCGTGGATCGTCGTCATCGCCTTCACCGGCATGTCGTCGCATTTCTGCATGGCGCGGGCGCTGTCGCATGCCGACGCCATGGTGATCTCGCCGATGGATTTCCTGCGTGTGCCGCTGTCGGCGCTGATCGGCTGGCTGCTTTACCAGGAGCAGATCGACATTTTCACCGCCGGCGGCGCGGCGCTGATCCTGGCCGGCAACCTGCTCAACATCCAGCGGCGAGCGCCAAAACCGGCGGAAGTCGCTGCGAGCTAAACGCCGTCGCTGCCGGTCGTCAGCTTCCCTCGTCCGGAATGTTGAGGATATGACCACAGGCCTTGCAGTGTACAGCGTCCGGCTCATGGCGCGACAGGCCGCATTGGGGACACGGGAAATAGACCTTCGCCGGGCGGAAGATCGCCTGCGCCAGCCGCACGAACAGCGATATGCCGATGATCATGGTGACGATGGCGGTGAGCTTGCCCGCGATGCCCGGTAGCACGATGTCTCCGAAGCCGGTCGTGGTCACCGTCGCAACTGTGAAGTAGAGCGCATCGACATAGCCGGCGAGCCCTGCTCCCTCGCGGAAGAAGAAGGTGTAGACGAAACCGGTGACGACCAGCAGGAAGGTCAGCAGGTTGATGACCGCATGGCTGGCGTCGCGCCATTCGCGCACCCGCGGATCGCGAAAATGGCGCCACAGGCCGCCGCTCCGGGATAACGACCACAGCCGCAAAATCCGCAGGAAGCCCAGATTGGCCAGCGCCGTCGGAAACAGCAGGGTGAGCAGGATGAAGATATCGACCCAGGTCGTCGGCTGCTTCAATTGGCGCGTTACGTCGGTCGATGCGAGGAGACGGGCGCCGATATCGGCCGCAACCAGCGCCGCCACGGCATAATCCAGCCACAGGAAGGCGCGGGTTTCCTGGAGCACCGGCGTTGCCACGAAAAAGGCGATGATGGCCAGGTCGACGACAATTGCAGCGATCTGGAAACGAAAAGCCGCCGGCGTCGCGCCATGGTAAAGGCGCCGCAGTTTATCGCGCAGCCCGCCGAGCGCGGACGGGTCCTGTTCCGTATCCCTGGTTTCAGAAGCCATCCTTCTGCCGATAAAGCCTGGCGCGTAGAAGGTCCAGTGCGGCGACGCAAGCCAGCGACGGGGATTTCAAGTCCTTGGCGGTCGGTGTGTTTGGCGGCGAGGGCAAGCTTACACCAGCTCCACTTCCACCACGCCCGGCACGGCGCGCATCGCAGAAGCGATCTGCGGAGAAATCCGGTAGCGGTCCGGCAATGCGATCTCGACCTCGCCCTGGGCCTCGCCCTTGATGACGACGAAACTCACCTGCCCTTCGCCCTTGACGCCGAGCTGGCTGGCCAGCGTGCCCAGGGGGGCGGCATCGCGCACGAAGATGCGCAGCGATTTCTGAATGCGGCTGGCTTCGTCCTCGAGCGACTGGACGGTCTGGATGCGCAGATTGACGCCTTCGGGCCGGTCTTCCGCCGCAACGGTGATGACCACGGACTTGCCGGGCTCCAGCAGGTCGCGATACTGCGCCAGCGCTTCGGAAAACAGCACCGCCTCGTACTGGCCGCTGGTATCGGAGAAATTGATGACACCCATCTTGTTGCCGGTGCGCGTCTTGCGTTCCTGTTTCGAGGTGACGGTGCCGGCGAGCCGGCCGGCAGTCGCGCCGCGTTTCACCGCCGCCGAGAAATCGCCCCAGCTCTGGACACGCATCTTTTCCAGCGCCGCCTTGTATTCATCCAGCGGATGCGCTGACAAATAAAACCCGACGACCTGGAATTCGCGGTGCAGCCGGTCGGCCGCGAGCCACGGGTCGACGGCGGGCAGGCGAATGGCTTCCGGCTTGGCCGCCGCGCCGCCGGCCCCGAAAATGTCGATCTGGTCACTGGTGGCGCTGGCCTGAGCGAAGGCGGCGGCATTCATGATCGCCTCGATGCCGGCCATCATCGAGGCGCGGTCGCGGCCGAAGCAATCCAGCGCGCCAGCCATGATCAGGCTTTCGAACACCCGCTTGCCGACGATGCGCGGATCGACCCGCTGGACGAAGTCGTCCAGGCTGGTGAACTGACGTTCCCTGCGCCGTTCGACAATGTGCTCGACGGCGGCGTCGCCGATGCCCTTGATGGCGGCGAGCGCATAGAAGATTTTGTTCTCGCCGACCTCGAAATCACGGAAGCTGGTGGTTACAGAGGGAGCGACGACCTCGATGCCGAGCCGCATGGCGTCCTGGCGGAAGTCGGCCAGCTTGTCGGTGTTCGACATATCGAGCGTCATCGAGGCGGCGAGGAACTCGACCGGATAGTGCGCCTTGAGATAGGCGGTCTGGTAAGAGACCACCGCATAGGCGGCGGCATGCGACTTGTTGAAGCCGTAATCGGCGAACTTGGCCAGCAGGTCGAAGATGAAATCCGCCTGCTGCTTGGAAACGCCGCGCTCGACGGCGCCGGTGACGAAGCGCTCGCGCTGCTTGTCCATCTCGGCGCGGATCTTCTTGCCCATGGCGCGGCGCAGCAGGTCGGCTTCGCCGAGCGAATAGCCCGACAGTTCCTGGGCGATCTGCATCACCTGTTCCTGGTAGACGATGACGCCCTGCGTCTCCTTCACCAGATGGTCGATCTTGGGATGGATCGATGTCATCTCCTCTTCGCCGTGCTTGCGGGCGTTGTAGGTCGGGATGTTCTCCATAGGTCCCGGCCGGTAGAGCGCCACAAGCGCGATGATGTCCTCAATGCGGTCCGGCTTCATGCCGATCAGCGCCTTGCGCATGCCGGCACTTTCAACCTGGAACACGCCGACAACCTCGCCGCGCGACAGCATTGCGTAAGTCTCGGGATCGTCGAGCGGTATATTGGCGAGGTCGATGTCGACGCCGCGCCGGCGGATCAGCTTCACCGCCGTTTCCAGCACCGTCAGCGTCTTCAATCCGAGGAAGTCGAACTTCACCAGCCCGGCGTCTTCGACCTTCTTCATGTTGAACTGGGTGACCGGCATATCCGACCGCGGATCGCGGTACATCGGCACAAGCTCGGACAGCGGACGGTCGCCGATGACGATGCCGGCGGCATGGGTCGAGGCGTGCCGGTAAAGACCTTCCAGCTTCTGCGCCATGTCCAGCAGCGTCTGGACGATCGGCTCCTTCTCGGCCTCCTCGGCGAAACGCGGCTCGGCGGCGATGGCGTCCGCCAGCTTGACCGGGTTGGCCGGGTTCTGCGGCACCATCTTGCACAGGCGGTCGACCTGGCCGTAGGGCATCTGCAGCACACGGCCGACGTCGCGCAGCACCGCCCTCGCCTGCAGCGTACCGAAGGTGATGATCTGGCCGACCTGGTCGCGGCCGTATTTCGCCTGAACGTAGCGGATGACCTCCTCGCGCCGGTCCTGGCAGAAATCGATGTCGAAGTCGGGCATCGAAACACGGTCAGGATTGAGGAAGCGCTCGAACAGCAGCGAGAAGCGCAGCGGGTCGATGTCGGTGATCGTGGTGGCGTAGGCGACCAGCGAGCCAGCGCCGGAACCGCGGCCCGGACCGACGGGAATCCCTTGCGCCTTCGCCCATTTGATGAAGTCGGCAACGATCAGGAAGTAGCCCGGATATCTCATCCGCTCGATGATGCCGAGTTCGTAGTCGAGCCGCTGGCGGTAATCTTCCGCTGTATGGCCGGCGGTTGGGCCGTGCGCGGCGAGCCTGGCTTCCAGTCCTTCGCGCGCCTGCCGCGCCAGTTCCTCCGCCTCAGCCTTCACCACCGCGTCTGCGTCGGCAATGTCACCGCCGGTGAAGCGGGGCAGGATCGGATTCCGGTTCTTCGGGTAGTAGGAGCAGCGCAGCGCGATTTCGACGGTGTTGTCGATCGCTTCCGGCAGATCGGCGAAGAGCCTCGCCATTTCCGCCTGACTTTTGAGGTGATTGTCGGGGGAAAGCCGCCGCCGGTTGTCGGAGGCGACAACCGATCCCTCGGCAATAGCGATCAGCGCGTCGTGGGCCTCATAGTCGTCGCGGCCGGGAAAGAACGCCTCATTGGTCGCCACCAGCGGCAATTCGTGGCGGTAGGCAAGATCGACGGCCGCCTGCTCCACGCGCCGGTCGTAGCCCGAAACGCGTTCCAGCTCGACATAAAGCCGGTCGCCGAACAGCGCCTTGAGGATCAGGAGCCGCGCTTCGGCGACCTCGCGGCGATCTTCCCTGAGCGCCGCCCCGACAGGCCCGCGCGGCCCACCGGTCAGGCAGATGAGGCCGTCGGTGTTTCCTTCCAGCATCCCTGTGGTGAGGTGAACGGCCTCGCCGGGTGGGGTCTCGAGATAGACACGACTCACCAGCCTGACCAGATTGACGTAGCCGGCCTCGGTCGCAGCGAGGATGACGACCGGATGCATGTCCGCGCCCTGCTTGCGGCGGTCGCGCTGGCCTTCGTTCGCCTCGCCCGAGAAAACCAGATCGACCTGGCAGCCAATGATCGGCTGGATGCCGTCCTTGACCGCCTTCTGTGCAAACTCCAGCGCGCCGAAGAGATTGTTGGTGTCGGTAACGGCGATTGCCGGGCTTTCGTCCTTGATGGCGTGACCGACGATCTTTCCGAGCGGCAGCGCGCCCTCCAGCAGCGAATAGGCGGAGTGGACGCGCAGATGCACGAAGGCGCGATCCGGCCGTTCGGGGCGCGCGGCGCGCACCGCCGCCTCGCGCATCAGCGGGTCGCGTGGAAGTCTGTCATCCGCCATGGGGTGTCGTGCTGCTCAAGGGACTCAATCCGGGGCTCAATCGGGTTGGGGACTCAATCGAGCGATGTCCATTGTCCCGGACCGGGCCGGGCAAGTCCAGCGCGGTTGCGATCACATCACAGCTCAGGCGAATTCCATGATGACAGCATCGACGGCGAGACTGTCACCGGGTTTGGCGTTCAGCTTCGACACCGTCAGGTCGCGTTCGGCCCGCAGCACGTTCTCCATCTTCATGGCCTCAACGACGGCAAGCGTTTCGCCGGCCTTGACCTCCTGCCCTTCAGTGACAGCGATGGACATGACGAGGCCGGGCATCGGGCAGAGCAGCATCTTCGAGGTATCCGGCGGCAGCTTGACCGGCATCAGCCGGTCGAGTTCCGCTACGCGCGGCAGCATGGTGCGCGCCATAGCCGAGAGGCCCTTCCACGCCAGCCGGACGCCGTTGGGCGCCGGCCTGACCTGGACCGAAACCGGCTTGCCGCCGACCACGCCGACCCAGACCGGGTCGCCCGGCCGCCAATCGGACACGACGGTGACCGGCTTGGCGCCGCCGATCGCCAGATCCGCCTCGAACGGCACGCCGATCATGCCTTCCGTCATCGTCACGTCGATGTAGTCGTCGTCCAGCCGCACGACCCAGTCAGGCTTGACCGCGCCCGAATGCGGCGCCAGCCGGCCGGAAAGCCGGTCGAGACGATCGCGGCGCAGAAGCTCGATTGCCGCTGCCACGGCGGCCAGGACCACCCTCTCCTCTTCCGCCGGCTTCCTTGGCGCGAAACCTTCGGGAAATTCCTCGGCGATGAATCCGGTGGAAAGCCGCCCTTCCCGCCAGCGCGGATGCTGCATCAGCGCGGCGAGGAACGGGATGTTGTGCTCGATGCCGTCGACGACGAAATTGTCCAGCGCATCGGCCATTGCGTCTATCGCCTCCGGGCGCGTCGGCGCCCAGGTGCAGAGCTTGGCGATCATCGGGTCGTAGAACATCGAAATCTCAGCGCCTTCGGTCACACCGGTGTCGTTGCGGACCGTCACATTTCCGAACTTGCCCTCCATCGGCGGCCTGTAGCGCGTCAGCCGGCCTATGGACGGCAGGAAATTCCGGTACGGATCCTCGGCATAAAGCCGGCTCTCGACAGCCCAGCCGGTCAGTTTCACGTCCGTCTGTTTGATCTTGAGCTTCTCGCCGGCGGCGATGCGGATCATCTGCTCGACCAGGTCGACGCCGGTGATCAGCTCCGTTACCGGGTGTTCGACCTGCAATCGCGTATTCATTTCAAGGAAATAGAAGTTTTTCTCCTTGTCGACGATGAACTCGACCGTGCCGGCGCTCTGGTAGTCCACCGCCCTGGCCAGCGCCACGGCCTGTTCGCCCATGGCCGCCCGCGTCCTGTCGTCCAAAAAGGGTGACGGCGCTTCCTCGACCACCTTCTGGTTGCGGCGCTGGATCGAACATTCGCGCTCCCCTAGGTAGACCGCATTGCCGTGCGCGTCCGCCAGCACCTGGATCTCGATGTGACGCGGCTCGACGACGAATTTCTCGATAAAGACGCGATCGTCGCCGAAGGAGCTTTTCGCTTCCGAGCGGGCGCGGTCGAACCCGTCCCGTACCTCGGCCTCGGACCACGCAATGCGCATGCCTTTGCCGCCACCGCCGGCGGAAGCCTTGATCATCACCGGGTAGCCGATCTCGCCGGCAATTTTTTTCGCATGGTCGGCGTTTTCGATGACGCCGAGGAAGCCGGGCACGGTGCTGACCCTGGCAGCATTGGCGAATTTCTTCGATTCGATCTTGTCGCCCATGGCTTCGATGGCCTTCGGCTTCGGGCCGATGAAGACGATGCCCTGCTTTTCCAGCGCGGCGCAGAAAGAGGCGCGCTCGGACAGGAAGCCGTAGCCGGGATGCACGGCCTCGGCCCCGGTTGCCTTGCAGGCTTCGATGATCCTGTCCGCCAGGAGATAACTCTGCGCCGCCGGCGACGGACCGATATGCACGGCCTCGTCGGCCATTTCGACATGGACCGCATCGCGGTCGGCATCCGAATAGACGGCGACCGTGGCGATGCCCATTCGCTTTGCCGTCTTGATGACGCGGCAAGCGATTTCACCGCGGTTGGCGATCAGGATTTTCTTGAACATCGGGACGTCATTCCTCCGGCCAGCCTCTCTTTCTATGGAGTCAGGCGGTCTGGCTCAAGCCATCGCCAGCGCGTTGTGCCTTGCCCGAATTGCCAATGTCGCCCAGGCGCAACGGGGTTGATGCGTTGCAGAAAAGCTGAAACGTTCGCGTCCATCGTTTGGAGGAAACACCGCATGAAAACTCGTGCCGCCGTTGCCACTGGAGCTGGAAAGCCGCTCGAGATCATGGAGGTCGACCTCGACGGACCGCGCGAGGGCGAGGTTCTGGTCGAGATCAAGGCCACGGGCATCTGCCATACCGACGAATTCACACTGTCGGGCGCCGATCCGGAGGGCATTTTTCCCGCTATTCTTGGCCACGAGGGCGCCGGCGTCGTCGTCGATGCCGGCAAGGGCGTGACGACGTTGAAGAAGGGCGATCCCGTCATCCCGCTCTATACGCCGGAATGCCGCCAGTGCCCGTCTTGCCTGTCACGCAAGACCAATTTGTGCACCGCCATCCGCGCCACGCAGGGACAAGGCGTCATGCCGGACGGATCGAGCCGCTTCTCGGTTGGCGGCGAGAAAATCTTCCACTACATGGGCTGCTCGACTTTCTCCAACTTCACGGTGCTGCCGGAGATCGCGCTTGCCAAGGTCAACCCCGGCGCGCCGTTCGACAAGATCTGCTACATCGGCTGCGGCGTCACCACCGGCATCGGCGCGGTCATCAACACGGCCAAGGTCGAGGAAGGCGCAACGGCCGTGGTGTTCGGGCTGGGCGGCATCGGCCTCAACGTCATCCAGGGCCTGCGGCTGGCCGGCGCCGACATGATCATCGGCGTCGACCTGAACAACGACAAGAAGGAATGGGGTGAGCGCTTCGGCATGACGCATTTCGTCAATCCGAAGGAAATAGACGGCGATGTCGTTCCCTACCTGGTCAATCTGACCAAGCGTGGCGCCGACCAGATCGGCGGCGCGGACTACACGTTCGACTGCACCGGAAACGTGAAGGTGATGCGGCAAGCCCTTGAATCGTCTCACCGTGGCTGGGGTAAGTCGATCGTCATCGGCGTTGCCGGCGCCGGCCAGGAAATCGCCACGCGGCCGTTCCAGCTCGTCACTGGCCGTACCTAGATGGGCACCGCCTTCGGCGGCGCGCGCGGCCGCACGGACGTGCCCAGGATCGTCGACTGGTATATGGACGGGAAAATCGAGATCGACCCGATGATCACCCACACACTGAAGCTGGAAGAGATCAACAAGGGTTTCGACCTGATGCACGAGGGCAAGTCGATCCGCAGTGTCGTCGTCTACTAGACGCTCTGGCAGGGCATTCAGGCCGTCACTCGACTTGACGAAATCGCCGCCGGCTGAAATGGAAAGAGAAAATCCTCGGCAAAAAGCGATTTGATGCACGTCATTACCACGCAAAGCGAACTTGAAACGGCGGTCGCCGCACTCGAAAAGTCGAAATTTGTCACGGTCGATACCGAGTTTATTCGCGAGACGACTTTCTGGCCGGTTCTATGCCTCATCCAGATGGCCGCACCGGGTGTCACTGCGCTCATCGATCCGCTGGCGCCGGGTATCGACCTCAAGCCCTTCTTCAGACTGATGGCGAACGAGGCCGTCACCAAGGTTTTCCATGCCGCCCGGCAGGACATCGAAATCGTCGTCCATCTCGGCGATCTGGTGCCGCATCCGGTGTTCGATACGCAGGTGGCGGCCATGGTCTGCGGCTTCGGCGACAGCGTCTCCTACGACCAGCTGGTGCAGAAGGTCACCGGCGCGCGGCTCGACAAGTCCTCGCGTTTCACCGACTGGCGCCATCGCCCCCTGTCCGACAAGCAGCTCGACTACGCGCTCGCCGACGTCACGCACTTGATCGAGGTGTATCAATACCTCAGCGCCGAACTTGAGCGCGAGGACCGGGCGCACTGGCTGAACGAGGAAATGGAAATCCTGACCTCCCGCGCCACTTACGACCCGCACCCCGAAGACGCCTGGAAGCGCCTGAAGATGCGGCTGCGCAAGCCGCAGGAACTGGCGGTGGTGCAAGCCGTGGCGGCCTGGCGCGAGCGCGAGGCGCGCGAACGCGACGTGCCGCGCGGCCGGGTGCTCAAAGACGACGCCATCTACGAGATCGCCCAGCAGGGGCCGCGCGACGTGACCGCGCTGGGTCGGCTGCGGACGACGCCAAAGGGCTGGGAACGGTCGGCGACGGCCGGCGCCCTGCTCGGCGTCATCAACGCCGCCCTCGACCTGCCAAAAGAAGATATGCCGAAGCTTCCCAAGAACTTCCAGCCGCCGGAAGGCACCAGCGCCGCGGCGGAACTGCTGAAGGTGCTGCTGCGCATCGTCGCGGAGCAGGAAGGCGTCGCCGCCAAGGTCCTCGCCTCAAGCGACGACATCGACCGCATCGCGGCGGAGGGCGATGCCGCCGATGTGCCAGCCCTTCAGGGCTGGCGTCGCGCCGTGTTCGGCGAAAAGGCGCTTCGGCTGGTGCGCGGCGAGATCGGCATCAAGTTCGAAAAGCGCAAGATCGCGGTGTTCGATATCCGGACGTGATCGCGGCCGCCCGTCATGACACAGACCGGGCGGAACACAGCTTTTTAAAGGCGCTTATCGCAGCGCTGGTCTTCGAGCGGATATCCTCGTCCGAGGGGACGGGCACGGTGCGGATGACCCGCCTGATCTGCATGTCGCCGATCAACAGGCAGAGGAACCATTCCGCCGCCGCTCCTGCGGACGGTGCTGTCAGGGCGCCCGAATTGAGACCGCGCCGCATCAATTCTTCGATAAGCGGAAATACCGAATCACGGCCGCCGGCAGCTATCGTCGCGCCCAGTTCACCGCTTTCGTCCGCGGCTGCGGCACGGTTCAAGGAGATTGCATTCTCGCTGGCCAACATTGAGAGCAGAATCGGCGCCACGCACTCAAGAGTCGTCAGCGGGTCCAGATTTTCTCTCATCGCGGTTTCAAGCGCCACCCTGGTTGCCTCGGCGTTGCTTGCGACCATTGTCTTGAACAAGCCGTTCTTGCCGCCGTACCAGCGATAGAGCGTCTGGTTGGATGCATTCGCCGCCTTGGCGATGCTCAGCATGGATGTCCGGCCGTACCCCTTCTTTTTCAGAAGCTTATATGCGGCTTTCTCGATCTCGGCTTGACGCCCGGCCTTGGTGTCTTCTCGCATTCCGGTCTCCAGATAGCGCTTACAATAATCGTATAGTTGTGTACGCTTTGATAAAGGCGTATACAGATGTACGATTATGGAGGAAGCAATGCAAAGAACGATTGCGGGATTGTCGATACTGTCGATTGTTTCTTGTGGAGCGATCTTCGGCTTTTTCTACGCCTGGGTCTGTTCCACTATGTGGGGACTCGACCGAGCCGACCCCCGTGTGGCGATTACCGCCATGCAGGCAATGAATGCGTCGGTCCGCAATGCCCTGTTTTTCCCGGCTTTTTTTCTCACGCCAGCTATTCTTGCCACAACGGCGGTTGCCATCCGCTTCAGCGGGCAAAAGGTATCCGCTCTCTGGTTCGCCGCGGCATCGGTCGTCTATACGATATTCGGACTATTGCTCACCTTCGCCGTGAACGTGCCCATGAACGAAGCGTTGTCCGTAGCCGTCATTCCCGACAATGTCGAAGCCGCGAAGAATATTTGGCAAGATTACTCGGGGCGCTGGCAAATCTGGAACCAGATACGGACGGCGGCTTCGGGGATAGCCCTCGTCCTCGCGACCATTGGCCTGATCCGATGGTGTTGTGATCTGAAGGCGCGAGATGGTTGCGCGGGCAGGCAATGACAATTCTAGGACCAATCGACATTCAGCGATCGGAGCGTGGTATGAGCAAAAATCGTCCAGTTCCAGGAGCGGAGCCGAAGGCGGAGTTAACCTCCGTCGAGGCTTCGCGACGCCGAACTGGGCGATTTTTGCCATATCCCTTCGGGACGCGGCGAATTTCATCCCTGAGTTCGTTGAAAAGCCCTTGTGGTGGTCGACACCACGGCGGCCTTTTCGCCTCCTCAGGAACGAAATTCGGCTCGCGCCACGCCCGATCGATGAATGTCGATTGGTCCTAGTCGGCCTTCCGTCCCGCGAGCAGGAAAGCGGCGATCACGATCACCGGAATGACGCCGAAAACGAACTTGCAGACGACAAGCGTGGAAGCAAGGGCAAGAGAATCGGGGTTTGCGGAAAGGAAATCCGATAGCAGCCGCACCACGGCGATATTCTGCGCATAATCGAACAGCATGTACGGCAGGACCAGTACGAGCACGAAAACGGCCTGCATCCGCTCGGGAACGGCGGCGAACCGCGGCAGCCGGTTGCCGGCTGCCAGCAGCAGGCTCATCAACGCCAGCGAGGAAAGCGCCGGGAACAGCAGGTCGAAGGTCAGATAGTGCCAGACGATGATGATCTCGCTGCCGCGCCTGCCCAGCGCCGTCAGCCAGACCATCGCCTGATCCGGCGTAAAACCCAGAAACCGCAGGTCGAGCGACGGAGACCCGCCGCTAAGCCGCTGGAAATACAGGAACTCCAGCGCCGTCATGGCCAGGAAAACGCAGGCCGTCGCGACGCAAAGCGCAACCACGTGCCGCTGCAGGCCGAGGACGAATTCGACCACGGCGCCTGCTTCGGCGGTCAGCCGGTCAGACGGCTCCCGGGTAGTTCGGGCTTTCGCGGGTGATCGTGACGTCATGGGCGTGGCTTTCACGAAGTCCGGCATTCGATATGCGTACAAAAGTGGCACGCTTGCGGAAATCGGCAAGGTCGCGGCCGCCGACATAACCCATAGCGGCTTTCAGGCCGCCCGCAAGCTGATGCAGCACGCCAGCCACAGGTCCCTTGTAAGGCACCTGGCCCTCGATGCCTTCCGGCACGAGTTTCAGCGTGTCGCGAACCTCGGCCTGGAAATAGCGGTCGGCGGAGCCGCGCGCCATTGCACCGACCGAACCCATGCCGCGATAGGCTTTGAAGGACCGGCCCTGATGCAGGTAAACCTCGCCGGGGCTCTCGTCCGTGCCGGCAAGCAGCGAACCGATCATCGCGGCGGTCGAGCCGGCGGCGAGCGCCTTGGCCAGATCGCCGGAATATTTGATGCCGCCGTCGGCGATGACCGAAACGCCGGACTTTTCGGCGGTTTCCACAGCCGCCATGATGGCCGACAGTTGCGGCACACCGACGCCGGCGACGATGCGGGTGGTGCAGATGGAGCCTGGGCCGATGCCGACCTTCACCGCGTCGGCGCCCGCATCGATCAGAGCCTGTGTCGCTTCCGCCGTGGCGATGTTGCCGGCCATGATGCGGACTGAATTGGAAATCTTCTTGGCGCGGGTGACCGCATCGAGGACGCGCTGCGAATGGCCGTGCGCCGTGTCGATGACCAGGAGATCGACGCCGGCATCGATTAGCCGTTCTGCCCGCTCGAAACCGTCGTCGCCGACGCTGGTCGCAGCCGCCGCGCGCAGACGCCCCTGCGCGTCCTTCGAGGCATGCGGATTGAGCTGCGACTTCTCGATGTCTTTGACGGTGATGAGGCCGACGCAATTGCCTTGCGGATCGACGACGAGCAGTTTCTCGATGCGATGGCGATGCAGAAGGCGTTTTGCCTCTTCCTGATCGACCGTTTCATTGACCGTGATGAGGTTCTCATGGGTCATCAACTCGCGAACCTTCTGGTTCGGGTTGGAGGCGAAGCGCACGTCGCGATTCGTCAGGATGCCGACGAGCCTGCCCGCCTTGTGACCGTTGCCGCCGTTCTCGACCACCGGGATGCCCGAAATGCCGTGCGACTTCATCAGGCCAAGCGCTTCGGCGAGCGTCGCCTCTGGCCCGATGGTCACCGGATTGACCACCATGCCCGATTCGAACTTCTTGACCTGCCGCACCTGCTCGGCCTGCTCGGCAGGCGTGAAGTTGCGGTGAATGACGCCAATGCCGCCGGCCTGCGCCATGGCGATGGCGAGGCGGGCCTCGGTGACCGTATCCATCGCGGCCGAAAGGATCGGAACGTTGAGATCGATATCGCCCGCAATGCGGGTGCTGATATTGGTTTCGCCGGGCATCACTTCGGAATGGCCGGGCTGAAGCAGCACATCGTCAAAGGTGAGCGCCATGGCGCCGGTCGACATTTCGATAATCTTGGACATGGGCCACTCCCGGAAATGCAGGAAAGGCGCTGGTACCGTACGGGCAGCGCCGACTCGTCTCTTCCTCTGCAGGATTGGCGGTGGCTGGTACCACGTCCCGCCGGGGATGAAAAGTGAAGATCGCACAGCTTTTTCATGCCTTCATGTCCAACCCGGCCTTGGTAGGCCTGGACATGTCGACGACGTTTCGATCCGCCCATTTTCCTTGTCCGAAATCACGGGAAAATCACGCGACATCGACGGCAAGGCGTGATACCCGCGCCATTTCCTGCAGTTTTCACAAACTGCCGAGTCTGGCTGGACCTATCGTGAATCGCATCGTTCCGCTCATCCTGGCTGTCGCCCTTTTCATGGAGAATATGGACTCGACGATCATCGCGACGTCGCTGCCGGCGATCGCGATCGACATCCAGACCAGTCCTATCGCGCTGAAACTGGCGCTGACGGCCTATCTGGTGTCGCTGGCCATCTTCATTCCCATCAGCGGCTGGATGGCCGACCGGTTCGGCGCCAAGACCATCTTCCGGGCGGCGATTGGCGTCTTCATCCTCGGCTCGGTCGCCTGCGCCTTCGCCAATTCGCTCGGCGCGTTCGTCATCGCCCGGTTCGTGCAAGGCATTGGCGGAGCCATGATGACGCCCGTGGGACGGCTCGTGCTTGTGCGTTCCACGCCGAAGAGCGATCTCGTCACCGCCATGTCCTGGCTGACCATACCGGCTCTGGTCGGACCGCTTGTCGGACCTCCGATCGGCGGCTTCATCACCACCTATTTCTCATGGCACTGGATTTTTCTGATCAACGTGCCGATCGGCATCCTCGGCGTTGTCCTCGCCAGCCGGTACCTGCCAGACATGCCGCCTGCCGAAACGCCGCCCCTGGACTATCCCGGCTTTTTCCTTAGCGGTCTGGCGGCTTCCGGCGTCGTGTTCGGCCTGTCCATCGTCAGTCTTCCGGCGCTTCCGCCTGTCGTCGGCGCCATCACCGTGGCGACCGGAATCGCAGCCGGGGCGATCTATCTGGTCCACGCGCGACGCGCCAAAAACCCATTGCTGGCGCTCGATCTTTTCAGAGACCCGCTGTTCCGGGCTTCGGTGCTCGGCGGCGGCCTGTTCCGCATCGGCATCGGCGCGGTGCCGTTTCTTCTGCCTTTGATGTTCCAGCTGGCTTTCGGGCTCACGCCTTTCCAATCCGGCATGATCACCTTCGTCAACGCGCTCGGCGCCATCGGCATGAAGTTTGTCGCCGCGCGGTTCTTTCGCGCCGTCGGTTTCCGGCGTGTCCTGACCGGCGGCGCGCTTCTGGCCGCCGCCACCGTGGCGATCAACGGCTTCTTCACGCCGGCGACACCCTATGCCTTGATGCTCGCCGCCATTTTGCTGGGCGGTTTTATCCGCTCCATGTTCTTCACCGGCGTGAACGCGCTGGCCTATGCCGACATTTCGGCCGAGGACATCAGCAAGGCGACGCCCATCGCGGCCGTGGCCCAGCAGCTTTGCATCGCACTTGGCGTCGCTTTTGCCGGCGGCATCCTCGAACTGCGAACCGCCTGGCACGGCGGCTCGCTGGTCCTCAGCGATTTTCACTTTGCTTTCTTCGCGGTCGCCGCCGTCTCGGCAGCCGCCATGCTCTGGTTCGTCCGGCTGCCGGCCGATGCCGGCGCAGCCGTTTCCGGACATAAAGGCATCGGCGCCAAGACGGTCGAGAACGTTTCCGCCACCGACTAGCCGGCGGCGGGTTCGCGTCCCTTGAAATCCTTGGCGAGCAGATAAAGCTCCACCGATTCGTCGCGCGACGCCGGCGGCTTGACGTGATGCACCGAGCGGAAGTTGCGCTTCAGCGCGTCCAGCAGCCCGCCTTCGGTGCCGCCCTGGAAAGTCTTGGCGAGGAAATGGCCGCCTGGGCGCAGAACCGACATGGCGAAATCTGCCGCGACCTCGCACAGATGCATGGTGCGGATGTGGTCTGTCCGACGATGGCCGGTGGTAGGCGCGGCCATGTCGGAAAGGACGATGTCCGGGTCGCCGCCAAGCGCTTCGGTCAGCCTGGCGGGCGCATCCGCATCCAGAAAATCCATCCGCAGGATGACGGCACCGGGCACCGCGTCCATCTCCAGGTAGTCGATGCCGACGACATGCGGGTTTTCGGCTGAGGATTTGGTGCGCGCCGCGGCCACCTGGCACCAGCCGCCCGGGGCCGCGCCAAGGTCGATCACTTTCATGCCAGGTTTGAGCAGATGATGCCGGTCGTCGATCTCGATCAGCTTGTAGGCGGCGCGCGAACGGTAACCGTCGGCCTTCGAGCGCTGGACATACGGATCGTTCAGATGGCGCTCGAGCCAGCGGCGCGAGGACTCTTTCAAACCGCGCTTCTTCTTCACCTTGGTCCGCAGCACGCGGATGCCTGCCGTTCCCGGTTTCGGCGGTTTCTGCGTCATTGCCGGCCCCCGCGCCACATGCCTTCGTCGGCCATGAGTTCGCTCAATATGCCCTCGCGCAGCCCACGGTCGGCGACACGCAGCCGCTCGGACGGCCAGATGCCGCGGATCGCCTGCAGGATGGCGCAGCCGGCCAGAACGAGGTCGGCGCGGTCGGCGCCGATGCAGGGATTGGTGACGCGCTGCTGGAAATCCCAGCCGAGCAGCTTTTCGATCATCCGGTCGACGCTGTCGTTGTCCATCCACAGGCCATCGACGCGCCGCCGGTCGTAGCGTTCGAGCTCAAGATGCACGCCGGCCAGCGTCGTCACAGTGCCGGAGGTGCCGAGCAGGTGGAAACCGTGGCCGCCGACCACATGATCCAGCTTGCCACGGCCCTCGAAATCGGCCAGGCGTGCGGCGACATCGTCCACCATGGCCTGGAAGACCTGGCGCGAGACGGTCCTGCCGCCGTAGCGCTCGGCGAGCGAGACGACGCCGACCGGCAGCGACGTCCAGGACACGATATGGTTGGCGAGACGCGGCGACCGCCTGCCGCTGACGTCGATCAGCGCGATCTCGGAGGAACCGCCTCCGATGTCGAACAGCACAACGCCCCTGGTGTCGCGGTCGACCAGCGAGCCGCAGCCGGACACCGCGAGCCGCGCCTCGGTCTGGCGGTCGATGATCTCCAGCTTCAGCCCCGCTTCGCGCTCGACCCGTTCGAGGAACTCCTCGCCGTTGGCGGCCGAGCGGCAGGCCTCGGTAGCGATGAGGCGGGCGCGGCGGATCTTGCGGTTGCGTAGCTTGTCGCCGCAGATCTTCAACGCCTCGATGGCGCGGTCCATAGCCGCTTCGCTCAACCTGCCGCTGGCGGAAAGCCCCTCGCCCAGCCGCACAATGCGCGAAAACGCATCGATGACGCGGAACTGGCCGTGACGCTGCGGGATTGCCACGAGCAGGCGGCAATTGTTGGTGCCGAGATCCAGCGCGGCGAAGATGGGCAGTTCGCGGTGATGCGGACGCAGCGACGGCGGCACCTCAGAGGCGTCGGCCGGCCTCACCGGCACGGCGGATGTGAGCAGACCTGCCCCGTCCGGCGCTCCGGCTCCTCGACCGACCCGCCCCGGCACGCCCAGGGTCTCGCCATCGCTGGCTGCCGCGTTCGCGCCGTCAGCGCCCTTGTCAGCCATCTGGCGGCGCAGGCTTTCCGGCGCCGCGCTGTCGCGCGCGAAAACCTTGCGGCCGCGCTTGCGCTTGCGCCGCTTCCTGCCCTTGCCAGCATGGGCATTCGGGTTCGTTTGCTGAGGATTGCCGTGCCCCGATCCGGCATTTGCCGGCCGCGCCGCTTCCCCGCCGGCTACACCCCGGCTGGCGGCTGGAACTTCGACGCGTGATGCCGAAAGCTCCCGGGGCAAGGCCGCTTCCGGCGCATCGGCGCCAGCTTCGCGGTCTTCCACTGTCGTTTCCTTCCAGCGCCGCGCGAACCGGCGGACCAGACGCTGCGTGCGCATTCGCTTTTCAAGTTGCGGCCAGACTAGCAGCGCCGCGCCCGATCACCAAGCATAAAGGCAGGATATTTGGAGTTGATGGCCATGCCGGAAGCAGCCCGCCGGACCCGGGCCCGGCGCGGGCAGGAAATTTCACAGCTGCCGAACGGCTGCCAGACGATTTTCGGGATGGCCAGCCATGGCTGGAATTGAAACGCGCCGAAGGCTTGACTATTTCGAGCGTGCGGCTACAAGGCAGCGCAGAAACGGGAGCGGCAAACCGGGCCGCCAGGGTTGCGTGCGCGCTGCTCGTTTCAGGCCAGATCACCGCAGCGGTGCTTTTGGGGAATAGGTTAACGGTAGACCCACGGACTCTGACTCCGTTAGTCCTGGTTCGAATCCAGGTTCCCCAGCCAATTTCAATCTGCCTATTCAGGAGATTGTGGGCATTCCTCGGTGCATCGCCTGCCATCGCTCCAACGCAATTCCAGTCAATCCGTTCCACTCTGTTTCCCGGCCGATGGGAGCGGACGACGTCAGACCGCTCCTCCCAAATCACGTCGGGACGGTGCTTTGACGGATTTCTGACCGTCGTTGGTCCATACCCCCCAAGACTGCTAGCAGTCGGCAAAACCAGTTACTTTCGTCGCTGGTTTTGCCGCCATCTCAATGTTGAGATTCAGTTTGACATTTGAGATTGCAGGAGTCTCAATGACGATTGAAGATGTACCAATAGTTCGTCGACGATACGACTTTTCTATTTGGCGGTTTATGGACTCTCCAGGGTCATTACCTGATAAACAAGTTCATCTTTTAATCCCTGCGCCAATTCTCGAATCATTGAGGATGCAACAAGGCCAAATCATATCAGCTAATTGATCGAGGATTGCGAAAGCGGTTCCACTACCAGGGGAGGACAGGTAGCAATGAACGCATCTTTGTATCCCGGAACTCTAGTGGCAATTTGCGGTTTGGATGGCGCGGGTAAATCGACCCAGGTCGCACGGCTGGCTTCCACATTGGCGCGCACGCGTCCCGTTTACGCGACCAAGCAGCCCACACAGTGGTTTATCAGCCAGCCTGTGATCCAGCGGTTCCAGGATCTCGCCGGCGGTGAAGGCGAGGCTGATATTGCCGAACTGGCCTTGCTGTCGGCTTCGGACAGGTTGCGCCATCAGCGTGAAGATATCGTGCCGCATCTGGAAAGCGGCAAGCTGGTCATATCGGACCGACACATCGTCGCGACTTTTACGAGTTTCATGGCCAGCGGGTTCGACGATGTCGAATGGCTGCGGACGATCAACAGATATTCCGTGATTCCCGATCTTGTCGTCTATCTCGACATCGAACCGAACGTCGCGATAGGGCGGGTTAAAGCAAGGGGCGACTCGAAGAAGCAGGAGGTGGACTTCGACCTGGTGTCGAGGACCCGCAATCTCTATCTGAGCCGTCCTTGGGGCGACGATTTGATCCCGAACTATCAGGTTCTTGATGGCACAATGGAAGCGGACGAGATCGAACGCCGCATCATTGAACTGATCGATCAGGTCGAGACTGCAAAGAGCCTGGCGAAAAGCGTCACCGCATCCAGGTTGCAGCGAGGCGATCGTGAAAAGTCCGGCCGATTGACCGGTTGAGCTCGACCATGACCGATTGCCCGCATCCGGAGGCTGCGGCCCCAGCGTTCGGCGCGTTTATCGCGGCGGCCCGAGCAGCTTTTTGTCGAACGGATAGGCCGTCAAGTTCTCGAACCCGCTTTCCGTCACCAGAACCTGGTCCTCCAATTTAATGGAGAACCTCCTGTCCGCATGACTGACCAACGCCTCGACGCACATAATCATCCCCGGGGCCAAGACACCGTCGAACGCGCCCTGAACAAACTCGTCGGGGTAGCAGATGAGGGGCCATTCATCGCAAAGGCCGACGCCATGAAAGCAGCAGCTGTATTTGCCTGCCTGGTATTCGTTCGGAAGGCGATGGCAATTGAATGTAAGCTCGTCGAAATGCGTGCCGGGCTTTAGCAGCTCCATATTGGTAGCAATGTGCTCGTAAGCCAGTTTGTAGTCGTCGATCATTTCGGCATCAGGCAATCCATCGCCAACGAACCATGTCCGCGAAATGTCGACGCACATCCCGTAGCAACCGATCAAATCCGTATCGAAGGCAAGGATCTCGTTATTTTGCACGACACGGGGGCCGCATTCCTGGAACCAGGGGTTCGTCCGCGGCCCTGAGGCGAGAAGCCGTGTTTCTATCCACTCTCCTCCCCGCCGGATATTTTCGGCATGAAGAACCGACCAGATATCATTCTCCGAAAGGCCCGGCGCCGCCTCCCGCTCCATGACCCGAACCGACTGTTCGCATGCATGAATTGCGCAGCGAAGCGCCAGTATCTCGTCCGGCCCCTTGATGGAGCGGGCATGTTCCATGACTTGTTCCCCATCATGGACGTGATAGCCCCGCCTGATGAATTCGTTCGCGCCCTTCAGCATGACCTTGTCGACGGCCAGACGGCGGTTGTTTCCGCTGTGCGATCGAAGAATATCCAGGACCTCTTCGGCGAACTCTTCCGCCCTGTCCTGAATCTTGTCGCCGGCGGCGAAGTAAAACATCGACGCGCCGTGCCTAACCTCCCGAACGAGCGGATTGCCTTGAGCCAGAAAGGGCGAATTCTTGTAGTCCCACAGAACCATATATCCGTCGCTGCAGACGAGACACGCCCGAAAAGGATTATGCAGGTTCCAGACCTGCATGTTCGTCGAATCCGTCGCATATCGTATGTTCAGCGGATCGAACAACAGCACTCCGCAACAGTCGCGTCTCACGAGCTGTTCGACGATGCGGCCCAACCGAAAAGATCGCATGGAGACCGGATCGGGCAGTTGCAGGCCTGCGAGCGCCCATTCGTCCAGGGCCAATTTCGATGGGCAGGTACCCATCTTGTCAACGTCGACGTGATGGACACCAACGTTTCGGGCCTGCGGATCGATCTTGCGGGTATCTGCGTACGACATGAGCTAACCCAGAGAAATCCAGAGAAAATCATGACTGCTGGCCTGGCTAAATTCGCGGGGTCGAAAGGGGCCGTCCGGCATCCATTTCCCGAGGTCGCCCTCGGTCATGGTTTCCAGCCGGCCCGGAAGACCTGCTAAGACCTTGTCACAAGAACCACATCGTAAAATATCTCGCTGCCTGTCGTCCTCAGCCGATGGAAATGGCTGCCTCTATATTTCTGCTCCGCCTGCCCACTTTCGATTTTTTTGTCGATCCATCGGCACAGCTCTATGCATTCCGGATCGGGATCGTTCGGTTTCACATGGAAGATGAACCACCCGCCGGGGGTCAGCAGATCGAACGCGTTCTCAAATCCTGCCACCGGTATGTGGTTTCCCCACCCCGTCGCCGACGCAACGCCGATGCAAGAGAAGCGAGAATCGCGAAGCTTGCCCTCAACGACAGACCCCAGCGCGGTCAAATCGGCGACGACATAATCATCATAGATCGAAGGTCTGTCACGCTTGGCTGCCTTCATCGCTGTCGCCGAGATGTCCAGGCCCACCAGCTCGCCGACCCCGACCACGGACCTCATGCATTCGCCGAAGGCACCCGACCCCGCACCGATTTCGAGCATGCGAATGGACGAGGCATCGACGTCGTTCGCCTCCCAGACCCGCTTCACCACGGCGGCGATTTCATCCGGGGTGCGGCATTTCAGATAGTCGTAGAGAACAATATCATACAGCAAGGGATGGTTATACATAAACTCATAATCGTGCAGATTGAATCTCGTCCTCTTGCCATCGAACGAGCCCTCAATGAATTCGTCGGACTGCCGAGAGCTTGTCGGCTCCAGAAGCTTTATCGAATAAGGATCGTCGAATCTGTTGCTATGATTATCCATGTTCCCTCCTCCGGAAGTTGGTCTCCGTGGCTTCACCAAAAAACTATTCTGCCAAAGCTGCAATTTCCGCCGATACCCGGTTCATCGTCTCGACAAGTTGATCCTTCTCAATCAGCGCGCCATCCGAGCTGAGCGTGATTCCGATACCGTTTGCGGTGAAGTCGAGCGATGCGTTGACCAGCACCGAGTAGTTCCCGCAAGAAAATCGCGAGACGGGAACCTCCTTCAGATCCAGAAAGTGATGCCGCAAATCCCCCACATAGGTCCGTGCGTTAATAGCGATGAGCGGCACCCGGGCTTCCGATACTTTTCTTGAGGCCCTTCCCAAGTACTTCAGGCATCGGAATCCGATGCCCTGGTTCCTGTAGCCAGAACGCAAGCGCTCGATCCGGTCGGCGATTTCGACAACCGGCCGCCGTGCTGGACCGGCGAATACCGGCACGGCCTCGAAGAGATTGTAGGGCGCCAACACCTGCCTGTTTTGTTCGAGCAACGGCGTTCGGCACGATACATAGGTGTTGAAAACAGTCTGCTCGACATCGAACAATTTGCAGATCGATCGATAGACGATCGCTTCGCTCAGTCCGCTTATTTTTCTGGAGGAATTGGCTCCGGCAACAGCTACAGATCGATGCGCCGCCAGCATCCCCGGTCGTGGTGCCGCATTCCGGGACCTGCTTTCGTGCTTGTTCGACAGATCCTCCGCCACATCCCAGGGGCGGGATTCCCAGAAGGCCTGCTCGGTCTCAGCATCTTCATTTGCGTATTTCCGCAGAAGCCGAAACCAGGACAGAGGGGTAAACTCCCCCCTCGCCTCGCCCCGGCCGGGAGGAAAGGACTCCGACCGGTAATCCTTTTCAACTGCTCGTAAAAACAGGCGGACGCCAATCCCGTCGAAGGCATAGTGATGAAACAGCATGATGTATGTGCTGGCGTTGGCCGAGCCTGTTCCGTTCTCGACATGAACCAGGAGAAAGAGCTTCCGCTCCGCAGAGGCCTGCTCCGCATATTGTTCGACCATTTCGTCCAAAGGATCGGAATCGGCGCGACTTACATGCCTGTAATGCCTGTCCAGGAAGACGTTCATGGGGACACTGGAGTTGTCCCGCGCGAAAACAAGCTCGCGTTCGGATACCAATCCGATCCGATCGATATTGAAGCGCTGCATTTTCCTGTTGATGCAGCCCAGCAAACGGGTGGCGTCAATCCTCCCGCTCTCGTCTTCCCATGTATAAATTATGTAATTCTTGACGGGCATCCGAAGCTCGAATGCGTTAAAGCAAATACTGGGCGTCAGTATACTATCGCAGCTCATTTTCGTTTTCGAAGCCGTCACTGGCGAATACCTGTCCTCCCGGCCGGCGCCTTATGACCGTAGCGTGAGGCGATCCTCACGCGATCAAGTTTGCCGTTTTCCAACAAATCCAGGGAATCCACGCGCATGATGCGGGACGGCATCATGTAGGCCGGAAGACGTTCACCCAGCCGGCGCTTTATAAGCGATGTGACGTCCTCATTGCCTGAGTAGGCAAGGACAATTCCGTCGATTGTCCTGTCGAGAAATGCGCAGCATTGGTTCACATTGTCGACCGTGGCGGCGACGTACTCCAGCTCGGCAAGCTCTATCCGATAGCCTTTGAGCTTGATCTGGGAGTCGCTGCGCCCCATGAAACGAAGGCGGCCGGCCTTGTCGCGATAGGCAAGGTCCCCCGTCCGGTAGACCGTCTCCGGCCAGTATGGATTGCAGGGGTTCTGGACGAACCGCAGGTTCGTTTCCGTGGGGTTGTTTATGTATCCGAGCGCTACCGCGGACCCCCGAACGTACATTTCCCCCACGGATTCGCCGGAAACCGGGCATCCCTCCTCGTCGAGGAGCAGGATTTCCATGTTGCGGCGAGGGAAACCCAGCGGGATATCCTGAAAATCCTCGGCTGGCTCGGCCAGATGATACGCGGTGCAATCGACCGTTATTTCAGTCGGCCCGTACAAATTATAGAACTTCGTGTCGGGAAGGCACCTCTGCCAGTAGGCAATATGCCGTGGCGGCATAATTTCGCCGGCAAAGACACCGAACTCAAGAGCGAGGGATTTGTTTTCGAGCAGCCGAAGGTTCGAGATCGCGGCGAATACGGAAGGAACCGCGAAGAAAAAAGTCACGCGCTCGTTGGAAAGCAGATCGACCAGTTTGGGAAACGCAAACAATATCTCCTTGGCGATAAGCCGGCACGTGCATCCCTTCTTCCAGCTCAGATATATGTCGAGCGTCGAGTTATCGAAGAAAAGCGGCGCCTGGTTGCCGATTTTCGCGTTCTGGCCAAAGTCGAAATATTCATCGGCCCAGCAGATGTAATCGATCACGCCCCGGTTGGAGACGACCACGCCTTTCGGGGCTCCAGTCGAACCGGACGTGAACATGACATAGCAAGGGTCCTGGTCGGTTGTCGTTGGGCTGCAAAGTCCGATCGGCGGACCGGCGGTCAATTCGTCCACATAGACGATGGGCGGCCGCGCTTCCAGAATGCCTTCGATCGCTGCGCTATAGCGGCTGTGGGTTATGATGCCCGTAGCACGCACCTGACGGAAGACGGCACGTTGCCGTTCAACCGGAGCGTCCATATCCATGGGGACATAAAAGCTGCCGCTCGCCAATATGCCGGCGAATGCCGCCACGGCGTCAGAGCATTTGGGAAGGTATACGACCACCGGCCCGCCTGCGCCGGCCGCCGCGATCAGTTCACGGCAGATACGCGCGCCCAAATCCGCCAGCTGAGAGTATGTATAAGAGATAGATCCGTCAAAGACCGCCACCGTTTCCGGATATCGCCGTGCAGATTCAATAAGAAACTCGACTGGTGAAACAAACATTTCTTAAAGTTCCACTTGTCTGCTGGCTATGACGTTACCACCTCTGTATCCGAAACCAGTTCGAGCAGGACGCCTCCCGTGTATATCGGGGAGATGAAATTACAAAGGGTCTGATCGGCAGCCTTGACGGGAGCCGGTTCAACAAGACTGACACCAAGCTCGGATAATCTCGCGCTTTCCGTCGCGAAATCGTCGCAATGAAAAGCGATATGGTGCAGTTGGCAAACAGTATTGCTTGAGTAAAGCGATGAATGCTTGTCGGGGATGACGAATTCTATCAGAATCTTGTCCGATCGACAGTAGATACAGGTCGCTGAGTATCTTTCAACATATCCACGATTGGACTCAGTGAGCCCCAGGAGGCTCATGATACGTTGCGCATATCGTTCCGATCGAACCTGAATTCCAATATGGTGAGCCTTGGTCAGCATCGCCATGCTACCTGCGATCCAGGAACGGGCTGTTCGCAACTATTGTGGAGTCGTGAACCTCCACTCTGTCACTCAGATAGTCCCGGTCGTCCAGAAACGACAGGCACTCGAACGGCGAGTAGTCCCTGCGTGCGGTGACCCTTCCAATATTGTCGCTCAAGGTCAGCCAGCTATCCTGATCGAACTCGGTGTCGTTTGCCTCGTCGAACAGGGCGATGAGCTTGCCCAGCCGATCATTGCCGTACAGATCGTTGGTTATGCGGATTGCGAAGAAAACCTCGCCGTTGACACGCAGCTGATGGGCTCGATCACAGATCTGCCTGAGATCCTCTTCAGCGGGCGCCACCTCCAGAAGACAACGCATGACGTCGCAGAATTTAATCAGGCCGAGGCCGTGCCCTTTCGCCGTATAGTGCGCTCGCTTCAGTTCCTTATGAAGATGGACGCACAGGTGGATGAACAGATCGTGCGGCTCAAGCGCAGGCACCCCGTTCATCTCGGAGCATTCGGCCATTATTATTTCGTCAGCGCGTTCTACCGGCGCGACGCCGAGAGAATGGGCGATATCCACGGAAATCGCCCGCACAATCTCATTGTTGGGAATTCGAACGAAACTCGGCAAGACGTAGGTGGCCTGACTTGCGATCAGGTATTCGGCTTTTGAGAAGGGCGTTACGTCGAGACGATCGCGATCAAAAGTTCCCTGTACATAACCGCGACCTTCAAGAAACTGCTTAATTCTTCCAATGTCACGACGCCTGGCGAAAAAATCGAGATCCATCAGGATACGCGTGCCGAAGTCCTTGTAGACCCAGCGAAGCAGAGAGCCACCCTTGGTCGGGCATATGTCGACGTGCTGCTGCTTGGCGTCCGCGGTAATGGCATCCAATTCGCCAAGGACGAATTTGTTTCGCTGAGCGGTATAGAACCGCAATGCGTGCAGAAGCATGTGGACACGAGAGGGGACGAAATTCAGCAATTGCGCCTGCTGGAGTTGTTGATGCACCAGCCCCGCCACCTTGTGCTTTACACAAAGGGCGCCAAACACGTCCCACGAGAATTCCTTCGATTCAAAGACCGGGATTATCCGCGACCTGTCAATGGAGACATCGGTTGCCAGGATAAGGGCGCTGGATATGGCCACGTTTGGCTGATTGCTCATCTACGAGGCCCCCAGGCTCTCGCGATTCAACAACGCCTCTATAGCGCCAATTGACCGAAAGTCCTCCATTGTATAGCTAAGGCCATAAGTATCTATCCCAAATACATCTTCTATTGCCAGTAATATCGATACGACGCCTATTGAGTCCAATCCAAGCTCAAAAAGATCGTCATCTAGACCGAAAGTATTGGGATCAAGGTCGCGTGCGTTGAAGTACAACGATAGTGCACTTCTAATTCTGGCAATGGTGGCTTCGTTGACCATCGATCATTCCAGACTGTCGCCTGACGAGGATAGGAGAGACCCAAAGTCATTGTCAATCGGCTATCGAAAAAATGAGAAAAATCGCCGTTTTGTGCCAATTTCGAGAGCCGTCCGGCAAGCAGCCATGCTTGGTGCGAGCAGAAGCAATCAAGGCTGGCCGACACGCAATGACGCGGCAAAGCCACAACCTCGGCTTTACGACTTCAAGCGTTATTGGCGATACACGATATCGGCACGCGCCGCCGTTTGCAGCGCCGTTTAAGCGCTGCCAGCGACACTTTATGGAATGAGGCATCTCGTTGAAGACGCCCCATTCAAAGATTGCCACCGCAGCCATCGATGTCGGCGGCAGGCTTGCACAATCAGCGCAAATCTTCCGGCAGGACCGCCACGGGCACGTCCTGGAAGGCGACGGGACGCAGGAAACGGCGGATGGCCATCGTGCCGACCGAGGTGGCGCCGAAATTGGTCGAGGCCGGGTACGGGCCGCCATGCACCATGGCGTCGCTCACCTCGACCCCGGTCGGGAAGCCGTTGGCGAGGATGCGGCCGGCCTTGCGCTCGAGGATCGGCAAGAGCTTGCGCGCCTCGCCATAGTCGGCTTCGTCTATATGCAGCGTGCAGGTCAACTGACCGTGCAGGCCCCTGGCGATCTCCTCCATCTGGGCGACGTTCTTGGCCTTCACCAGCACGCCGAGCGGGCCGAACACTTCCTCGGCCAGTTCCTCGTGGGCGAGGAAGGTATCGCCGTCCGTCTCGAACAGGTAGGGCGAGGCGGCGCGGGTGTTGGTGCCGGCGCCGAGCAGTTCCGCCACCTTGCCGGTGTTCTGCATGCGGCTGACGCCGGCGCGGTAGGCGTCGGCGATGCCGTCGGTCAGCATGGTCTGCGCCGCGACCTGGCCGAGCGCCGCCACGGCGCTCGACCTGAACGGTTCCACGTCCGGCCCGTCGACAACCACGGCGACGCCGGGATTGGTGCAGAACTGCCCTGCCCCCATGGTGAGCGAACCGGCCCAGCCCTTGGCGATCGCCTCGCCGCGCGCCTTCACCGCCGCCGGCATGACGAACATCGGATTGACGGAGCCCAGTTCGCCGAAGAAGGGAATCGGCTCCGGCCGCGCCGCGCACAGGTCGAACAGCGCACGGCCGCCGCGCAGCGAGCCGGTGAAGCCGACCGCCTTGATCAGCGGATGCTTGACCAGCGCCTCGCCGACATCGCGGTTGCCGCCCTGCACCAGCGAGAAGACGCCGGGATGCAGCTTGTGCTTCTGGATTGCCGCGTCGATGGCCTGCGCTACCAGCTCGCCGGTGCCGGGATGAGCGGAATGGCCCTTGACCACGACCGGGCAGCCGGCGGCCAGCGCCGAGGCGGTGTCGCCTCCGGCGGTCGAGAAGGCGAGCGGGAAGTTCGAGGCGCCGAACACGGCGACCGGGCCTATCGGCCGCTGGATCAGCCGGATGTCGGGGCGCGGCAGCGGCTGGCGGTCGGGCAATGCCACGTCATGCCGGCGGTCGAGATAGGCGCCGTCCTCGATATGCGAGGCGAAAAGCTTCAGCTGGCCGGTGGTGCGGCCGCGCTCGCCGGTCAGGCGCGCCGCTGGCAGGCCGGTCTCCTGCGTGCCGATTTCGGTGATCTCGTCGCCGCGCTTGTCGATCTCCTCGGCGATGGAGCGCAGGAAGGCGGCGCGCTCGGCCCGCGACAGCGCCGAATAGCTCCAGTAGGCCTCCTCCGCAGCCTTGGCGGCGCGGTCGACATGCGCCGGGGTGCCGACGGCGAAATCATGCGCCTCGCCGCTGGAAGGCTCGGACTTGAAGGTGTGGTCGTCGCCCACCCATTCGCCCGCGATGAGGTGTTTGCCTGTCAGCATTTCGGAAGTCCTTTCAGCCGCTACTTGCCCCAGCGCAGCGCCAGCACGTCGAGATCGCGTGCGAGTTCGAGCAGCCGGGTTCTGGTTCGCTCGCTCATGGGTTTGAGCGGGTGCCTTACCGCATCAGAACGGATGACGCCACCGGCTGCGAACACAACTTTACAGGCGCGCAGGCCGCATTGACGGTTTTCATGATTGATCAGCGGCAGGCACGTCTTCCACTGCGCCAGCGCCGAGTCGGTATCGCCCGCCAGATAGTCGACGACGATGGGTCGGATCTTGTCGGGGAACATGGCCGAGGTCATGGTGCCTGTCGCGCCGGCGTCGAGATCGGCCAAAAGGGTCGCGGCCTCCTCGCCGTCGAAGGGCCCTTCGATATGGTCGCCCGCGGCTTCGATCAGCGCCGCCAGCTTGTCGGCGGCGAACGGGCATTCGATCTTGAAATAGGAGACGTTTTCCAGTTCCCGCGCCATTCTGGCCAGGAGGTCGACGGACAGCGCGACGCCAGAGAGCGGCGCGTCCTGCACCATGATCGGGATGCGGATGGCGTCGTTGACGGTCTGGAAGTGCTCGTAGATGCCCGCTGGTGCCGGAAACAGGCCCGAGCCGTGATAGGGCGGCATCATCATCACCATGGATGCGCCGAGTTCCTGCGCGAATTTCGCGCGCTGCGTGGCGATGCCGGTCGAAAAGTGGCTGATGGTGACGATGACCGGCACCCTGCCCGCCGCGTGTTCGAGCGACAGCCGCGTCAGCGTGGCGCGCTCCTCGTCGGACAGCAGGAACTGCTCGGAATAGTTGGCGAGGATGCAGATGGCGTCAACGCCCTGGTCAATCATGCAATCGATGACGCGGCGCATGCCCTCCTCGTCGACACGCCCGTCGGCGTGGAAGGGTGTCGGCGCGACAGGCAGGATGCCGGTGAGCTTTTTGGCAAGAGGCATGGCGTGGTCCAATCAGGAAATCAGGAAATCAGTGCGAATCCCGCGGCACGGCGTTGCCGCGCATGCCCTTGAGGAAATCGAAGTCGGCGCCGGTGTCCGCGCCGGTGACATGGTCGTGATAGAGCATCGCATAGCCGCTTTGCGGGCGGCTTACCGGGTTTTTCCAAGCCTGCAGCCGGCGCTCGATCTCGTCGTCCGGCACGTCGAGGTGAAGACGGCGGCCCGACACATCGACCTCGATGAAATCGCCGTCGCGCACGATCGCCAGCGGCCCGCCGGCGGCCGCTTCCGGGCTGACATGCAGGATGACGGTGCCGTAGGCGGTGCCCGACATGCGCGCGTCCGAAATGCGGATCATGTCGGTAATGCCCTTCTTCAGCACCTTGGGCGGCAGGCCCATATTGCCGACCTCGGCCATGCCGGGATAGCCGCGCGGACCGCAGTTCTGCAGCACCATGACGCAGGTCTCGTCGATGTCGAGGTCGGGGTCGGCGATCTTCTTCTTGTAGTCGTCGATATCGCTGAAGACGACGGCGCGGCCGCGATGGACCATGAGCGAAGGCGACGCGGCGGAAGGCTTCAGGATCGCACCCTTGGGCGCCAGATTGCCGCGCAGGACCGCCATGCCGCCTTGCGACCGCAGCGGCTTGTCCATCGGCAGGATGACCTCCTCGTTCCAGTTCACGGCGTCCTTGACCTGGTCCCACAGGGTTTCGCCGGAGACGGTGAGCGCATCCTTATGCAGCAGGCCGGCCTCGCCCAGCCGCTTCAGCACGACCGGCAGGCCGCCGGCGTAGAAGAACTCCTCCATCAGATATTTGCCGGACGGCATCAGGTTTACGATGGTGGGCACCTCACGGCCGAGCCGGTCCCAATCGTCCAGCGTCAGGTCGATGCCGACGCGGCCGGCCAGCGCCAGAAGATGCACCACGGCGTTGGTGGAGCCGCCGATGGCGCCATTGGTGCGGATGGCGTTCTCGAAGGCTTCTTTTGTCAGTACGTCGGACGGCTTGAGGTCGTCCTTGACCATCTGCACGATGCGGCGGCCGGTCATCTGCGCCATGACGCGTCGGCGGCTGTCGACGGCGGGAATGGCGGCGTTGCCGGACAACGCCATGCCGAGCGCCTCGGCCATGGACGCCATGCTGGACGCCGTGCCCATGGTGTTGCAGGTGCCGGAGGAGCGGCTCATGGCCTGTTCGGCGTCGAGGAAATCCGCCTGGCTCATGGTGCCGGCCTTGATGGCTTCGGACATCTGCCAGAGCGCGGTGCCGGACCCCACCCGTTCGCCGCGGAACCAGCCGTTCAGCATCGGTCCGCCGGTGACGACGATCGACGGCAGGTCGGTGGATGCGGCGCCCATCATCAGCGAGGGCGTGGTCTTGTCGCAACCGACCAGCAGCACCGCGCCGTCTATCGGCTGTGCGCGCATCGTCTCCTCGACTGCGAGCGCGGCGAGGTTGCGGTACATCATCGCCGTCGGGCGGTAGGTGTTTTCGGACGCCGAGAGAACAGGAACTTCCAGCGGGAAGCCACCGGCTTCCCAGACGCCGGCTTTCACCTTTTCGGCAAGCTCCCGCAAATGACCGTTGCAGGGCGTCAGCTCCGACCAGGTGTTGAGGATGCCGATCACCGGGCGTCCGTCGAAGAGATCGTGCGGATAGCCCTGATTCTTCAACCAGCCCCGGTGGTAGATATTGTCGCGCGAGGTGCCGCCGTACCATTCCTGCGAGCGCAGCTTGCGCGGCCATTCGGCCGGCGTGAATTGGACACCATTGCGCCCGGCACTGCCCGTCATGATCGTCTGTCCTCCGGCTTCCTGCCGGTCTTGACCGAAACGCGGTCGATGCCTTCCTGGATCACCCGGCGCATCGCCGTCCTGGCCGCCTGCGGGTCGCGATCCTCGATCGCCCGGGCGATGTCGCGGTGGCGCTGCACGGACAATTTGTGGCGCTCGGTGTTGGGGATCGGCGAGCTGACCGTAAAGGTCGCCACCAGCGCCACCTCGATCAGGGCGCTGATCGCTCTCATGAAGGGGTTGCCCGAAGCTTCGGCCACGCAGACGTGGAGGCGAAGATCGTGCTGGACAAAGTCGTTGCCGGTAATGCCCGCGGCGCCCATCAGGTCGACCCACCGATAGAGCTCTTCGACCTGCGCGTCGGTGCGCCGGAGCGCCGCCAGCGCCGCGGCTTCCGGCTCCAGCGCCAGACGCATCTCCTGGAGACTGAAGAGGAACTGCGCGTCAACGACACCGGTGTCGGCATGCCATTGCAGGATGTCGGGGTCGAACAGGTTCCAGCCGTCGCGCGGAACCACGCGGGTGCCGATCTTGGCCTTGGGCTGGATCAGGCCCTTGGCGGCAAGCGTCTTGAGCGCCTCACGCAGCACGGTTCGCGAAACCCCGTAACGCTGCTGCAATTCGGTATCGCGCGGAAGGATGGAGTTTTCGGGAAACGCGCCGGACACGATGCCGCGGCCGAGGTCGCCCATGACATGGCCGTGGATGCCCTTTGGCGCAAGCGCGCGGCTGAGACCCGGCTGGATGGAATTCATGCGGCTGCCCCCCCGGCCTTCCGCTTGCGTGCGGACAGGACAACCAATAGCCGCTGGAGCGCAATGAAGGCAAAGAGCAAAAGGCCGACGACGATCTTTGTCCACCAGCTCGAAAGCGTGCCGTCGAAGACGATGTAGGTCTGGATCAGGCCCTGGATGATGACACCGATAAAGGTTCCGGCGACCAGCCCGGCGCCGCCGGTCAGCAGCGTGCCGCCGATGACGACGGCGGCGATGGTGTCGAGTTCGACGCCGACGGCGGACAGAGAGTAGCCGGCCGAGGTGTAGAGCGAGAAGACCACGCCGGCGAGGCCGGAGAGGAAGCCTGATAGCGCGTAGATGCCGACCGTCGTGCGCGCCACCGGCACGCCCATCAGCTCGGCCGAGGTCCGGTTGCCGCCGAGCGCATAGACGTAGGAGCCGAAGCGGGTGAAGTGCGCCAGCACGATGCCGCCCAGAAAGACGAGGACCATCAGGCCGCCGATCAGAGTCAGGCGACCGCCGCCCGGCATGCGGAAATAGAGGCCCTGCAGGGTCGAGTAAAATTCATGGGTGATCGGAATGGAATCCGTTGTGATGACGAAGGCCATGCCGCGGGCGAGAAACATGCCGGCCAGCGTGACGATGAAGGCGGGTACGTCGAGATAGTGGATGACCGCGCCCATCGCGGCGCCGAAAAGCGTGCTGATGATTAGCGCGACGGCAAAGGCCGCGAGCGGGTGAAAGCCGTACCAGCCGATCAGCACCGCGATCAGCACGGTCGTGAAACCGATGACCGAACCGACGGAGAGGTCGATGCCGCCCGAAATGATCACGAACGTCATGCCGACCGCGGCAACGCCGAGAAAGGCATTGTCGGTCAGAAGGTTTCCCAGCACCCGCGTCGACAGCATGTTGGGGAACTGAATGACGCAGACCGCATAGGCCAGCACGAAGATGACAAGCGTCGCATAGAAGGGAAGAAGGCGCGAGGACGTCATTGGGCTTCGGCCTTTTTGACAGCGACCGCATTGCTTTTCGGCAACCGGAAGCCGGCGAACGAAGCCGACTGCGCCAGCAGGATCAGGATAATGACGGCCGCCTTGACGATGAGGTTGTATTCCGGCGGGAAGCCGGAGATCAGGATGCCGGTGTTCATCGCCTGAATGATGATGGCGCCGAGAACGGACATGAGGATCGAGAAGCGCCCGCCCAGCAGCGAGGTGCCGCCGATCACCACGGCGAGAATGGCGTCGAGTTCCAGCCAAAGGCCGGCATTGTTGGCGTCGGCGCCGCGAATATCGGCAGCGACGATGATGCCGGCGAGCGCGGCGCAGAAGCCGCAGAAGGTGTAGGCCAGCATGATCAGCAGGCGGCTGTTGATGCCGGCGTAGGTCGAGGCCTCGCGGTTGACGCCGATCGATTCGATCAGCAGGCCGAGGGCTGTGCGCCGCACGATCAGCACCGTGATCAGCGCCAGCACCGCCGCTATGATGACCGGCATGGGCAGGCCCATGAACGAGCCGGTGCCGAAGAAGATCAGGCCCGGCTCGACGAAGGTGACGATGACCCCTTCGGTGATGAGCTGCGCGATCCCCCGCCCGGCGACCATCAGGATCAGGGTGGCGACGATGGGCTGCAGTTCGAGGACGGCGACGAGGAAGCCGTTGAGCAGGCCGCAGGCGAGGCCGACCGCAAGGGCCGATAGGAGGACAACCGGCAGCGGGTAACCGGCGACGGTCATCGTGGCAGCCGTGGCACCAGCCATCGCCATGACCGCGCCGACGGAAAGATCGACTCCCTTTGAGGCGATGACCGCCGTCATGCCGACGGCAAGGATGGCGACCGGCGCACCGCGATTGAGCACATCGATCAGGCTGCCGAAAAGCCGGCCGTCCTGGATGCGGAGGTTGAAGAAGCCCGGAAAGGCCAGCCAGTTGAAGAACAGGATGACGGCCAGACAGATCAATTGCGGCGCGGCCCTGCGCAGGCCGGCGGCAAGCTTGGTCCGGGAAACAGGCATCGTCATTGGACGGCCCCGCCCTCGCCCGCGATGGCGCGCATGATGTTGCCGGTGCCGATCTGGTCTCCGTTCAGTTCGCCGATATGAACGCGGTCGCGCAGCACACGCACGCGCGTCGAATAGGCGACGATCTCTTCGATCTCGGAAGAAATCACCAGCAGCGCCAGGCCGTCGTCGCAGAGTCTGTTGATGAGTTCGATGATCTCGGCATGGGCACCGACATCGATGCCGCGCGTCGGCTCGTCGAGGATGAGGAAACGCGGCTGCGTCGCCAGCCAGCGAGCAAGGATGACCTTCTGCTGGTTGCCGCCGGACAGCAGCTTCACCGGCTTTTCAATGTCGGTGGTGCGGATATCGAGCGCCTTGACGAAGCGATTCGCCAGTTCCGTCTGCTCGCGCGTCGACATACGGCGCAGCCAGCCGCGCCGCGCCTGCAGCGCCAACGCGATGTTCTCGCGTACCGAAAGATCGCCGATGATGCCGTCGGCTTTGCGGTCTTCCGGGCACAGGCCGAAGCCGAGCCTGACCGCATCGCGTGGCGAGGCGATCCGCGCCGGCTTACCGTCGATGGTCATAGCGCCCTTGTCGGGCAGGTCGATGCCGAACATCAGCCGCGCCGTCTCGGTGCGGCCGGAGCCGAGCAGGCCGGCGACGCCGACGACCTCGCCGGCGGAAATCGTCAGGTCGAAAGGCTGGATCGAGCGGTCGCGGCCGAACTGCGAGAAGATTATCTTCCTGTCGGATGGCGGCGGCGCCTGCCTGCGGCCATGTTCGGTGGCGGCGACCAGCGAGCGACCCAACATCATCGACACGAGATCGACCTGCGGCAGTTCCTTGGTGTTACGGGTTCCCATGAGCTTGCCGTTGCGCAGCACCGTTATGCGATCGCTGACGGCATAGACCTGATCGAGGAAATGGGTGATGAAAACGATGCCGAGGCCACGGTCGCGCAGCTTGCGCATGACGCCGAACAGCAATTCGACCTCATGGCGGTCGAGGCTCGCGGTCGGCTCGTCGAGGATCAGCACAGAACCCGACATATCGACGGCGCGGGCGATAGCGATCAGTTGCTGTACCGCGACGGAAAACGAGGAGAGCTGCGCGCCGACGTCGATATGAATGTCGTATTGCGCCAGCAGCGCTTTCGCCTGCCTTTGCATGGTACGGGTATCGACCAGACCGAAGCGCTTCGGCTGGCGACCGATATAGAGGTTTTCGGCCACTGTCAGGTTCGGCAGCAGATTGACCTCCTGATAGACGGTGCCGATGCCGAGCTGCTGGGCGTGCAGTGTGTCTCGCACCGCGACCGGTTCGCCTTTTAGCATGATGACGCCGCTGTCAGCCTTGTACACGCCGGTCAAGACCTTGATCAGCGTCGACTTGCCAGCACCGTTTTCGCCCAGAAGCGCATGGATCTCGCCGGCGCGAACATCGAAATCCACGCCGTCCAGGGCCTTGAAGCCGAGGAACGACTTGCACATGTCGGTGGCGTTGAGCAGGAGACCAGGCTCGCTCACATGTCCGCTCCCAAGATCGCATTCAGGATAGAGGAGCAGGCCGGCTCCGGGAACCGGCCTGCGGGAAGATCAGTAGCCGAGGCCCTTCTTTTCCTCATAAACCTTCATCGGATCGTCAGCCTGGGTATAGAGCTTCGATTCGGTGATGATGGTCTTGGGCGGCATGGTGCCGTCGGCCTTGAACTTCTCCAGCGCATCGAATGCCGGGCCGGCCATGTTCGGCGTCAGTTCGACCGTGGCATTGGCCTCGCCGTCGGCCATCGCCTTGAAGATGTCCGGCACGGCGTCGATCGAGACAACCTTGATGTCGGTGCCGGGCTTCAGACCGGCTTCCTTGATCGCCTGGATGGCGCCCACGGCCATGTCGTCGTTGTGGGCGTAGAGCGCGCAGATGTTCTTGCCGCCATTCTCCGCCTTCAGGAAGCCCTCCATGACTTCCTTGCCCTTGGCGCGGGTGAAGTCGCCGGTCTGGCTGCGGATGATCTTGATCGTCGGCGTGCCGGCGATGGCATCCTCAAAACCCTTCTTGCGGTTGATGGCGGGCGAGGAGCCGGTGGTGCCCTGCAGCTCGACGACATTGCATTCCTTGCCGGCGGCATCCTTGACCAGCCAGTCGCCGGCCACCTTGCCTTCCAGCACCTGGTCCGAGGCGACCATGGTCATATAGAGGTCGGGCGAGCCTTCGATGCCGCGATCGAGCAGGATGACCGGGATTTCGGCGTCCTTGGCTTCCTTGAGCACGGCATCCCAGCCGGTAGCGACAACGGGGGCGACGAAGATCGCGTCGACGCCCTGGGCGACGAAGCCACGGATCGCCTTGATCTGGTTTTCCTGCTTCTGCTGCGCATCGGCGAACTTCAGGTCGACGCCGCGCTTTTCTGCCTCCTGCTTGGTGACGCTGGTTTCAGCCGCGCGCCAGCCGGACTCCGAGCCGATCTGAGAAAAACCGACCGTCAGGTCGGCAGCTAAAGCCGCGCCGCCGAACGCAAGGGCGGTCGCCGAACCGAGCAGCATGGATTTCAGCAATCTGGACATAAAAATTACCTCCCAAGATAGGACCGACCGAGGCTCCTCCGCGATCGTCGGGAATTCATATAGTCGTATAGTATTACTTATTCAAGCGGACTCTTGAGCACCGCAACTGTAAATCCACCCACGAGGACGGCCGTTATGCGCGCCTGTGAAATCTGATGTATCAGATATTGACATATCAAATTGGGAGTGCGACTGAAGCCACCGGGAGCACAGTGGAGGAACACCCCGATGGATGGTTCGCCGGCAGATGCCGTCGAAACGCGGCCGACGCACACGCTTGAGCCGATCAAGCTCAAGAGCCTGCGCGAGCACGTCCATGACAGCCTGCGCCAAGCGATCATCGCCGGCCGCCTCAAGGCAGGCATGCGCCTCAACGAACGCCAGCTCGCCTCCGAACTCGGCATCAGCACCAGCCCGCTTAAGGAAGCCCTGCGGCAGCTCGAAAGCGAGGGTCTGGTGCGCACGGAACCCCGGCGCGGCACCTTCGTCACCTTTTCGGCACGCCAGGCCGAAGAGATGACACTGGCCCGCGCGGCGCTGGAAAGCATCATCGCTAGGCAGGCCGCCAAGCATGGCGCCGAGGAAGCCTTCGACGGGCTGCGCAGCATCATCGAGGAAATGCGCGCCGCCGTGGCTTCTGGCGACGTGCAGGATCTGATCACCCTCAACGAAAAATTCCACGACGCCATCCACGAGGCGTCGGGCTGCGAATATCTGCGCCGGCTGCAGAACGCCCAGCGCATGTACGACCACGCCGCGAGGGTCACCGTGCTTTCGCGCGAGGAGGTGCGCCGCGCTTCCTTCCTCGAGCACGAGGCGATCATGCAGGCGATCGTGACGCGAGACACTGACAAGGCCGAGCGGCTGATGCGCGAACATATCGTGTCGGCCGGCCAAACGCATATCGAGCTGGTTTTCTAGAACCGCTCGCAGGGAGAACGACAGATGGAATTCGACGCCTACCGCCGGGTGCTGCAAGGCATTTCAGGCGTGCATGTGACCGCTTACGACGGAGACGGCGAAATCGAGCCCGGCCTGACCGGCCGCATCGTCTCCGACATCGCCGCGGCGGGCGTCCACAACATCGTTTCGGGCGGCAATACGGGCGAATTCTACAGCATGACGGCCGACGAGGTGATCCGCCTGCAGGCCGTCGCCGTCGCCGCCGTCGATGGCCGCGCCACCGTCACCGCCGCCGCAGGCCGTTCCGTACGCGAGGCGATCGCGGTGTCGCGCGCAGCGCAGCGGGAAGGCGCGGACGGCGTCATGGTGCATCACCCGCTCGATCCCTTCGCCGCGCCGCATTCGCAGGTCGACTATTTCGTCGCCATCGCCGAGGCAATCGACCTGCCGCTGGTCGCCTATATCCGCTCCGACCTCATCCCGCTCGACGAGATGGTGCGGCTCGGCACGCATCCGCGCGTCGCCGGCGTGAAATTCGCCTCCACCAACACCGCCCTTTTCGCCGACTGCGTGCGCGCCACCAAGGGCACGGACGCCACCTGGATCTGCGGTCTCGCCGAAAGCTGGGCCCTGCCCTTGTATGCCCTGGGCGCCAAGGGTTTCACTTCAGGCCTCGTCAACGTCGCGCCGGAGCGTTCGCTTGCCGTCTGGCACGCGCTGGAAGCCGGCGACTATGCGCGGGCCCGCGCCGTCATCGACAGCATCGCGCCTTTCGAGATCATGCGCACCAAGTACCGCAACGGCGCCAATGTCACCGTGGTGAAGGAGGCGCTGCGCCTGCGCGGCCACGAGGTCGGCCCCGTGCGCCTGCCCGGCCTGCCGGAACTGGAAGAGGGAGACCGCAAGGTTCTCGGAACCGTCCTGACCCAGTGGGGACAGGACGGACTTGTCTAGCAATGGAAGACCATCCGCTTCTGGGAGGAAGCGGTTGGAAAATCAGTGAAAAACGGAGGAGAAATGGAATGACCAAAGACCTTTCACGTCGTCACTTCCTGGCCGCGGCGAGCCTTGCCGCAGGCGGGGCCATGATCGCGCCGCGCGGGGCTTTCGCCCAGTCGGCCAAGCTGCCGTCGTCGCCGGTGGCTCTCAACGTCATCGACGCAGCCGGCAACCTGGCGCTGACGCAGCCGATCTTCGATAATTTCGCCGCCAAGAACCCGAACCTCGTTTCGCGCTTCACCTTCAACAAGGCGCCCTCGCCCGAACTGCCGGGCAAGATCAAGGCGCAGCAGCGGGCGAACCGCATCGACATCGACATGGTCATCATCGGCCTCGACGCGCTGTCGGCCGGCCTTGCCGACGATATCTGGACCGACATCATCGCCATCCCCGAAAACGGCCTGCCCAATCTCGAGCAGGTCTATCTCGATCCGGCCTGGCGCATGCAGGGCCTGTCGAAGGGCAAGGGCGTCATCGTCTCCTATTATCCGTCCGGCCCGCTGATCGAATATGCACCGGCGCGGGTGAAGACACCGCCGAAGACCGCCGAGGAACTGCTGGCCTGGGCCAAGGAGAATCCGAAGCGTTTCATCTATGCCCGCCCGGCCAATTCCGGCCCCGGCCGCACCTTCCTGATGGGCCTGCCCTATCTGCTCGGCGACGCCGATCCCAAGGACCCAATGAAGGGCTGGGACAAGACCTGGGCCTATCTGAAGGAATTGCACAAGCAGATCGAATACTATCCGGCCGGCACCGGCGCGCTGATGAAGGAGTTCGGCGAAGGCAGCCGCGACATGACCGTTACCACCACCGGTTGGGACATCAACCCACGCGCCCTCGGCGTCGTGCCGAAGGACATGGCGGTCGGCAAGTTGGACGGCTTCCACTGGGTGGTGGACGCGCACTATTTCTCGATCCCCAAGGGCGTGTCGGAAGACAAGATCGCCGTGCTGCTGGAACTGATGAAGTTCGCGTTGCAGCCCGAGCAGCAGGCGTTCAACTACGATGCCGGCTATTTCTATCCCGGCCCGGCGGTCAAGGACGTGCCGCTATCGATGGCCCCGAAGGCGAGCCAGGATGTCATCGCCGAATTCGGGCGGCCGGAATATACCGACTGGATTTCCGGCAACCCGACCGAGCTGCCGCTCGAGCCAGAAGCGATGGTCGCAGCGTTCCGCCGCTGGGACGAAGAGGTCGCAGCCGGCTAAGCGCCAGTCCGACGCAAATCGGCTGCTGCGGGCCACGTCCGCAGCAGCCTCCCCTGTTTCACGTCCGTAGATGGAATTTCGGCTATGCCGCTCGCCTCGATGTCCTTCAATGAACTGCGGCTCGACCGCATGAGCCGAGCTTTCGGCACTTTCAACGCGCTGAACGAAATCAACCTGGCCATCGGCAAGGGCGAGTTCGTCGCGCTGCTCGGTCCTTCCGGCTGCGGCAAGTCGACGGCCCTGAACTGCATCGCCGGCCTGCTCGGCACAACGGGCGGCGGCATCTATCTCGATGGCAAGCGCATCGACCAGCTCAAGCCCGAGGATCGCGGCTTCGGCATGGTTTTCCAGAACTATGCGCTGTTCCCGCACATGACCGTTCTGCAGAATGTCGGCTTCGGCCTGAAGATGCGCGGCCTCGCCCGCACCGAGATCGACAAGCGCGCTGACGCCGCGCTGTCGTTGGTGCGGCTGCAGGGCCAGGGCCACAAACTGCCCGGCCAGCTTTCCGGCGGCCAGCAGCAGCGCGTGGCGATCGCCCGCGCCATCGTCATCGAGCCGCCTCTGGTGCTGATGGACGAACCCTTGTCCAATCTCGACGCCAAGCTGCGGCTCGAGATGCGCGCCGAAATCCGCCGCATCCACAACCAGCTCGGCGCTACCACGATCTACGTCACCCACGACCAGGACGAAGCCCTGTCGCTGGCCGATCGCATCGTCGTGCTGCGCGACGGATCGATAAGGCAGGTCGGCGCGCCGCACGAGCTTTATGGAAGCCCGCTCTACCTCGACGTCGCCGAATTCATGGGCTTCCGCAACAAGGTCGTCGGCAAGGTCGCGCGCATAGACAAGGGCAAGGCGACCATTGCCGTGGCCGGTGCCGAGCTGACAGGCCGCGCCATGGGCAACCTCAAGGTCGGCGACGAAGCCGTTCTCGCCGCGCGCGGCGACGACGTGATCGAAGGCAAGGCCAAGGCGGCGAACACACTCTCGGCCAAGGTCGAGACCATCGAGTATCGCGGCCGCGAATATGTCGGCACCGCCCAGACGGGCAACGGCATGGAGCTGGTCTTCCACGGCCCGCGCAAGGCCGATCTCGGCAGCGCCATCACGCTGCAGATCGATCCCGGCCGCGCCCTGGTCTTCGCTGCGGAGGCGTAGGCATGGCCACCGATGTCCTCTCTCACAACCTGCCGACGCCGAGCCTGCGCCAGCGTCTGGCCAATCGCGGCATCGATGGCGTCACGCTGCTGATCCTGCCAGCGCTGCTTTTCGTGATCGGCGTTTTCGTTTACCCGTTCCTCTACGGGTTGGCGCTGTCTTTCAATCCGCTGGACGGCGGCGGAGCGCTGGCGAACTACAGCAAGTTCTTCTCCGATCCCTATCTCTATAACACCATCGGCGCCACGCTGTGGCTCGCCGTGCCGGTGACGATCCTGAGCATCCTGCTGGCGGTGCCGATCGCCATGCGGGTGCGGCTGATGAAGCATCAGCGGTTGCTCACAACGCTGCTGGTGCTGCCGGTGACGCTGGGCACCGTCCTGGTGGCGGAGGGCCTGCTGAACTATCTCGGCCCGCAGGGCTGGTTCAACCGCACGCTGATGACCATCGGGTTGATCGACGGGCCGGTCCGGCTGGTCAACAATTACTGGGGCGTGCTGGCGTCGCTGATCATTACGGTTTTCCCGTTTACGTTCCTGCTCACGCTGTCCTACATCACCGGCATCGACCCGGCGCTTGAGCGGGCCGCCGCCACGCATGGCGCGAGCAGCTGGCAGCGCTTCCGCCATGTGATGCTGCCGCTGCTGGTGCCGGGGCTGGTCGTTGCCTGCTGCCTTACCTTCGTGCAGGCCTTCGCTGTATTTCCCTCGGCGGTGCTGCTCGGCGCACCCTCCGGCCCGACCCGCGTGATTTCCATCGCGGCGGCGCAGGCGGCGTTCGAGCAGTATGACGACTCGATGGCCTCGGCCATCGCCATGATCATGGCTGCCGTGCAGCTGATCGTGGTGGCGGCGCTGCTCGGCTTCCGTTCCTTCTTCTACCGCGGCTCTACGGCGGGCGGGAAAGGCTGAAAGATGATCCGCGACACTTCTCCGCTCTCGAAACTCTGGATCGCCGTCGTCTGGGTGGTGACGGGCTTCTTCGTCCTCAACGTGCTCGCGGTCATCGCAGCGGTGGTCGTTTCCTCGTTCGGAACGCGCTGGCTCGGCACCTGGCTGCCGGAAGGCTTTACGACGAAATGGTATGCGGCTTCATGGGCCGAATTCCAGCTCGACCATGTGCTGGTGGTGACATTCCAGATCGTGCTCACCGTGGTGCTGCTCTCGGGCATACTCGGCGTCACCGCCGCCTATGCGATGGCAAGGCGCGACTTCCCCGGCAAGAAGCTCGTACTCTTGATCTTCCTGCTGCCGCTGCTGGTGCCGCCGATCACCTTCGGCATTCCGTTGACCACCGTGCTCTACAAATTCGGCGTCGGCGGTACGTTCTGGGGCGTGGTGCTGGCCAACCTTGTGCCGACCGTACCGTTCGTCATCCTGGTGATGGTGCCGTTCATCGAGCAGATCGATCCGAAGGTGGAAGCGGCGGCGCGCGTGTTCGGCGCCGGCACCTTCCGGCTGTTCCGCTACGTTCTGCTGCCGATGCTACTGCCCGGCATACTGGCGGCCATGCTGCTGGTTCTGGTGCGCACCGTCGGCATGTTCGAGCTGACCTTCCTCACCGCCGGCCCGACCAGCCAGACGCTCGTCGTGGCGCTGTACTATTCGGTGTTCGCAGCCGGCGTCCGCTCGGTGCAGTCCATCGACGCCATGGCGGTGATCTATATGGTCACGTCGCTGGTCTGGCTGCTGATCGCGCTGCGCTTCGTCAACCCGACGCAGATTGTGGCGCGCGGCCGGCCAGCCTCCGCACACTAACAACTGGAGGCGGCGAAAGCCGCCTCTCCAATCCTACGCTTTTGGACGTTTCCATGAAGATCACCGCCGTCGAGACCATCCAGCTTCCTCACCTCAACAACATTTTGTGGGTGCGGGTGCATACGGACGAAGGCATCGTCGGCCTCGGCGAGACGTTCCGCGGCGCCAATGCGGTGGCGGCTTACATCCACAGCGATGTCGCGCCGCAGCTGATCGGCAAGAACCCGCTGGAGATCGACCGCATCTCAAGCCTGCTTCTGTCGCCCTATGTCGGCTTCCGGTCTTCCGGGGTTGAAGTCCGCGCCGCATCGGCCATCGACGTGGCGCTGTGGGATATATTCGGCAAGGCGGTGAACCGGCCGATCCACCAGCTGCTTGGCGGGCTGTCGCGGCCGTCGATCCGCACCTACAACACGTGCGCCGGCTACACCTACAACAAGAGCGGCGCGCGCCGTTATATCGGCGATTCCGACGAAGCCAAGGAAGGACCGTACGAAGACCAGCTCGCCTTCCATCGCGACGCAGGGGCGCTGGCGCAAAGCCTGCTGTCGGAAGGCATTACAGCCATGAAAATCTGGCCGTTCGACCCCTTCGCGGTGCAGAACGGCGGCAACTTCATCCACGCCAGCGACCTCGACAAGGCGCTGGTGCCGTTCCGGCAGATACGGGACGCCGTCGGCAACAAAATGGAAGTCATGGTCGAGTTGCACTCCATGTGGGACCTGACGTCGGCGCTGGCGATCGCCAAGGGCCTGCGTGAGTTCGATCCGTTCTGGGCCGAAGACCCGATCAAGATGGTCAATCCGCAGTCGCTCGCCATCTATGCGCGGCAGGCCGGCATCCCGGTCTGCGCCAGCGAGACGCTGGCGACGCGCTCGCAATTCCTCGACGTGCTGCGCGCCGACGCCACTGACTATGTGATGCTGGACGTTTCCTGGTGCGGCGGCCTTTCAGAAGCCAAGAAGATCGCCACCATGGCCGAGACATTCCAGCGCCCCGTCGCGCCGCACGACTGCACCGGGCCGGTCATTTTCGCCGCATCGACCCATCTTTCGCTCAATCTGCCGAATGCGGTCTTCCAGGAATCGGTGCGCGCCTACTACACCTCGTGGTATCGTGATCTGGTGACCGTCATGCCGCGTATCGAAAATGGGCAGATCTACCCCTTCGAGGGCGTGGGGCTCGGTCTCGACCTGTCGGACTTCGTGCTCGACCACCCCGATGTCGTCCGCCGCAGCACGGACGCAAGCTGATGGGTCCGTTCCGCTGCATCGCCGATATTCGCGGCAAATTGCTGGAAAGCCCGGTCTGGGACGAGCGACGCGGGACGCTGTTCGTCTGCGATATTCCGGGCCACGAAATCCTGGAGATCGGCCTTGAGGACGGCTTGCGCCGGCGCTGGCCGTTCGAGGCAGCGGTCACCGCGCTCGGCCTTGCCGAGAGCGGCGCGCTCGTCGTCTCGCTGCAGCGCAAGGTGATCGTGTTCGACCCGGAGACCGGGAGCCGCCGTGATTTGTGGTCCGGCTACGACGAGGCCGAGACTTCGCGCCTTAATGACGGCAAGGTGGGACCGGATGGTGCGTTCTGGGTCGGCAGCATGGACATGCGGCCCGACCGCCAGCCCGTCGGCAAGCTCTACCGCGTCACGGCGGACGGTGTCGCCACCGTCATGGCGAAAGGTTTCCGGGTTTCCAACGGCCTCGCATGGTCCGCCGACGGCAAGGTCATGTACCATACCGACTCCCGCGGCCCGTGGATCGACCGCTACGGTTTCGACATGGCGACTGGCGGTATAAGCGGCCGCAAGCGGCTCTATGATCTCGACGAGGCGACGGGCCGTCCGGACGGCGGCGCGTGCGATATCGAAGGCGACTACTGGAGCGCGGGCGTCTCGGCAGGCGTCCTCAACCGCTTCACGCCGGACGGAAAATTGCGCGAGCGCTACCCTCTGCCCGTGCCGACGCCGACCATGCCATGCTTCTGCGGCGCTGGCCTGCACCAGCTCGCCGTCACCACGCACCGGTCGATGGACGAGGCGGCGCTGGAAGCCGCGCCGCAAGCCGGCGGCGTGTTCCTGGCGGACGCGCCGATCGCCGGCGCGCCGGTCGCGCGCATGCGAGGCATTTGAGATGCAAAAACATATCCTTCTGACCGGCGCTTCGGGCGCTCTCGGGCGTGTTCTCGCGCCGCGCCTGACCGCCGTCGGCTATCGGCTGCGGCTCTCCGACGTGATGCCGTTCCCCGATGCCGTTCCGGAAGGCGCCGCATTCGTTCAGGCCGATCTGGCCGACGAGACGGCCGTGAACGGGATCGTTGCCGAAACCGATGCTATCGTCCATCTCGGCGGCATCAGCGTCGAGCAGCCGTTCCGGCCGGTCATCGAGGCCAATATTCTCGGGCTGACGCATGTTTTCGAGGCGGCGCGCCGGGGCGGGCAGCGCGTGATTTTCGCCAGCTCCAATCATGCCATTGGATATTACGAACGAGGCCATAGGCTCGACACGCGCGAGCCGATGCGCCCGGACGGCTATTACGGCCTGTCCAAGGCCTATGGCGAACTGCTCGGCCGCATGATGTTCGACAAGCATGGGCTGGAAAGCGTGCATGTGCGCATCGGCTCGTGCCTGCCGGCACCGACCGAGGCGCGGCACCTGTCGACATGGCTGTCGCATGACGATCTTCAGCGATTGCTGATCGCGGCGGTCGAAGCGCCGGAGACCGGCCACGCAGTGGTCTGGGGCGTTTCCGCCAACGCCGCCTCGTGGTGGGGCGCCGACGACGCGGCGCGCATCGGCTATGTACCGCAGGACGACGCGTCCCGGTTCGGGCCGCTGCCGGAGGCGGGCGATACGGTCGCCCGCCGCTTCCAGGGCGGCACTTTCGCGTCCGACGGTTATTCGCGGGACGACTGAGGCCATCATGGTTCTGGAACTGGTATCAAGCGGCTACCGGGTGCGGGTCGACCCCGATGTCGGCGGCGCCATCCTGACGGCGGAATGGATCCGCCCTGATGGAACTTCGTTGCCTGTCCTGGAACCGAGGACCGAAGCGCTCGCGCCTTTCAGGGCCGGCTGCTTTCCCATGATCCCGTTCGCCAACCGTATCGACCACGGGCGTTTCAGCTTCGGCGGCCAGTCATTCCAGTTTCCGGTCAACCATCCGGAAGAAGACATGGCTGTCCACGGTTTTTCGCGCGAGCACCCGTGGCAGGTAGAGGGACAGACCGACCACAAAGCTATGCTGACGCAGACGTTCGAAGCGGAAGGCAATCCGTATCGCTATCTGGCGACTCAGGCGATCGATCTGTCGGAAGCCGGAATCCGCGTTGCGCTTTCTGTCCGCAACGACGGTCCGAGGGCGCTACCCTTCGGCCTCGGCCTGCATCCATGGTTTCCGAAGACCAGACAAACCACCGTCGCCTTCCGGGCCGCCGGCGTGTACGCCCGCGACGGACGCGGCCTGCCGGTTGAGCCGCTGACACAGCCGGAGGCGTTCGACCCCGAACATCCGGTCGCGCTCGGCCACCAGCCATGGTTCGACGGCTGCTTCAAGAACTGGAGTCCGTGCAGCGCGGTCATTTCCTGGCCCGAACATCAAGCAGCGCTGACCCTCACCGCCGAAGGCGCTCTACGCCATCTGCATGTCTTCGTGCCCGACAATCGCGCCGTTGTCTGCGCCGAACCGGTCAGCCACCTGCCCGATGTGATCAACCGCCCGGAACTGGGCGCTGATTGCGCGATGGACATTTTGCAGCCGGGCGACACGCTGTTCGGCACGATGACGCTTTCGGCAACGGTTGCCGAAACGCTGAGTTCTCCCGAGGTAAGACCATGACCCGCAAACGCTATGAAGACCTGCGCTCCGCCCGCTGGATGGTGCCGGACGACCAGCGGTCTTTCGGCCACCGTTCGCGCACCATGCAGATGGGATACGACCCGGTGGACTGGGAAGGCCGGCCGATCATCGCCGTCATCAACACATGGTCGGACGCCCAGCCCTGCCACATGCATTTCAAGGACCGCGTCGAATGGGTGAAGCGCGGCATATTGCAGGCCGGCGGCTTCCCGATGGAACTGCCAGCGCTGTCGCTGTCGGAAAATTTCGTCAAGCCGACCACCATGCTTTACCGCAACATGCTGGCGATGGAGACGGAGGAGCTGCTGCGCAGCCATCCGGTCGATGGGGCCGTGCTGATGGGCGGCTGCGACAAGACCACGCCGGGCCTGATCATGGGTGCGACGACGATGGGCCTGCCTTTCGTCTACCTACCCGCCGGACCGATGCTGCGCGGCAATTATGCCGGCAAGTATCTCGGCTCCGGCACCGACGGTTTCAAATACTGGGACGAGCGCCGCGCCGGCACCATCACCAAGGAAGAATGGCAGGGCATCGAGGGCGGCATCGCCCGCTCTTACGGCCATTGCATGACCATGGGCACCGCCAGCACCATGACGGCGATTGCCGAGGCGATGGGCCTGACCCTGCCTGGCGCCTCGTCCATCCCGGCTGCAGACGCCGGCCACCAGCGCATGTCGACGCAGTGCGGCCGCCGCGTTGTCGAGATGGTGTGGGAAGACCTGACGCCGGAAAAGATATTGACGCCGGCCGCCGTAGAGAATGCCGTGACCGTAGCCATGGCCACCGGCTGCTCGACCAACGCCATCATTCATCTGATCGCCATGGCGCGCCGCGCCGGCATTCCGCTGGAACTGGACGATCTCGACCGCATCGGCCGCACCACGCCGGTCATCGCCAACATCAGGCCGTCCGGCAGCACCTACCTGATGGAGGATTTCTACTATGCCGGCGGCTTGCGTGCGCTGATGAAGCAGCTCGGCGACAAGCTCGACGACACCGCCATCACCGTGACGGGCAAGCCGCTGACCGACGGTCTCGACCAGGTCAAGCTGTGGAACGAGGATGTCATCCGTCCTTTGTCGAACCCGGTCTATCATGAGGGATCGCTGGCGGTGCTGAAGGGCAATCTCTGCCCGGACGGAGCCGTCATCAAGCCGGCCGCCTGCGATCCGAAATTCCACCGCCACACCGGGCCGGCGCTGGTCGCCGACAGCTATCCGGAATTGAAGAAGATCATCGACGATCCCGACTATCCGATGACGCCCGACACCGTGCTGGTTCTGCGCAACGCCGGGCCGCAGGGCGGACCGGGAATGCCCGAATGGGGCATGATTCCGATGCCGAAGGCGCTGCTGAAGCTCGGCCTACGCGACATGGTGCGGCTTTCCGATGCGCGCATGTCAGGCACCTCTTTCGGCGCCTGCGTGTTGCATGTGGCCCCCGAGGCCTTTGTCGGCGGTCCGCTGGCGCTGCTGCGCAATGGGGACATGGTCGAGCTCGACATTCCGAACCGCAGCCTGAACATGCTGGTCGACGAAGCCGATCTGGCCGCCCGCAAGGCTGCCTGGACGCCGCCGCCGCCGCGCTACGAGCGTGGCTACGGCTACATGTTCTCCAAACATATCGAACAGGCGGACAAGGGCTGCGACTTCGACTTCCTGAAAGCGGAATTCGGCGCGCCAGTGAGCGAGCCCGTCATATTCTGAACGACCCCGGCCAAGCCGCCTGCGACCCGACACGAGGACTATATCAATGACCGATTTCACCCTGAGCGACGAAACCCGGGACCTGCTGATGCAAGTTTCCACCGCTTCGATCGCCACCGCGCTCTACAGGCGCGGCCTGCGAAACCAGTTCATCCAGGGCGTCTCGCCGGTGAACTGGAAAGGCCGCAACATGGTCGGCCAGGCCTTCACGCTGCGCTACATTCCGGCGCGCGAGGACCGCAACCCGCTCGAGGTTTTCCGCAACGCCAACCACCCGCAGCGCGTCGCGGTCGAGACATGCCCGCCCGGCTATGTCCTCGTCATGGACAGCCGTAAGGATGCACGAGCGGCCTCCGCCGGCTCGATCCTGGTGACGCGTCTCGCCATGCGCGGTTGCGCCGGCGTCGTGTCGGATGGCGGTTTCCGCGATGCCGAGGGCATCGGCAAGCTCGAGATGCCGGCCTACTACCAACGCGCCTCCGCGCCGACCAACCTGACACTGCATGAGGCGCTCGACATCAATGTGCCGATTTCCTGCGGCGACGCGGCGGTGTTTCCCGGCGACGTGCTGGTCGGAGACGGCGACGGAGTGATGGTTATTCCGGCGCATCTCGCCGACGAGATCGCCCGGGAATGCACCGGCATGGAGACGTTCGAGGATTTCGTGCTCGAGCAGGTCAAGGACGGGGCCGCCATCATCGGCCTTTATCCGCCGACCTCGGACAAGGCGCAGTCCGACTACGCCGCATGGCGCGAGAAGACCGGCCGCTAGGCATTTGAGCTTCAACAGCAATTGACACTCTTGGCCTGCCTGTCCACCATGCGCGTGGCGGACAGCAATGCATTGACGAGGCCTTCGATGGCGATTCCAGCGCTCCGCGCAGCCGTTCTTCTTGGTATTCTCATTTCGGCCGGCGGTTGCGCCTCGGCGGTCGCCACGGGCAGCGTCGATGCGGCTCAATATCAGGGAATGAGCTGCGAAGACCTCAACGTCGCCATGGGCGAGAAGGCAACGGATATCTCGAAGACGGCGATCAGCCGCGGCAAGGTGGAGAAACTTGCCGTCCCCAACTGGCTGCTGGGCGGAACGCGGGCGGTCGGTGCCGTCACCAGCCGGCAGACGGCGCGGATCGAACGGCTGCAGGCCGAAGAAACCGCAATTCATTCCGCCCGAAAGAGCCGCTGCTAGCGATTCCGGACTTGCTCCAGCCTAATACGCTGCCTGATAGATCGACAGAATATCGTCACGCGAGAGATCGCGCGGATTGTTGTCGAGAAGCCGGCGGATGGCGAAAGCGTCGTCGGCCATGACGCCGAGATCGGATTCGGGAACGCCGAGCTTCGAAAGCCGCATCTCAATGCCGAGCGAGCCGCAATAGTCGTAAGTCGACTTCAGCACATCCTGGCCATTCGCCGCCCCGCCAAGGCCCAGCGCCTCGACGATATGCGCCGTCCTGTCGCCGGCAGCCGGCACGTTGAAGGCCAGCACGTGCGGGAAGATCAGCGCATTGGCGGCGCCGTGCGCAATGTGCCAGCGCGTGCCGAGCGGATAGGCGAGCGCGTGGCCGCCGGCCGTGTTGACCGGACCGAGGCAGAAACCGCCATAGAGGGAAGCCAGTGACAGACCTGACCGCGCCTCGATATCGCTGCCGTCGCGGACGGCGCGCGCGAGATAGCGCCCCACCAGTCGGATGCCTTCGAGCGCATAGAGATCGATCAGCGGATGCGCCTTCTTGCTGGTGTAGGCCTCGACGCAGTGCGCCATCGCGTCGACGCCGGTGGCAGCGGTGACCGCGGGCGGCACCGTCGCGGTCAAGGCCGGGTCGACGATCGCGATATCGGCCAGCATTTCCATGCTTTCCACGGCAAGCTTCGCCTGCGTCGCCGGATCGGTCACCAACGCGCGCGTTCCCGCCTCGCTGCCGGTGCCGGAGGTGGTCGGCACCTGCGCCAGCGCCACCTTTCGCCTGCCGGTCTTGCCGACGCCGACAATATCGGCGAGCCGTTGCCCGGTTCCGGTCATCACCGATGCCAGTTTGGCCAGATCCATGGCGCTGCCGCCGCCGAAACCGATGACGAGATCGGCCGAACTACGGTCTGCCAGCTCGATCAGCGCTTCGAGGTTCGGCAGGTCGGGCTCAGGCCGCACGTCGCCGAAGACCACGGTTTCGATGCCGAGTTGCAGCGTTTCGACCCGGCGCGCATTGAAGGCGTCCGCGACCACCAGCGCCTTGCGCAGGCCACGGCTGGCGATCCAGCCGGCAAGGCGCGACACCGTGCCGGGACCGAATTCGATGAGCGGCGGCCGGACCAGCGTGATCGGCGTGTTGAGGTCGTTCATGACCGCGGCTCCAGTTCCAGGCGGATGTATTTGATCGCGCGGCGGTAGTAGGTGAAGGCGATGTGCAGCGTGCCGCCTTCGGCGACGATGGACGGATAGGAGAATTCGCGGTTCAGCCCGTCCTTCGAATTGTTGCTGAGGCAGTAGCCGTCTCCGGTCTCCAGATCGCGGCGGTTAGGAAAGCTCAATCCGCCGTCATTGGAGATGGCAAGGCTCAGGGGCGCGCGCGGCACGCCCCAGATCGCAGAGCGGCCGGATTTAACAGACTGCTGCGGCTGGCCCTCTTCGCCGTCCGCTTCGATCTCGTCATAGAGCGAAAGCCGCCGCGCATCGGACATGCCGGCATTGCAATGGTTGTAGACCATGGCGATGCGCCCGTCGCCAAGCGCCACCGCCTGCACGGAGGAATTGTTGTTCGGCAGATCGGTCGGCTGCGGCGCGCTCCAGCTGCGGCCGCCGTCCAGCGTCTCGCTGCGCAGCACCTGTTCGGCGAAACGGTTGCGATAGAAGGCCGCCATGCGGTCGCCGCCGGGCGGCACAATGTTCATGTGGACCGCGCCGACACTGTCCGGCACGTCGTGCATCGTCCAGCTTTGGCCGGCATCGCCGGAGATCAGCACCGCTGCCGTGTCGGCATCGCCGGTCCAGCGGCTGCCCGGCACACCGATGCAGCGGAAGACAGGCAGCAGCCATTCGCCCTGCCGGTTCACGATGATGGGCTGGCGCACGAAGGTGCCGGGGATATCGCAAAGCGTCGAGACCGGTCCGAAGGTCCTGCCGCCGTCGGCCGAGATGCGCCGCTTCACCACCGCGCCGTCCTGGTTGCCGGACGTCTGCGAGGTGTAGAGCAGCCAGACCTTGCCGTCCGGCGCGATGAAAATCAGCGGATTCTGCTCGGATTTTTCCGGATCGTCGGAGAGTTTTTCCGGCGCCGACCAGCGGTCCGATCCAGGCTCAAGACGAGACAGATAGATGGAAATGTCGCCCATGCCCTCCATCGTGCCGCCGAACCAGACGCAGGCCAGCGAGCCGTCGGCCAGCCGGGCCAAATTCGCCGCGTGGTTCTGGATGCAGGGCGACGGCAGGAACGCCTCCGAGCGGTCCGGGGCCACGGAGACGATCCGTCCGTCCATGCGGGTAGCCACGGCTTCATGCGTGAGCGGCATGATTTCTGTTTCTGTCGGGGCAGGATTTGCGGACATCGGCATGTCTCAGGGCAACGCGGCGATGCGCGGCGCGAGATCGGCGATTTCCGCAGCCGACAGCGCCATCAGCGGCGGACGCAGCCGTTCCCACCCGGTCTCGCCATTCTCGATGCCGATCATCGCCTTGATCGTGGGAATCTGCGCGTAGGAGTTGGACAGGGTGCGCCAGGCGTCGATGCGGGCCTGCGCGGCTTCCATCTGCGCCGCCACCGAAGGATCGGCGTAGCCATCGAACACGATCCGCAGAGAATCCGCGATCAGGTTGGAGGTCGCGGTGATGCAACCTGCGCCGCCCTCTTTCAGCAAAGGCAGCATCAGCGGATCGGCGCCAGGGAAGACAGCGAGGTCGGGACAGGCCTCGATCAGCGCCTGCATGTTGGCGAAATCGCCCTTGGATTCCTTCACCCCGACAACGGTGCCCGGATAGGCCGCGACCAGTCGGGCGACCAGCTCGACCGACAGCGGAATGCCGGAGACCTGGGGTATGTGATAGAGTACGACCTTCAGCCGGTTGTCGCCGATGGCTTCGAGCGTGCGGGCGTAAGCGGCGAACAGCCCGTCGTCCGAAACGCCCTTGTAATAGAAGGGCGGCAGCATGACGACCTTGCGGACACCGACTGACAGCGCATAACGGGTCAGGTCGACAGTCTCGGGAATGGCGGCGACACCGGTTCCGGGCATCAGCACGTCCGGATCGATGCCTGCCGCAATCACCTTTTCCAGGATTTCCCTGCGCTCGGCCACGGAGAAGGAATTCGCTTCGCCCGTCGTGCCAAGTAGCGCAACGCCATGGCAGCCTGCATCGAGCAGCCGGCGGCAATGGGCGGCGAAACGCACGTGATCGACCGAAAGATCCGCGTTGAGAGGCGTGGCGGCGGCGCTGAAGACCCCGCTGACTGCGAACTTGCTCATGATGCGACCTTCGGGGTTGCGGCGAGCTTACGCGCATAGGCGATCGCCGAATCCATGTTGATGTGCTTGGCCTTGCCGGTGCCGGCAATGTCGAAGGCGGTGCCGTGATCGACCGAAGTGCGGTCGATCGGCAGGCCCAGCGAAATGTTGACGCCCGAATCGAACGCTATAAGCTTCATCGGAATGTGGCCCTGGTCGTGGTACTGCGCCACGACGAGGTCGAACGCGCCATTGTAAGCGCGGTGGAAAACGGTATCCGGCGGGATCGGCCCCACCGCGTTGATGCCCTCGGCGCGGGCGGCGGCGACGGCCGGGGCGATCTGCTCGTCGTCCTCGTGGCCGAAGAGGCCGTTTTCGCCGCAATGCGGATTGAGGCCGGCGACGGCGATGCGCGGGGCTTCCAGACCCAGCCGGCGCAGATGCCGGTAGCCGGTGCGGATGGTTTCAAGAATGCGCGGCGTCTTGACCCGGGCGATGGCTTCCGAAAGCGAGACATGCGTCGAGACGTGGATCACCGACATGCGCTCGGACGCCAGCAGCATCCATGACGACTTCGAACCGGTGAGGTGCGCCAGCATGCCGGTATGGCCGTCATAGTGATGGCCGGCCAGATTAAGCGCCTCCTTGTTGATCGGCGCGGTGACAATGCAGCCGATCTCGCCTGCCTGCGCCGCCTCGACCGCGCGGGCGATGAAGTGGAAGCAGGCGTCCCCAGCGCGGGGATCGACCTTGCCGAACGGGATCATGCCGCCGCCGATCTCGATGTGGTGCACGGCCACTGCATCGCCGCCCTCGCCCGGTTCGCCGAAGGCCAGCGGCGCGCCGACAATGGTTGCCGCGGCCTCGAGGCTGCGACGGTCGCCGAAGACCTGCACCGACCGGCGCTCGGCCGGGCTCATGGTTGCCAGCGACTTGCAGATGATCTCGGGGCCGACGCCGGCCGGATCGCCCATGGTGATGCCGATCTTGGAGCTAAGCTCAGTCATGCGTCCGGAATCCGTCTGAAGGGAAAATGGCCGGCAAACGCCGCCCTGCGTAACCGCTCGATTGGCAGGGAGGTTTATGCATCTCACCAAACTTGTCAAGTTGCTATTTGTTCGCAGATTCTTCGAGCCATTTTGAGGCAATCCAGCAAGCCAATGAATTTCAACAATAAACTGAGCCTGCCGGCTGCAGGTATCATTCCGCCGTCCTGCCCCGAGGAGGTATGAGGTCAAATTCGTCTATTGACATGTTTACAAATAATGCCATGTTGGCGCGCCTGGCATGGTGAGAGCGCTAACATTGGCGGCCGGCACGGATAGGATTTCCAAGGGAGGTATCTATGTCTGAAACGAACGAGCGGGCCGGTCTTTCGCG
>CBFGLW010000006.1:0-131651 GCA_965649745.1 uncultured Mesorhizobium sp. | reverse complement strand
GGCGGGCATAGGCCGACAGGCTCTCGACATAGCGGCGCTGGCCCTCGGCATAGATGGTGTCGAACGCCAGCGACGATTTGCCGGAACCGGAAAGCCCGGTCATCACCACCAGCGAATCCCGCGGCAGGTCGAGGTCGACATTCTTGAGATTGTGTTCGCGCGCGCCGCGAATGGAAATATGTTTGTGGTCGGCCATGACCGGTCCGCCGCCTCGATATCTGATTGCAGGATTGGCGGATGCCGCCGTTCCCCGAATGTAGGTCGTTTTGCTGCACCTTCGAGATGCCGCAACTCCTACAGCGTTTAACCGCCTGCGGCGGCAGCCGGCAAGCACAAAGAACAAAGGCCGAACGACTTGCTGACACCTTGTTGTCAGGAGGCCATGCCAGCAAATGCGTATGCCCGACGCCCGGCTGACGCCTTCGATCACTTTTTCTACCGCCGGCCATTCGAGGCTTGACCCGGCTTTCGGGCGGGTCCAGATTCGGTTTCGTCGATGAGGCCGATCGCCAATGACGCGATCTTCGAGCCGCAACAGGCTGTCTGCGAGACGCCGCAGGCCACGAATGAGCGCCTCGAACGACGCCATGTGCAACGAACAAGGGAGCGAGGTATGACCCCACCGGACAGTCCCAGCCGGCTCCGCGCTTCGCTGGAGCCGCGGCGAACCTGAACCGCCCCGCCATGGACCATGCCAATGGCATGTCACGGCGGCGCAGAGAAACCGGTTTCGTCGAAATCCCTAAATGGAGAGACCATAGTCGGATCAGCGGTCGACGCCGCGACGCATCCGAGAAATCCGCCGGTAAAACACTCCCGGCAAAAATGAGTTGACCTCATGGAGGCCCCGTCCGCTTGCACAGGCAGCGGCGGGGCAGTTTCATTGCGGCGAGAGTTTGTGCCGAACCGCCAGGGTACGTCGCGTTCACTTGAACTCCTTGCGCTGGGTTTTCTTACCCCCACCCAAGACCCCCGTAGGCGGGGAGGGGTCTTGGCACGCAGCAGCTTCCCCTCCCCCTTGCGGGGAGGGTCAGGGGTGGGGGTAAAGTTTGGAATATTGCCGGTACCAAATGGCCCCTACAAGAGGCAACACGTTCTAAGGGGTATCAGGCGGCAGGCCGGCAATCGGGCGCAATCGCCTGATTATACAGGCTCATTTCTTCTTCAGCTCGAACTCATTGCCGAAGCCGGCCTCGGCACGGACGAACCCGGATATGCGGACATCGAAATTGCCGGCCTTGAACTGTCCGTTTCCGGCAGGCGCTCCGTCCTCTGGTTCGGGGAGCGGCTTGACGATACGGTAGCCGCCGTCGACTCCCGGCAGTTCGTTCGAAGGAGATTTTGCCTGCTCGTCGGCGGCAGCCGGAGTAAACGCCGATGCCGCGCAAAGGACGAGGCAGAGGCCAAGCAGGGGACGGGTCCGGAATCTCGATGGCATCATACGCTTCAATGTAGCTGCCTACGGAAACCATGGCCAGCAATGTTGACAATTTAGTAGGCGCAAACTAGAACATAAAGAGAACATGCGTGCAGCAAAACCCGCTCTGGTAAAAATGGTGTGGGTAGTCTCAGGCAAGGCAAGCGCCGACGGGCGCCAGTCTGTAAGGTGCGGCGATTGAACCTGGTTTCGGATGAGCGTGGAGAAGTGTGATGGCCGGCAGCGTCAACAAAGTCATTCTGGTGGGCAATCTGGGCGCCGATCCGGAAATCCGCCGGCTGAATTCCGGCGATCCGGTCGTCAACATCCGCATTGCGACGTCGGAAAGCTGGCGCGACAAGAACTCCGGCGAGCGCAAGGAAAAGACCGAATGGCATAATGTCGTCATCTTCAACGACAGCCTCGCCAAGGTGGCGGAGCAGTATCTGAAGAAGGGCATGAAGGTCTATGTCGAGGGTCAGTTGCAGACCCGCAAATGGACCGACCAGCAGGGCCAGGACCGCTACACCACCGAGGTCGTGCTGCAGAAATTCCGCGGCGAGTTGCAGATGCTGGATGCGCGCGGGCAGGGCGAGGGCGGTCAGGTCGGCGGTTATTCCGGCGGCGGCAATCGCGACAGTTTCGGCCAGTCCGGTCCCGGCGGCGACTATGGCGGCCGCGGCTCAGGCGGCGGAAGCCGTGGCGGCGGTGGCGGGGCATCGCGCGAACTGGACGACGAGATCCCGTTCTGATCGGCCCCGTTCTGATCGGCTCGGCGGAAGAACCGCTCACGGTTGAATGGACGGATATTGGCGCGGTCGCTAAACCGGCCGCGTTTTGCTTGAGGGAAGTTTTCGGTGAAGGCACGGGTCAAATGGGTCGAGGAACGGACTTTCGTCGGCGAGTCCGGCACCGGCCACAAGCTGGTCCTGGGGACCTCGGCGGCGCCGGGAGGCGCGACGCCGGGACCGAGCCCGATGGAACTGGTGCTGATCGGCACCGGCGGCTGCTCGGCCTATGACGTGGTGCATATCCTCGAAAAGGGCCGCGAGGCGGTCGAGGACTGCGTCGTCGAGCTCGACGCCGACCGCGCCGAGACCGAGCCGAAAGTCTTCACGCGCATCCACATGCATTTCATCGTCAAGGGAAGGGCGCTTTCGCATGACAAGGTCAAGCGCGCCATCGACCTTTCCATCGACAAATACTGCTCGGCCTCGGCGATGATGGCCAAGACCGCGGCGCTCACCCACGATTTCGAAGTGGTGGATACGGCGGCGAAATAGCTTCAATTGGGTGTGTCGTGGTCACTTACCCCCTAACCCCTCCCCACAAGGGGGACGGGGCTTGGCATGCGGCAGCTCTCCCTCCCCCTTGCGGGGAGGGGTCAGGGGTGGGGTAATATTCGAGATTGCGGGCCTCGAATGGTCCGACAGGGCACGACACACATCAAAAGCTCCCGTCACCCCGCGATCAGCGCCTTCACGCCGTCGGCGACGAACTGCACCGCCAGCGCCGCGAGGATGACGCCGAGCAGGCGCGTCAGGATGGAGCGGCCGGTCTGCCCCAGAAAGCGGTCGATGCGCTCCGCCAGCACGAACACCAGATAGGTGATGACGAGGCAGGCGAAGATGATGCCGACCAGCGCCACCTGCGCGCCAACCCCCTGGAACGAGCCGGAGAGCAGCACGGTAGCGGAAATCGCGCCGGGACCGGCGATCAGCGGGATCGCCAGCGGAAAGGCGGCGATGTTGTGGATGTGGTCGCGGGTAATGGCGACGTCGCCGATCTTCTCCTTGCGGTCCTGACGCCGCTCGAAAACCATCTCGAAGGCGATGAAGAACAGCAGGAAGCCGCCCGCCACCCGGAAGGCGGGCAGGGTGATGCCGAACACCGACAGGATCGACGCACCGGCCAGCGCGAACAGCGCCAGCACCAGGAAACCGATCACCGAAGCACGGATGGAGACCTGCCGGCGTTCGTCGCGGTTCATGCCGCGGGTGATCGCCAGGAAAAGCGGCGCCAGACCGGGCGGATCGATCGTTACGAGAATTGTCACGAAAGCATTGAAAAGACTGTCGAAACTGGACATCGGCCAAGCCCTCTGACGGTCAGGCTAGCGTGATCGCGGCTTGCGCGCCAGCCCGGTCGCGGCGAGATGCGCAGGCCCGTCGGCTCCGGCGCCTGCCCGGCAACGGGGAAGTTGCCGCAGCGTCCACTCGAAAATCGCTCATCCATTTGAAATTTCGTGGAAAATCAGTTCTGGAAAAGCCGCCTCGCCATTGGAGAAATGCAACGGCTTCCTATATAAAAGGCCTGTGATTCCCTCTTTTGCGTGACGAATTTGACCGACCAGAAGACACCGCTCGGGCCGGAAGGCCCATCCGGCATCGAGCCGATCTCGATCATCGAGGAGATGCAGCGCTCCTATCTCGATTACGCGATGAGCGTGATCGTGTCGCGCGCGCTGCCCGACGTCCGCGACGGGCTGAAGCCCGTTCACCGGCGCATCCTCTACGCGGCCCATGAGAGCGGTTATCACTGGAACCGCAAATATGTGAAATCGGCCCGCCCCGTCGCCGACGTGATGGGTAAATACCATCCGCATGGCGACGCCTCGATCTACGACGCCCTGGTGCGCATGGCACAGGACTGGTCGCTGCGCGTGCCGCTCATCGACGGGCAGGGCAATTTCGGCTCCATCGACGGCGACCCGCCGGCGGCGATGCGCTACACGGAATCGCGCCTGACCAAGGTGGCGCACGAATTGCTCGAAGACATCGACAAGGACACCGTCGATTTCCAGGATACCTACGATGCTTCCGGCAGCGAGCCGCGCGTGCTGCCGGCGCGTTTCCCCAACCTGCTGGTCAACGGCTCCGGCGGCATCGCCGTCGGCATGGCGACCAACATTCCGCCGCATAATCTGGCCGAGGTCTGCAACGGCGCCATCGCGCTGATCGACAATCCGGCCATTGATCTGTCCGACCTGATGGAAATCGTACCGGGGCCGGATTTCCCGACCGGCGGCATCGTGCTCGGCCGCTCCGGCATCCACAGCGCCTATTCGACGGGGCGCGGCTCCATCGTCATGCGTGGCAAGGTGCATGTCGAGGAAAGCCGTGGCGACCGCGAGGCCATCGTCATCACCGAGGTCCCTTACCAGGTGAACAAGGCCGGCATGATCGAGAAGATGGCCGAACTGGTGCGCGACAAGCGCATCGAGGGCATTTCCGACATCCGCGACGAGAGCGACCGGCAGGGCTACCGCGTGGTCATCGAGTTGAAGCGCGACGCCAATGCCGAGGTCATCCTCAACCAGCTCTATCGCTTCACACCCCTGCAGACCTCGTTCGGCGCCAACATGGTGGCGCTCAATGGCGGCAAGCCGGAAGTGCTGACGCTGACCGACATGCTGAAGGCCTTCGTCGGCTTCCGCGAGGAGGTCATCAGCCGGCGCACCAAGTACCTGCTGCGCAAGGCGCGCGACCGCGCCCATATCCTGGTCGGCCTCGCCATCGCCGTCGCCAATATCGACGAAGTCATCAAGCTGATCCGCCAGGCGCCGGACCCGACCACGGCGCGCGAACAGTTGATGACGCGCCGCTGGCCGGCGGCGGATGTCGAATCGCTGATCCGGCTGATCGACGATCCGCGCCACCGCATCAACGACGACGGCACCTACAATCTGTCGGAAGAGCAGGCGCGCGCCATCCTGGCGCTGCAGCTGTCGCGCCTGACCGCGCTCGGCCGCGACGAAATCGCCGGCGAGTTGAACGAGATCGGCGCGGAAATCACCGATTACCTCGACATATTGTCGTCCCGCGCCCGCATCCAGCAGATCGTCAAGGACGAGCTGGCGGCGGTGCGCGACGAATTCGGCACGCCTCGCCGCACGGAGCTGGCCGACGGCGGCGCCGACATGGACGACGAGGACCTCATCCAGCGCGAGGACATGGTCGTCACTGTCAGCCATTCCGGCTACATCAAGCGCGTGCCGCTGTCGCTCTACCGGGCGCAGCGCCGCGGCGGCAAGGGCCGCTCGGGCATGTCGACCAAGGATGAGGATTTCGTCACCCGGCTGTTCGTGGCCAACACCCACACGCCGGTGCTGTTCTTCTCTTCGCGCGGCATCGTCTACAAGGAGAAGGTCTGGCGCCTGCCCATCGGCAATCCGCAATCGCGCGGCAAGGCGCTGATCAACATGCTGCAATTGCAGCAGGGCGAACGCATCACCACCATCATGCCGCTGCCGGAGGACGAGGAGAGCTGGGGCGAGCTCGACGTCATGTTCGCCACCACGCGCGGCACCGTCCGCCGCAACAAGCTGTCCGACTTCGTCCAGGTCAACCGCAACGGCAAGATCGCCATGAAGCTGGAGGAAGAGGGCGACGAGATCCTCGGCGTCGAAACCTGCACCGACAATGACGACGTGCTTTTGACGGCGAGCTCCGGCCAGTGCATCCGTTTCCCGGTCTCGGACGTACGCGTCTTCCAGAGCCGCAATTCGGTCGGCGTGCGTGGCATCTCGATGGCGGAAAGCGACCGCGCCATCTCGATGGCCATCATCGAGCATGTCGACGCCGACGCCGCCGAGCGCGCCGCCTATCTGAAGCGTTCGGTGACGGAGCGCCGGCAGCTTTCCGGCGGTCCGGAGGAAGAGGAAATCGCGCTGACCAACGAGGATGTCGGCGAAGAAGCGCAGCTTTCGGACGAGCGCTATGAATTCCTCAAGCAGCACGAGCAGTTCGTGCTAACCGTGACGGAATATGGCTATGGCAAGCGGTCGTCGTCCTACGACTTCCGGCTGACCGGCCGCGGCGGCAAGGGCATCCGCGCCACCGACGTTTCCAAGGCCGACGAGATCGGCCGGCTGGTGGCGGCCTTCCCGATCGGCAACGACGACCAGATCATGCTGGTTTCGGACGGCGGCACGGTCATCCGCGTGCCGGTGCACGATATCCGCTTCGCCAGCCGCGCCACCAAGGGCGTCACCATCTTCAACACCGCCGAAGGCGAGAAGGTGGTGTCGGTCGAACCGATTTCCGAACCGCAGGGCGAGGACGAGGATTCCCCACCTGTTGACGGCGTCGGTGAGACGAACGCTCCGGATGAAGGAACCAGCGAAAGTTCCGCTGGAGCAGCCGACGGCGACACGGAGGCTTGACGGCCTCTCCTGAACTTTGGCCTGGCTCGCTTCAGGATCGTGGCGCGAACCTTGAACCCGGCCGCGCCTCTCAATAGGTCCCGGGTCTTCGCGACGGCCTCCGGCCATCGCTCCGCCCGGGATGACGCCATGAAGGCGGCTGGACGGTGGTCGACATGGCCAAGCAGCTCAAGGCATAGGCCAGCGCGCTTACGGGATTGAATTTCCGATAAAAATCCTGAGACGGTCAGTAGCGGCGCGGACCGAAGCGGTCGGCCCGGCGGGTGTGCAGCTTCACGCGCTCGGCTTCCTGGTGAAGACCGAAAACGGTTGCGATCAGCATGGTGACAGTCATTGCGGCAGCTAGCATGAAGATCATCATTTTGGTTCTCCTGCGCCTTACAACGATCAGATGGGGCTTTGGTTTCATCCAATGAAGAGGCAAGTTAGTGAACTGTCAGTGAAGCCAGCGTGATCGGCCCGTTCATCTGTCGTTCATGCTTAGCGAAAGGTTCACAGCTGTCGCGCCGATGGCATTTGCCTTCCGCACGCGCGGCGGCTAGAAGCAGGCTGCATGACAGAGCGCATCGCCATCTATGCCGGCTCCTTCGACCCGTTGACCAACGGTCACCTGGACGTGCTGAAGGCGTCGCTCGCCGTCGCCGACACGATCTATGCCGCGATTGGCGTGCATCCGGGCAAGAAGCCGCTGTTTTCGTTCGAGGAGCGGGTGAAGCTCATCGAGGCTGCCGCGAAATCGGAACTCGGAAAGGACGGCGCGCGCATCAAGGTCGTCGCCTTTGACGGGCTGGTCATCGATGCGGCGAGGAAGCACGGCGCCTCGATCATGATCCGCGGCCTGCGCGACGGCACCGATCTCGACTACGAGATGCAGATGGCCGGCATGAACGAGACCATGGCGCCTGAACTGCAGACGGTTTTCCTGCCCGCCAGCCCTTCGGTGCGAACCATTACCGCCACACTTGTCCGCCAGATTGCCTCGATGGGAGGCGATATCCGCCCCTTCGTGCCGGCGGTGGTGGCCGGCGCGCTCACCGCCAAATTCGCCAGATAATTCCGGAGCAAAATCCATGCTGTTCAAAAGGCTCGCCGCCTGTCTCGTTCTTCTTGCCGGCATGTTCGCAGGCGCATCCGCCTTCGCGGCACAGCCGGAAGACACGATGATCATCACGCTGAAGGACGGCGACGTGACCATCGCATTGCGGCCGGACCTCGCACCCAAGCATGTCGAGCAGATCAAGAAGCTGGTGCGCGAAGGCGCCTATGACAATGTCGCGTTCCACCGGGTCATCGACGGCTTCATGGCGCAGACCGGCGATGTCCGCTATGGCGACATGAAAGACGGCTACAGCGCCGATGCCGTCGGCACCGGCGGCTCGGACCTGCCCGACCTGCCGGCCGAATTCTCCAAGGAGCATTTCGTCCGCGGCGTCGTCGGCATGGCCCGTTCGCAGGACCCGAACTCGGCCAACTCGCAATTCTTCATCATGTTCGGGACGGTGGATTCGCTCGACAATCAGTACACCATCGTCGGCGAGGTCGAGAGCGGCATGGAGCTGGTCGACAAAATCAAGAAGGGCGATGCCGCCCAGAACGGGGTTGTTTCCGACCCCGACCGCATGATCAAGGTGCGCATCGCTTCTGACAAGTAACGGCAGTCGGCAATAGGCAATAGGCAATAGGCAATCGAGAAAGCCCATCATAAGCCTCACCCGACTGCCGATTGCCTATTCCCGACTGCCGACCAATTTTGAAAGGAACACAACATGGCCGAAATCAAGGATCGCGAAAACGCGCTCATCATGGAGACGACCAAGGGCAACGTCGTCATCGAAATGTATCCCGACCTGGCGCCGGGCCACGTCGCCCGCATCAAGGAACTGGCGCGCGAGGGCGCTTATGACGGCGTCGTCTTCCACCGCGTCATCGACGGTTTCATGGCGCAGACCGGCGACGTCAAGTTCGGCAATTCCACCTCGTCGTCCTTCGCGCCGTCGCGCGCGGGCATGGGCGGTTCCGACAAGCCGGACCTGAAGGCGGAATTCTCCAACGCCAACCACGGCCGCGGCACCTGCTCGATGGCGCGCGCGCAGAACCCGAACTCGGCCAACTCGCAGTTCTTCATCTGCTTCGACGACGCCGGCTTCCTGAACCGCCAGTACACGGTCTGGGGCCAGGTCATCGAAGGCATGGACAATGTCGACAAGATCAAGCGCGGCGAGCCGGTGCAGGACCCCGACAAGATCGTGTCGCTCAAGGTCGCGGCGGACGTCAAGTAAGCAGAACGGGGCAGGGCGATGATAGGGCTTGTCTGGTCGCTGCTCGGCATAGTGTCGGGCGCCTTCATCGCCGTGCAGGCGCCGATCAACGCGCAACTGGCGCGCGGCCTCGGCCTGCCCGTGGCCGCGGCTGCGTTCTCGTTCCTGTCCGGCGCCATCGTGCTGGGCATCATCACCGTGGCGCTGGTGCGCTTCCAGGGCCTTTCGCTCGACTGGAAAGCGCCGGCGCCATGGCTGTTCGTCGCCGGCGGCGTGCTCGGCGCTTTCTATGTCACGCTCTCCACCATACTGACGCCGCGTATCGGCGCGGCGGCGCTGATGGCCTTTCTTGTGGCCGGGCAACTCATGGCCGGCATGGTGCTCGACCGCATCGGCTTCCTCGGCATGGCAGTGCGCGAAATCTCGCTCGGCCGGCTGGCGGGCGCGGCGCTTCTGCTGCTCGGTGCGCTGCTCGTGCGGCTTTACTAAAAACTGACGCTGCTCAGTTCTTCGACAGCATGATGTGCGTGGCCAACTCGCCCGCCTCCTGCTTCGTCACCTTGTAACCGAGTGCCGGCAGGTCCATGCCTTCGAACAGCGGCTCGCCACGGCCGATCACCACCGGTGACACCGCCAGATGCATGGTGTCGACCGCGCCGATGCGCAGATATTGCCGCACGGTCGACACGCCGCCGCCGATCTTCACGTCCAGCGAGCCGGCAGCGGCTTTCGCCTGTTCCAGCGCCGCTTCAATGCCTTCGGTGACAAAGTAGAACGTCGTGCCGCCCTCCATGACGATGGGCGCGCGCGGATAGTGTGTCAGGATGAAAGTCGGCGCATGGTAGGGCGGGTTGGCGCCCCACCAGCCTTTCCAGACATCGTCCGGCCATTCGCCGCGGATCGGGCCGAACATGTTACGCCCGAGGATGAAGGCGCCGAAACCCGACATCGAAGCGGCGGCATATCGTTCGTCGACGCCGCTCGATCCGCCTTCCTTGCCCACCATGGCGCGGAAAGTCGTCGTCGGAAAGAACCATTCGTGCAGTTCCTCGCCGCGCTTGCCGAGCGGGTCCTGCAGGCTCTGTTCGATCCCGGCGCCGAAACCGTCGAGCGAGATGGAAAACCCGCAAACTTTTACTCTGGTCATGATGGCCTCCTCCACCGGTTGCGTTTTGAAATCAGCCTTGTTGTAGAATAACCAGTTGCAAATCGCAAGCGGTTATTTCCGAGGACGTCTTTCCTGAAGATGCCCGGCACCGCCAAACGCGGCATCATGGAAGGTGACAAACAAGCAACGAACGGGCTATTGCCGCCGGCATGAAAGTGGATTTGTTCGATTTCGATCTCCCGGATGAGAGGATCGCGCTGCGCCCGGCCGAGCCGCGCGATGCAGCACGCCTTCTGGTAGTGAAGCCGGGCGAAGAGCCTGAAGACCGCACGGTCCGTGACTTGCCCTCGCTGCTCGAGCCCGGCGACGTTCTGGTCTTCAACGACACCAAGGTCATTCCCGCCCAGCTGAAAGGCGTCCGCCGCCGCGGCGAGGCGACGGCGCAGGTCGAGGCGACGCTGCATATGCGGGTGGCGCCCGACCGATGGCGCGCCTTCATGCGGCCGGGAAAGCGGGTCGCCGCCGGCGACCGCATCCATTTCGGCCATGACGGCAATTCCTGCTTCCTCGGCCAGCTCGACGCCACCGTGCTCGAAAAGGGCGAGGGCGGCGAGGTGCTGCTCGGCTTCGACCTTTCGGGTGCGTTCCTGGACGAGGCGCTGCATGCAGTCGGGCATATCCCGCTGCCGCCCTATATCGCTTCCAAGCGCGACGACGACGAACGCGACCGCAGCGACTATCAGACTGTCTATGCGCGCGAGGAAGGCGCGGTCGCCGCACCGACGGCCGGCCTGCATTTCACGCCGGAGCTTTTCGCCGCGCTAGACGCCAGGGGCATCGAACGCCGGTTCGTGACGCTGCATGTCGGGGCCGGAACCTTTTTGCCGGTCAAGGCCGACGATACCGCGGACCATAAAATGCATGCCGAGACGGGAACCGTGTCGGCCAACGTCGCGGCGGCGCTGAACGACGCCAGGGCGCGCGGCGCGCGCATCGTCTGCGTCGGCACCACTTCGCTGCGGCTGCTGGAAAGCGCCGCGCGACCGGACGGCACGGTCGCGCCATGGTCGGGACCGACCGATATTTTCATCACCCCCGGCTACCGGTTCAGGGTCGCCGACATGCTGATGACGAATTTCCATTTGCCGCGCTCGACGCTGTTCATGCTGGTCTCGGCCTTCTGCGGGCTGGATACCATGCGGGACACCTATCGGCACGCCATCGACGGCGGCTACCGCTTCTATTCCTACGGGGACGCAAGCTTGCTCTACAGGGCCGACCAGCAATGACGCCGGATTTCACCTTTCGCCTGCTCGCCACCGACGGCAAGGCGCGGCGCGGCGAAATCTCGATGCCGCGCGGCGTCGTGCGTACGCCGGCTTTCATGCCGGTCGGAACCGGCGGCACCGTCAAGGCCATGTATATGGACCAGGTGCGCGAACTGGGCTCCGACATCATTCTCGGCAACACCTACCATTTGATGCTGCGGCCGGGCGCCGAACGCGTCGCCCGGCTCGGCGGCCTGCATGAGTTCGGCCGCTGGCAGGGCCCGATCCTGACCGACAGCGGCGGCTTCCAGGTCATGTCGCTGTCGAAGCTGCGCAAGCTGACCGAAAAAGGCGTCACCTTCCGCTCGCACATAGACGGCGTCGCCTACGAGATGACGCCCGAGCGCTCGATCGAAATCCAGGGCCTGCTCGATTCCGACATCCAGATGCAGCTCGACGAATGCACGGCGCTGCCGGCGACGCCACAGGAAATCGAGCGCGCCATGGAACTGTCGCTGCGCTGGGCCGAGCGCTGCAAGACGGCTTTCGGCGACCAGCCCGGCAAGGCGATGTTCGGCATCGTGCAGGGCGGCGACATCGCTCCGTTGCGCGTCCGCTCGGCGCAGGCCCTGTCGGCCATGGACCTCAAGGGCTACGCCGTCGGCGGGCTGGCGGTGGGCGAGCCGCAGGCCGTGATGCTGGAGATGCTGGACATCACCTGTCCTGAACTGCCGGCCGAAAAGCCGCGCTACCTGATGGGCGTCGGCACGCCGGACGATATTCTCAAGTCGGTGGCGCGCGGCATCGACATGTTCGACTGCGTGATGCCGACGCGGGCAGGCCGGCATGGGCTGGCCTATACGCGGCGCGGCAAGGTCAATCTCAAGAATGCCCGCCACGCTGAGGACCCGCGCCCGCTGGACGAAGAGAGCAATTATCCGGCCGCGCGGGACTATTCGCGCGCCTATCTGCACCACCTCGTCCGTTCGCAGGAGGCGCTCGGCGCCATGCTGCTGACCTGGAACAATTTGGCCTATTACCAGTCGCTGATGCAGGACATCCGCGACGCCATCGAAGCCGGAACGTTCGAAGCCCGCGCGGCGGAAATCAGCGAAGCCTGGGCGCGCGGCGACATTCCGGCGCTCTAAGGGCGCTCCGCGGTTAAGCCCGCCTTAAGGCTATGCTTCCATCCTTTCCACGGGGAGCGTAACCAAGGGGACGAAGCATGTCCGATCTTGCAATCGGCCGCCGCCGGCTGATGTTTGGCGTTATGAGTCTCGCCGTTGTCGCCGCCGCGCCTCGGCTTGCCCGGGCGGAGATCACCGTAGACCAGGTGGCTTTCGATCCCGACATTCCGGCCCTCGGCAATCCCGACGGCGATGTCACCGTCGTGGAATTCGTCGACTACCAATGCCCGATCTGCAAACTCTGCTTCCAGGAGTTGCAGAAACTGCTGGCCGAGGACGACAGGGTCCGTCTGGTGATGAAGGACTGGCCGATCTTCGGGGAAGCATCGCGCGATGCAGCCTCGCTGACGTTGGCGGCCGGCCAGAACTACGGTCCCGTCGTCTCTGCGTTCATGGAAAACCAGCGCCAGCTGTCGAGCCGGCGCATCGACGCCATCGTCGAAGCCGCAGGCGTCGATTCCGGGCTGCTGCGAGCGACTGCCGACAGCAGGCGAGGCGCCATCGACGCCGTGCTCGGACGCAACGAGGCGCAGGCGGCCGATTTCCGGCTCCGGGGCACGCCGGCTCTCGTGATCGGGGGCACGCTCTACAAGCGCGGTCTACCGCTGGCGGAACTGAAGGATGCGGTGGCCAAAGCGCGGGCTGCATGAGTGTCATGCTTCGGCGGGACATACGATCCGGCCCGACTCCAATGATCGTGCGGAGCCTTGCACAGCGCAATCGCAACAGCTGGCGCATAGCCGGACAAGCCGCTCAATTTTTAGGCATTTTCTTTCAAAGCCCCCGCTTCCTCGCGGTAAATGGTCGATTATGCTTGATTTTCCCGGCCCGGCTTGTGTCAAATGGCTGCGCAGGGGAGTACGCGATTGGTCGCTTTCGACGAAATGCTTCCGGAGGCTTCCGGGCCGAGAAGTCCTTATTCGGCATATGATAGCTGGCTCAAAGAGCAAGATCCCGCCAGATTGACCCAGAAGATGGAGGACGCCGAAAGGGTCTTCCGCAAGACCGGCATCACCTTTGCCGTTTATGGCGAGCAGGAAGCCGGCGAGCGCCTCATTCCCTTCGACATCGTGCCGCGCATCATTTCCGGCAACGAGTGGCGCCGGCTGACGCAAGGCATCGAGCAGCGTGTCCAGGCCCTGAACGCATTCCTCGACGATATCTATCACCGGCAGGAAATCCTGCGCGCAGGCCGCGTGCCGAAGGAGCTGATTGCCAGCAACGAGGCATTCCTGCCGGAAATGATCGGCGTGCGGCCGCCAAATGGCGTCTACACGCACATTATCGGCGTCGACATCGTCCGCATCAGCGAGAACGAATTCTACGTGCTGGAAGACAATGCCCGCACGCCGTCGGGCGTGTCCTACATGCTGGAGAACCGCGAGACGATGATGCAGCTCTTTCCGGAGCTGTTCCAGAAGATCAAGGTGCGCCCGGTCGAGAATTATCCGCAACTGCTGAGGCAGTCGCTCGCCGCCGTGCGCCCGCAAACCGCCAAGGGCGCGCCGACCATCGCCGTGCTGACGCCGGGCAGTTTCAATTCCGCCTATTTCGAACATGCCTTCCTTGCCGACCAGATGGGGGTGCAGCTGGTGGAGGGGCAGGATCTGCGGGTAGTCGACGGTCACGTCACCATGCGCACGACCGAAGGCTACAAGCAGATCGACGTGCTCTACCGGCGGGTCGACGACGCTTATCTGGACCCGCTGACCTTCCTGCCGGATTCGGCGCTCGGCGTGCCCGGCATCATGGATGTCTACCGCGCCGGCAACATCACCATCGCCAACGCGCCGGGAACCGGCATCGCCGACGACAAGGCGATCTATTCCTACATGCCCGAGATCGTCGAATTCTACACCGGCCGCAAGGCGATCCTCGGCAACATCCCGACATGGCGCTGTTCCGAGCCGGACAGCCTGAAATATGTGCTGGAGCATATCGCCGAGCTGGTCGTGAAGGAGGTGCACGGCTCCGGCGGCTATGGAATGCTCGTCGGCCCGGCAGCCAGCAAGAAGGAGCGCGAGGATTTCGCCAGGAAGCTCGCCGCCAAGCCCTGGAACTATATCGCCCAGCCGACGCTGGCGCTTTCGACCTGTCCGATCCTCACCCACCAGGGCCTGGCGCCGCGGCACGTCGACCTGCGCCCCTATGTGCTGGTGTCGGACCGCATCCAGATCGTGCCCGGCGGCCTGACCCGCGTGGCGCTGAAAGAGGGTTCGCTGGTGGTCAATTCCTCGCAGGGCGGGGGGACGAAGGATACGTGGGTGCTGGATGATTGAGGAAGCGAGTGGGGAATAGAGAGTAGCGAATAGGGAATAGGGAAAATTTTGGAAGGCACGGTCAGTTCTTATCGGGATTTGCTCGTCTGGCAGCAAGCGGTTGAACTTGCCGTAGCCTGTTATGAGACGACCAATGCCTTTCCGACTCGTGAGACCTACGGCATGACCTCACAGATAAGAAGGGCATCAACCTCAATTCCAGCCAATATCGCGGAGGGAAATGGGCGTGAGAATACAGGAGCTTACATACAGTTTCTTCGGATAGCTCAAGGTTCTCTAAAAGAACTGGAGACACACGTCATCGTGGCGCAAAGAGTGGGACTTTTATCCAAAAATGCGGCGGAGAATTTGCTCCGCCGCATGGAAGAAATCGGGAAGATGCTCCGGTCCCTGATCAGGAATTTGCAGAAGAAGCTATGACAACCATGGCGAACATTCCCTATTCCCTATTCCCTATTCCCTACTCCCGCCTCGCCGGAGCGCATTGATGCTTCTAGGCCGCACCGCCAACGGACTTTACTGGATGAACCGCTATATCGAGCGGGCGGAGAACACAGCGCGGCTCGTCGATGCCGGCCTGCGCATGGCGCTGACGCGAACGCAGAGCAGCTCGGAGGAATGGCATTCCGTTCTATTGAGCGCCGGTTCCGAACAGGCTTTTTCCCAGAAATACACGGACTATACCGCCAGCAACGCTGCGGACTTCCTGCTGCGCGACACCTCCAACCCATCCAGCGTCATGTCGTCGATCGAAACCGCCCGGAACAATGCGCGCATGGTGAGGACCGCGCAAACCCGAGAAACCTGGGAAAGCATCAACGACGCCTGGATGTCGCTGAAGCGCATCCTCGCCAGGCCCATAGACGACCGTGACTTGCCCACGGTTCTCGACGCCATCAAGCGCGAAACCGCGATCATCCGCGGTTCGTTCTACGGAACAATGCTGCGCAACGAGATTTTCGACTTTTCCCAGCTCGGCACCTATGTCGAGCGGGCCGACAACACCGCCCGCATCCTCGACGTCAAATACTACGTCCTGCTGCCCTCCATCTCATGGGTGGGGTCGACGCTCGACAACTACCAGTGGGAATCGATCCTGAGGTCGGTCTCGGCGCACCGTTCCTACCGCTGGGTCTACGACGCGGAATACAAGCCGACGAACATCGCCGACTATCTCATTCTCAACGTGCGCATGCCGCGTTCATTGACATTCTGCTACCGCTTCATCGCCGAACACCTGAAGTTCCTTGGCGACGACTATGGCGAGCGCCATGCCTGTCATCAGACGGCGGAACGAACCCACACCATGCTCAGAACAGGTTCCATCAAGGATATATTCGATACGGGACTGCACGAGTTCCTGGTGAACTTCATCCAGGACAACACCCGGCTCGGCGACGAGATCGCCCAGGACTATCGGTTCTATTGAGATGCGCCTGAAGATCACCCATCGCACCGAGTATCGCTACGAGATGCCGGTGCCCTATGCCCTGCAACGCCTGCGGCTGGTTCCCGCCAGCAATGCGATGCAATCGGTCGGCAAATGGGCGCTGAACATAGAAGGCGCCCGCGAGCAGGTCCGGTTTCTTGACCATTTCGGTAATGACACGCGCCTGCTGAGCGTCGAGGGCGATCCGCATGTCATCGCCATCGAGGCCACCGGCGAGGTCGAAACCCGGGACAAGGCGGGCGTCTTCGGGCCGCACCGGGGCTTTGCACCGCTTTGGCTGTTCACTGCCGAAACGGCGTTGACCGCGCCGGGCAAGCACATTGGCGAGCTGGTGGCCGCCATTGGCGACGGCACGGATGTCGAACGGCTCCACCGGCTGATGAAGACGATAGGCGAGCGGGTCAAATACACGCTGGGCGGCACCGACTCCGAAACCACGGCGGAGGAGGCTGTTGTCCTGGGGGCGGGGGTGTGTCAGGACCACAGCCACATTTTCATCGCCGCTGCGCGGCTGATGGGTTTTCCCGCCCGCTACGTCAGCGGCTATCTGATGATGGAGGGCGTCGCCGAGCAGGCTGCAAGCCACGCCTGGGCGGAAGCGCATGTACAAGGGCTGGGCTGGGTCGCCTTCGACGTCTCCAATTGCATTTCGCCGGACGAACGCTATGTGCGTATCGCGACCGGCCGCGACTATCGCGACGCCATGCCTGTGTCGGGGATTAGGATGGGGCAGGGGCAGGAACGTCTTGCGGTCGCCATTACAGTCGAGCAGTAATCCGTAAGATCACGCCGGAAACCGATTCCATGACCTATTGCGTCGGCCTTAAAATCGATCGCGGTCTCGTCTTCATGTCGGACACGCGCACCAATGCCGGGATGGACTCCATCTCGACCTTTCGCAAGATGCATGTCTGGGAAGAGCCCGGCGAACGGGTGATCGTGCTCATATCGGCGGGCAACCTCGCCACCACACAGGCCGTGGTCAGCCTGCTCGACGAGCGCGGCAAGGCTCTGGTGGACCGGCATCAGGCGCTGCTCGAGACGCCTTCCATGTACCAGACGGCGTGCCTGGTCGGCGACGTCGTCAAGGAGGTCATCGCCAAGACCGCCCCGGCCGGTGAAACGGCAGACTCTTATTTCAACGCCTCTTTCATCCTTGGCGGCCAGATCCGTGGCAGCGAGCCGCGCCTTTTCATGATCTATCCGGAAGGCAACTTCATCGAATCCACCGACGACACGCCGTTCTTCCAGATCGGCGAAACCAAGTACGGCAAGCCGATCATCATCCGGGCCTACGACCGCGCCATGAGCTTCGCCGAGACGGTCAAGCTGCTGGTCGTCTCCTTCGATTCGACGCTCAAGTCGAACCTTTCCGTCGGCTTGCCGCTCGACCTGCTGTTCTATGAAAAGGACACTTTCAAGGTCGGCATGAAGAAACGCTTTGCACAGGACGATCCCTATTACCGCACGATCTCGGAAGGCTGGTCGCGCGCGTTGAAAGCAGCTTTCCAGGACCTACCGGACTTCTCCGAATAGGAAAGCAAGGCGCGGCGCCGGCCGGGCCACGCAATTCTTCGTGCCGGCCCTGACGGCGGAACATGGACTTCCCCGCCGACTTCGCCTTTGCAAACAGACATTTTCCATTAGCCGGCTTTGCCCTTTTCAGGGCTTTCGTTTTCAGATAGCATAAAGAAAAACGAAAATGGGGAGAATTTCCATGTTTCTGTCGCCGCGCCATTCCGAAATCATCCAGATGGCCAAGGACAATGGGCGCGTGCTGGTCGAGGACCTGGCGACGCATTTCAACGTGACGCCGCAGACCATCCGCAAGGACCTCAACGACCTCTGCGATCAGCGGCTTTTGACCCGCGTGCATGGCGGGGCGCTGTTTCCCTCCGGCATCGAAAACATGGAGTACGAGGCGCGGCGAAAAATTGCCGCGGACGAGAAGGAAGCCATCGGCCTGGCCGCCGCGCGGCTCATTCCCGACAACGCCTCGCTGTTCATCAATATCGGCACCACGACGGAGGCCGTCAGCAAGGCGCTTCTCGATCATGCCGGGCTGATGGTCATCACCAATAACATCAATGTGGCCAACAGGATGCGGGTCTATCCTTCCATCGAAGTCGTCATCGCCGGCGGCGTGGTGCGCGGGTCGGACGGCGGCATCGTGGGCGAGGCGGCTGTCGATTTCATCAAGCAGTTCAAGGTGGACTACGCCGTCATCGGCGCATCGGCCATCGATCACGACGGCGCCATTCTCGACTTCGACTTTCGCGAGGTGAAGGTCGCGCAGGCGATCATCGCCAACGCCAGGCATGTGATCCTCGTCTCGGACCAGACCAAGTTCGAGCGCACAGCGCCGGTCCGGATCGGCCACCTCAGCCAGGTCGACACGTTCATAACGGACCAGTGCAACATCGCATCCGTGCGCAAAATCTGCCTGGAATCGGAAGTCGAGCTCATTGAGACGCAGCGCGCCTGACGCTTTCCGCGCACTTCCGGCACCATTTCTTACTTGCGTTTGACATTCGTTCTCTTTTCGAATTATCATCGAAATGGTTTCGCAAAAGCAGGAAAGCTGCGCCGCGGAATCGAGGGAGGACGACTTGGCCACATCCACGGTCCATGACATTTTTGTCATCGGCGGCGGCATAAACGGTTGCGGCATCGCCCGCGATGCCGCCGGGCGTGGCTTTTCCGTCTATCTCGCCGAAATGGACGACCTGGCCAGCGGCACCTCGTCGGGTTCGACGAAGCTTATCCATGGCGGCCTGCGCTATCTCGAATTCTACGAATTCCGGCTTGTCCGCGAAGCGCTTATGGAGCGGGAGGTGCTATGGCGCAATGCGCCGCACATCATCTGGCCGATGCGTTTCGTGCTGCCTTATCACAAAGGCGGCCCGCGTCCCGCCTGGATGGTCCGGCTCGGCCTGTTCCTCTACGACCATCTCGGCGGCCGCAAGCTGTTGCCGCCGACCCGCACGCTGAACATGAAGCGGGACCCGGCGGGAAAGCCGCTCAAGCCGCTCTTTGCCAAGGCGTTCGAATATTCCGACGGTTGGGTGAACGATGCCCGCCTGGTCGCGCTGAACGCCCGCGACGCCGCCGACCGCGGCGCGATCGTCCGCACACGCACCAAGGTCGTCGGCGCCCGCCGTGAAGGCGATATCTGGCTGCTGTCGCTTCAGGACCTGCAGAGCGGCAAGGCGGAACAGGTGAGGGCGCGCCTGCTGGTGAACGCCGCCGGCCCCTGGGTGGACCACGTGCTTTCGGCGACCCTCGGCCAGAACGACGTTCACAATGTCCGGCTCGTCCAGGGCAGCCATATCGTCGTCCGCAAAAAATTCGACGATCCGCGCGCCTATTTCTTCCAGAACAAGGATGGCCGCATCATCTTCGCCATTCCGTATGAAGAGGATTTCACCCTGATCGGCACCACCGACCAGGATTATCCCGGCGATCCGCACGATGTGCGCATCAGCGACGCCGAGATCGACTATCTTTGCGCCGCCGCCAGCGAATATTTCGCCGAGCCGGTACGCCGCACCGATATCGTCTGGACCTATTCGGCGGTGCGGCCGCTCTACGACGACGGCGCCTCGAAGGCGCAGGAGGCCACGCGCGACTACGTGCTCAAGGCCGAAGGCGGGCAGGGCGACGCTCCGCTTCTCAACGCATTCGGCGGCAAGATCACCACTTACCGGCGCTTGTCGGAATCGATGCTGGAGAAGATCGAGGAATTTCTCGGCGCGCGCGGCAAGCCGTGGACTCAGTCGGCGCCGTTGCCCGGCGGCGACTTTCCCGCCACCGGCTTCGACAATCAGGTGGCCAAGCTGAAGAACGCCTATCCATTTCTCGACGCCCGTCTGGCGCGTCGTCTGACCCGCCTCTACGGCACTCGGGCGCACAATCTGCTCGGCCTGGCGAAATCCACGGCCGATCTCGGCCGGCATTTCGGCGGCGGTCTCTATGAAGCCGAGGTGCGCTATCTTGTCGAGCAGGAATGGGCCGTCACGGCTGAGGACATTCTGTGGCGGCGAACGAAGCTCGGTCTTCACCTGACCGGGGAGCAGGCGGACGCGCTGGCGGAATTCACGCGCAAGGCTGGCGGACAGAAGACTGAAGCTGCAGAATAGAAGCGCCGGGGCCAGGGGAGGAACGGCATGCTTGAACTGAGGAACGTGACCAAGGTCGTCGGCGCGGCAACGCACATCTCCGATGTGTCGTTGACCTTCCAGCACGGCTCGCTGAACGTTCTGCTCGGCCCCACGCTGTCCGGCAAGACCAGCCTCATGCGGCTGATGGCGGGTCTCGACGTTCCGACCTCGGGTTCGGTTTTCTTCGACGGCCAGGACGTGACCGGCCAGCCGGTGCAGAAGCGCAACGTCGCCATGGTCTATCAGCAGTTCATCAACTACCCGGCGATGACGGTCTATGAAAACATCGCCTCGCCGCTGCGCGTCGCCGGCGTCGACCGTGACACCATAGACGCCGAGGTGCGCAAGGCCGCCGCCCTGCTCAAGCTGACGCCCTATCTCGACCGCACGCCGCTCAACCTTTCCGGCGGCCAGCAGCAACGCACCGCGCTGGCGCGGGCCATCGTCAAGAACGCCAGCCTGGTCCTCCTCGACGAGCCGCTGGCCAATCTCGACTACAAGCTGCGCGAGGAATTGCGCGAGGAACTGCCGCGCATCTTTGCCGAGGCGGGCACGATCTTCGTCTACGCCACGACCGAGCCGCACGAGGCATTGCTGCTGGGCGGCAACACCGCGACGCTGTCGCAGGGGCGGGTGACCCAGTTCGGACCGACCATCGAGGTGTTCCGCAACCCGATCGACCTGGTCACCGCCCGGACGTTCGCCGACCCTCCGCTGAACACCATCGTGCTGGTCAAGAAGGGCGGAAGCTTCCTGCTCGAAGGCGGCGTGAAGCTGCCTGTCCCGGAAAAGCTGGCCGGCATTGCCGACGGTCTCTACACCATCGGCTTCCAGCCGCATCATCTGTCGCTGGAGCGGCGCAATGCAGCGGCGGTGCCGGTGCAGGCGAAGGTCTCGATCACCGAGATCACCGGCTCGGAAAGTTTCGTGCATCTGGATTTCGCCGACGCGCGATGGGTCATGCTGGCGCATGGCATCCACAAATTCGAGCCGGACGAGCGGGTCGAGGTTTTCATCGACACGCGCCACATCATGGTTTTCGACGACGCCGGGCGGGCGATGAGCGCGCCACGGCTGGCGGCGTGAGGAGGAGGCGATGGCACGCATCGAAGTCAACCATATCCGCCACTCCTATCTGCCGAACCCGACGAAGGATTCGGACTTCGCGCTGAAGGAAGTGCATCACACCTTCGAGGATGGCGGCGCCTATGCGCTGCTCGGCCCGTCCGGCTGCGGCAAGACAACGTTGCTCAATATCATCTCGGGCCTGCTCTATCCGTCGCACGGCCAGCTTCTGTTCGACGGCCGCGACGTGACGCGGCTTTCCACCCAGGAGCGCAACATCGCGCAGGTGTTTCAGTTCCCGGTCATCTACGACACGATGACCGTGTACGACAATCTGGCCTTCCCGCTGCGCAACCGCGGCGTGCCGGAGGCGGAGGTCGACCGAAAAGTCCGCGAGACGCTCGAGATGATCGACCTGGCGGACTGGGCCAGACGAAAGGCGAGGGGCCTCACCGCCGACCAGAAGCAGAAGATTTCGCTCGGCCGCGGTCTGGTGCGGTCCGACGTCAACGCCATCCTGTTCGACGAGCCGCTGACGGTGATCGACCCGCATATGAAATGGGTATTGCGCTCACAATTGAAGCAGCTGCACCGGCGCTTCGGCTACACCATGGTCTACGTCACCCATGACCAGACCGAGGCACTGACTTTCGCCGACAATGTCGTGGTCATGTATGACGGCGAGATCGTCCAGATCGGCACGCCGGCGGAACTGTTCGAAAAACCGAAACATACCTTCGTCGGCTATTTCATCGGTTCGCCCGGCATGAACGTCATGCCGGTGTCTATCGAAGGCCGCACCGCCCGGCTGGGAGAACAGGGCATCGAGCTGCCCGGGGCGCCTAAAGATGCGACGGGCGCGATGGAGCTCGGCATCCGCCCCGAATATGTCCGCGTCGGCCGGGACGGCATGGCGGTCTCGGTCAGCAAGGTCGAGGATGTCGGGCGCCACAAGGTCGTCCACGCCCAGCTTCAGGGCCGCGACATCGCAGCCATCATCGGCGAGGACGACGAGGTTCCGGCCGAGCCCCGTATTCGCTTCGATCCCGCCGGCATCAACATCTACGCCGATTCCTGGCGTGTCGACCTCGACCGGGGAGGCGCATGATGGACAAACCCTGGAACAACAAGGCCTGGTTCCTCGTCCTGCCGGTGCTGGTGCTGGTGGCGTTCTCGGCCGTCATCCCGCTGATGACGGTGGTGAACTATTCGGTTCAGGATACGTTCGGCAACAACGTCTTCTTCTGGGCCGGCACGGAATGGTTCGACGAGGTGCTGCATTCGGACCGCTTCTGGGAAGCGATGGGGCGAAACCTCGTCTTCTCCTTCATCATCCTGGCCATCGAGGTGCCGCTCGGCATCTTCATAGCGCTCAACATGCCGCGCAGCGGCTGGGGCGTGCCGGTCTGCCTCGTCTTGATGGCGCTGCCGCTGCTCGTTCCGTGGAACGTGGTCGGCACGATCTGGCAGGTGTTCGGGCGCAGCGACATCGGCCTGATGGGCTATTACGTCAACGCGCTGGGCATCAACTACAACTATGTCCGCGACTCGCTCGATGCCTGGGTCACCGTCATCGTCATGGACGTCTGGCACTGGACGAGCCTTGTCGTGCTCCTGTGCTACGCCGGCCTCGTCTCGATCCCGGATGCCTTCTACCAGGCGGCCAAGATCGACGGCGCCTCGCGCTGGTCGGTGTTCCGCTACATCCAGCTGCCGAAGATGCAGCGCGTGCTTCTGATCGCGGTGCTGCTGCGCTTCATGGACAGTTTCATGATCTATACTGAACCGTTCGTCGTCACCGGCGGCGGGCCGGGCAATTCGACGACGTTCCTCTCCATCGACCTGGTCAAAACGGCGCTCGGCCAGTTCGACCTCGGCCCGGCGGCGGCGATGTCGATCGTCTACTTCCTCATCATCCTGTTGTTGTCATGGGTCTTCTACACCGTGATGACCAATTACGACGCGGAGCGCTGAACATGGCTGGCGTCGAACAGAGAACCGACAGTGGCCACGCCGGCGCGATCCCGGCAGGCGGAGCACCCGCGGCGGCGGGTTCCGATGTCATTGCCCGGCGGATGCGCAAGCGTGGCGAGGAGTCGCGCTGGTGGTGGCTGGTGCCGACGATCTACATCGTCTTCCTGCTGCTGCCGATCTATTGGCTCATCAATATGAGCTTCAAGACGAACACCGAGATCGTGACGTCGATGACGCTCTATCCGCATGAGCCGACGCTGCGGAATTACCGGATCATCTTCACCGACGCGTCGTGGTATTCGGGCTACATCAACTCGATCACCTATGTGGTCATGAACATGGTGATTTCCGTTGCCGTGGCGCTGCCGGCGGCCTATGCCTTTTCGCGCTACCGCTTCCTCGGCGACAAGCACCTGTTCTTCTGGCTGTTGACGAACCGCATGGCGCCGCCGGCCGTTTTCGCGCTGCCGTTCTTCCAGCTTTATTCGGCCTTCGGCCTGATCGACACGCATATCGCGGTCGCGCTTGCCCACTGCCTGTTCAACGTGCCGCTGGCGGTGTGGATCCTCGAAGGCTTCATGTCGGGCGTGCCGAAGGAAATCGACGAGACGGCCTATATCGACGGCTATTCGTTCCCGCGCTTCTTCGTGAAGATATTCATGCCGCTGATCGCCAGCGGCATCGGCGTCGCCTGCTTCTTCTGCTTCATGTTCTCATGGGTGGAGCTGCTTCTGGCGCGCACGCTGACGACCACCGACGCCAAGCCGATCGCCGCAGTGATGACCCGCACCGTTTCGGCATCCGGCATGGATTGGGGCCTGCTCGCCGCCGCCGGCGTGCTGACGCTGATACCGGGCGCGCTGGTGATCTGGTTCGTGCGCAACTACATCGCCAAGGGCTTCGCCCTGGGGAGGGTGTGATGAAACTCACTCCGTTGAACACCCCTCACCCGTCGCCGGCGAAGCGAGGTCGGATGAGGGGTGATGGGTGGAGCTCTAAAGAGAGGAGAGTACGCCCATGACTTTCTCTTGGATGGCATGGACGTGGCCCACCGCAGCCTTCTTCGCCACTATCTTTCTCCTGCTTTGCGGCATGGCCGTCTGGGAATACGCATCGCCCGGCGGCAATCCGCGCCTCGGCGTCCTGCGCTTCGAAACGACGCGCGGCGACCGGCTTTTCATATCGCTGCTCGGCAGCGCCTTTATCCATCTCGCTTGGCTGGGTCTTGTCGGACCCAACCTGTGGTGGGCTCTCGCTCTCTCCGTGGTCTACGCCATTGGCGTATTTCGCTACGTATAGGGGGAGAATTCGTTGGAGCAGCCGCGTGCAGGCGGCTGCTCCGAATCGCACTTGAAACCAATATCGGAGGAGACTCATGCGACGGCATTTTTTAACATCGACCACCGCGCTTGTCCTGCTTCTGGGCGCGTCCAACGCCTATGCGGGCATGGACGAGGCCAAGGCATTCCTGGACAAGGAAATCGGCGACCTGTCGACGCTCTCGCGCGCCGACCAGGAAAAGGAAATGCAATGGTTCATCGATGCCGCGAAGCCTTTCGCCGGCATGGAGATCAAGGTGGTTTCGGAAACCATCACCACGCACTCCTATGAGTCGGAAGTGCTGGCGCCGGCCTTCTCGGCCATCACCGGCATCAAGCTCACCCACGACCTGATCCAGGAAGGCGACGTGGTGGAGAAGATCCAGACGCAGATGCAGACAGGCGAGAACCTGTACGACGCCTGGGTCAACGATTCGGACCTCATCGGCACGCACTGGCGCTACCAGCAGGTGCGCAACCTGACCGACTGGATGGCGAACGAAGGCAAGGACGTTACCAATCCCGGTCTCGACCTCGCCGATTTCATCGGCACCTCCTTCACCACCGCGCCGGACAAGAAGCTCTACCAGCTTCCCGACCAGCAGTTCGCCAACCTCTACTGGTTCCGCTACGACTGGTTCAACGACGAGAAGAACAAGGCCGATTTCAAGGCCAAGTACGGCTACGATCTCGGCGTGCCGGTCAACTGGTCGGCCTATGAGGACATTGCCGAATTCTTCACCGGCCGCGAGGTCGACGGCAAGAAGGTCTATGGCCACATGGACTACGGCAAGAAGGACCCGTCGCTCGGCTGGCGCTTCACCGACGCGTGGCTCTCCATGGCCGGCAATGGCGACAAGGGCATTCCGAACGGCTTGCCGGTCGACGAATGGGGCATCAAGGTCGACGAGAACTCGCGTCCTGTCGGCTCCTGCGTTGCCCGCGGCGGCGACACCAACGGCCCGGCTTCGGTCTATGCGATCCAGAAATATCTCGACTGGATGAAGGCCTATGCGCCGGCCTCCGCGCAGGGCATGACCTTCTCCGAGTCCGGTCCGGTGCCGGCGCAGGGCGAGATCGCCCAGCAGATGTTCTGGTACACCGCCTTCACCGCCGACATGGTCAAGGACGGCCTGCCGGTCGTGAACGCGGACGGAACGCCGAAATGGCGCATGGCGCCGTCGCCGCACGGTGTCTACTGGAAGGACGGCATGAAGCTCGGCTACCAGGACGTCGGTTCCTGGACGCTGATGAAATCGACGCCCGAGGACCGGGCCAAGGCAGCCTGGCTCTACGCGCAGTTCGTGACCTCGAAGACGGTGGACGTGAAGAAGAGCCATGTCGGCCTGACCTTCATCCGCCAGAGCACGATCGACGACAAGAGCTTCACGGAGCGTGCGCCCAAGCTCGGCGGCCTCGTCGAGTTCTACCGCTCGCCCGCCCGCGTGCAGTGGTCGCCGACCGGCACCAACGTGCCCGACTATCCGAAGCTCGCCCAGCTCTGGTGGCAGGCGATCGGCGATGCCTCGTCGGGCGCCAAGACGGCCCAGGAAGCCATGGATTCGCTCTGTGCCGAGCAGGAGAAGGTGCTGGAACGGCTTGAACGCGCCGGCGTTCAGGGCGACATCGGTCCGAAAATGGCCGAGGAGCACGATCTCGAATACTGGAACAAGGACGCCGTTTCGAAGGGCAACCTTGCGCCGCAGCTGAAGATCGAGCCCGAAAAGGACAAGGCCCAGACCGTCAACTATGACGAGCTGGTCAAGAGCTGGCAGAAGTAAATGATGAAGAGGCGGGGGTGTTCGCGCCCCCGCTGAAGGAACGACCCCCTCTCCGTCGCGCCTTGCGCGACACCTCTCCCCCTGTAGGGGTAGAGGATGGGCGTCCAGCATGGCACCGTCCTCTCCCTCACGAAGTGGGGAAGAGGTGCCGAGCGCAGCGAGGCGGAGAGGGGGAATGATCTCAACGGACAGCAACCGATTTTAAATGTCGCACATCCTCGCCATCGACCAGGGCACCACCTCCTCCCGCGCCATCGTCTTCGACGGGAAGATGAAGGTAGCGGGTTCCGGCCAGAAGGAATTCACCCAGCATTACCCGGCCTCGGGCTGGGTCGAGCACGACCCGGAGGAAATCTGGTCGAGCGTCGTCGCGACCGTAAAGACCGCGCTCAAATCGGCGAAATGCGACGCATCCGACATCGCCGCCATCGGCATCACCAACCAGCGCGAGACGGTGGTGATCTGGGAGAAGGCCACCGGCAAGCCCATCCACAACGCCATCGTCTGGCAGGACCGCCGCACGGCGTCGCTCTGTGCCAGGCTGAAGAAGCAGGGGTTGGAGCCGAAGTTCAGCAGGAAGACCGGGCTGCTGCTCGATCCGTATTTTTCCGGCACCAAGATCGCCTGGCTGCTCGACAAGGTGAAGGGCGCGCGCAAACGCGCCGAAAAGGGCGAACTGCTCGCCGGCACGATCGATACGTTCCTGATCTGGCGGCTCACCGGCGGCAAGGTCCACGCCACCGACGCGACCAACGCTTCGCGGACGCTGGTGTACAATATCGTGACCAACGCCTGGGACGAGGAACTCCTCAAGATTCTCCGCATCCCGGCATCGCTGCTGCCGCAGGTGAAAGACTGCGCCGATGATTTTGGAATCACAGAGGAAAATCTCTTTGGTTCAGAGATAAAAATCCTCGGCGTCGCCGGCGACCAACAGGCGGCGACCATCGGGCAGGCCTGTTTCAAGCCGGGCATGATGAAATCGACCTACGGCACCGGCTGCTTCGCCATCCTGAACACCGGGCCGGACATGGTGCGGTCGAAGAACCGGCTGCTCACCACCATTGCCTATCGTCTCGACGGCGAGACCACCTATGCGCTGGAAGGGTCGATCTTCATCGCCGGCGCCGCGGTGCAATGGCTTCGCGACGGCGCGAAGATGATCGACAGGGCCGCCAAGAGCGGCGAACTGGCCGCGCAGGCGGACCCGACGCAGAATGTTTATCTGGTTCCGGCCTTCGTGGGCCTTGGCGCGCCGCACTGGGATGCGGACGCGCGCGGCGCCATCTTCGGCCTGACGCGCAATTCCGGTCCGGCGGAATTCGCGCGCGCGGCGCTGGAATCGGTCGCCTACCAGACGCGTGACCTGCTCGACGCGATGCGACGGGACTGGAAATCCGGAGGCGCGAAAACCGTCCTGCGCGTCGATGGCGGCATGGTCGCCTCCGATTGGACCATGCAGCGCCTTGCCGACATTCTGGATGCGCCCGTCGACCGGCCGACGATCCTCGAAACCACCGCGCTCGGCGCTGCCTGGCTGGCGGGGTCGAGGGCCGGCGTCTGGCCGAAGATGGCGGATTTCGCCAAGGCGTGGTCGCTCGACCGGCGGTTCGAACCGGATATGGACAAGGCAACCCGTTCGGCGAAGCTCAAGGGCTGGCACGACGCCGTACGCCGCACTCTGAGCGCGCCAAAATAGGAAGCCCGCGCACCGCTGCGCGGGCTCTCGTTATTTCACCATTCCGCCAGATCAGGAATAGGGCGAATAGCACTGCTGGCGTGGACCGTTATAGGGTTGGAACGTGTTGTCCCACGCGCGATACGACCGGTAGCGGTCATAGCACCACTGCACATGTGCATTGCCGCCGCGATAGACCGGAGGCCGGTCGTTTATGATGGCGCCTGAAATGATCGCTCCGGTCGCGAAGGCGGCGAGCGGGAACCAGAGATCGCCGTGACGGCGGTAGCCGGGGCGGTGATAGCGATAGCCACGGTGGCCGCGCCAATAGTGACCGTCGCCACGACGGATGATCACGTCGCGGCGCACAACCGGGCCGCGGCGGAAGTGACGCCGCAGGAGCCGTCGCTCCTGCACCTGCTGAACGTCGGATGACGCCGCAGGCGCGCTGACGCTCGGCATCGCCGGCGCTGCATTGACCGGAACGACCGCGGCGAGCGCGAACGAAACGGACAAGGTCGTGGCCAAAAGGCTCGACATGAATTTCGTCATGGGATGTCTCCTCGAAAGCAGTTGATCGATGTCCCTTTGCGCCAGGAACGACCCAGCGGGGAATTTGTTCCGCGCTCACATGTTGTGCCGGGGGCGGATAAGAAGCCTTTAAACAGCTGGAAAGTTTCCGGATTTCAGTCTTCCCCGCCACAAAAGCGACAGGCAGGACTTTGTGGGTTTTTCCGGTTGACCGGCTCCCGCACTCTCCCTATGTTCCGGCGCAATTTTCGGGGCTGTTTTCCCGGATGCAGCGCCGCCAGACGCGTACTGGAGTCGATGCAAGCCTGCCGGCAGGGGTAATTCCTCCGCGGCAGACATCAGGATGGGCCGGTAGCTCAGCGGTAGAGCACGTGACTTTTAATCATGTGGTCGAGGGTTCGATCCCCTCCCGGCTCACCATTTCCTGTTGAATTGTTTCATTGCGCTTCGAAGATCAGGGATACCTGTCCGCCCGAATGACGCTCCAGGCGTCCGGCGAGATCCAGTTCCAGCAGCACCATCGACACCTGCGCCGGGTGCAGGCCGGTATGGACGATGATGTCGTCAACGGCCACGGGAGCCGCTCCCAGCGCCTCGATCACGCGGTCGCGTTCGGTGTCTCCGGGGGGCTGTATTGCCGAAAAGTCCGGCGGTTCTTCCAGCGAGGGGCGAAACGATGGCTGCGACCCGGCCAGCGGCTGCATCGCGCCGGTGATATCGGCGGTTTCCGTCACCAGGATGGCCCCCTCCTTGAGAAGTCCGTTGGTGCCTCCGGCGCGCGGGTCCAGCGGAGAACCGGGCACGGCGAAGACAAGGCGTCCCATTTCGCCGGCGAGACGGGCGCTGATGAGCGACCCCGAACGCTCCGCGGCCTCCACCACCACGAGCCCCATGGCCATGCCGGCGACGAGCCGGTTGCGGCGTGGAAAATCCTGCGCCCTCGGCTGCCATCCGAACGGCATTTCCGAGACGATGGCGCCGCCACGGCGCGCGATCTCGCCGCAAAGCTCGGCGTTTTCGGGCGGATAGGGCTGGTCGACGCCGCCGGCCAGAATGCCGATCGTGCCGGTGTCGAGGCTGCCCTGATGCACCGCCGTGTCTATGCCGCGCGCCAGGCCGGAGATCACCACATAGCCGTCCCGTCCGAGTTCCGCCGCGAGCTTGCGCGCCATCTTCATGCCGACCAGCGATGCGTTGCGCGAACCGACGATGGAAATGGCCGGCATCCGCAACACCGCGCCGTCGCCCTTTACCGCCAGCACCGGCGGCGGGTTGTCGATTTCCTTCAACGGGGCCGGATAGTCCGGCTCGCCGATGCAGACGAAGCGCGCGCCGGCCTTGCGCGCCAACTCCATCTCCGCCTCGATTTCGCTGACCGTGGGAATGCGCGGCAACCGGCTGGCGCCGCCCGAAATCGCCAGCTCCGGCAGCATCCCCAGCGCTGCCTCGGCCGAGCCGAAACGGTTGATGAGGTCGCGAAAGCTCGCCGGTCCGACATTGGCGGTGCGGATGAGGCGCAGCCAGTTGAGCCGTTGCCGGTCGCTCAGCAGCGGCGCAGCATTCGCCTCCATCAGCCCTTCGCCCCGATCTTGCCTTCGGTGCCCGCCGTCAGCCGCGAAATGTTGGCCTTGTGCTTGTAGAAGATCAGCACGCTCATGACGGCGAAGTAGGCGGCGAACTCACGCCAGCCGAGCAGGTAAAGGGCAACCGGCACCACGACGCAGGCCGTCAGCGCCGCGAGCGAGGAATACCGGGACAGCAGCGCGACGGCGATCCAGACCACGGCGAACACCAGCGCCACCGGCCAGGCGAGGCCGAGCAGGACGCCGAGGTAGGTAGCGACCCCCTTGCCGCCTTTGAAGCCGAGCCACACCGGGAAGAGATGGCCCAGAAACGCGCCGAAGCCGGCAAGCGCGCCCGTCTCCGGGCCATAGCGCAAGGCGATCAGCGCCGGCACGGTTCCCTTGAGAGCGTCGAGGATGAGGGTTGCTGCGGCCAGCCCCTTGTTGCCGGTGCGCAGGACATTGGTTGCCCCGATATTGCCGGAGCCGATCTGGCGCACGTCGCCCAGGCCGGCAAACCGGGTCAAGAGCAGGCCGAAGGGGATTGACCCGCAGACATATCCGAAAACCAGGGCAAGAACCGGAAAAAGCGACATTATTCCCCCATGGCGCTGCCGGTCTTGGAAGCCGGCTAGGCCCTAAACCGAAAATACAGTGTGGCCGGCGACCATCGTTTGCAAGACCCGGCCTTGCAGCCGCGCTCCCTCGAAACAGGTGTTCTTCGAGCGGGAGCGGATTCCATCTTCGCTGACTATCCATGGCTCGTCCAGATCGACCAGCACGATATCGGCCGGCGCGCCGGGCTTGAGCGTACCGCCGTCGAGCCCGTAGAGCCGGGCAGGGGCCGTGGACAGTGCCTCGACCAGCCGCATGAGCGGGACGTCGCCATTGTGATAAAGCCTTAATGCGACGCCCAGCAGCGTCTCGAGCCCGATCGCGCCTGCCTCGGCATCGGCGAAGGGCAGGCGCTTGGTGTCGACATCCTGCGGGTCGTGCGAGGAAACGATCACATCCACCGTGCCGTCCTTCAGCGCCTCGACCAGCGCCAGGCGGTCCTCTTCGGCCCGCAGTGGCGGCATCAGCCTGAAAAAGGTCCGGTATTCGCCGACATCGTTCTCGTTCAGGGCCAGATTGTGGATGGCGGCGCCCGCTGTGACCCTGGCACCGTCGGCTTTCGCCCGCGCGACGGCCTCTATGGAAAGGGCGGTCGATATCTTGGCGGCATGATACGAACCGCCGGTGAGCCGCGCCAGCATGAGGTCCCGCTCCAGCGGGATGGCTTCCGCCTCGCGCGGAATGCCGGGAAGGCCGAGCCAGCTCGCATAAAGCCCCTCGTTCATGACGCCGGACGAGACGAGGTCGGCGTCCTGCGTCTCATGCGCGATCACCGCGCCGAAATCCCGCGCATAAGTCAGCGCCCGGCGCATCACCAGCGAATTGGCGACGGTGTGGCGCCCGTCGGTGAAGCCGACGGCGCCGGCCTCGCGCAGCAGGCCGAACTCGGTCATTTCCTGGCCGGCAAGCTGCTTGGTGATCGCCGCTGCCGGCAACACATTGACAATAGCGGTGTCCCTCGCGGTCCGCAGGACGAACTCTACCAGCGCGACATTGTCGATGGCCGGATCGGTGTCCGGCATCATGACGACGGAGGTGACCCCGCCGGCCGCGGCGGCCCTGCTTGCCGAGGCGATGTTCTCGCGATGCTCGCCGCCGGGCTCGCCGATGAAGACGCGGCTATCGACAAGACCGGGAAAGATCGCCTTGCCGGCGCAGTCAATGATTGTCGCGCCAGCCGGCGCGCCCTGGTTCAGGGCCGAGACTCCGGAAGCGACGACCTTCCGGCCGTCGACAATGACGGTGCCGGTTTCGTCCATGCCGCGCGAGGGATCGACGATGCGGGCACGGTGGAAGACGGTAGCTGTCATGCATCCCCCAGCCAGGATCGACCCCCACTCCGGTTTGCTGCGCAAACCACCTCTCCCCCGCTCGACGGGGGAAAGGAAAGGAGCCGAGCCTTACGGACAGCGCTTCCTCTCCCCCGTCGAGCGGGGGAGAGGTGGCGAGGCGAAGCCGAGACGGAGTGGGGGTCGATCTTTCGCGACATCATTGCCGCCCCCCGTCACGCCGAGGATCGAGCAGCGCTTCCATTACGGCCATGCGGACGGCCACCCCCATCTCCACCTGTTCCTGGATGACGCTTTGCGGCCCGTCCGCAATGGCGGAAGCGATTTCCACGCCCCGGTTCATCGGTCCGGGATGCATCACCAGCGCGTCGGGCTTGGCATGTGCGAGCTTTTCGGCATCGAGCCCGAAATAGCGGAAATATTCGCGCACCGACGGCACGAAGGCGCCCGCCATGCGCTCCCGCTGCAGGCGCAGCATCATCACCACATCGGCGTCCTTCAGGCCCTCCGCCATCGAACGGTGGACGATGACGCCCATCTGCTCGATACCTGTCGGCAGCAGTGTGGAAGGCGCCACCACCCGCACCTGCGCGCCGAGCGCGTTGAGCAGCAGGATGTTCGAGCGCGCGACGCGCGAATGCAGGATGTCGCCGCAGATCGTCACGATCAGTTTGGAAAGCTGCCCCTTTGCCTGCCGCATGGTGAGCGCGTCGAGCAGCGCCTGCGTCGGATGTTCGTGCGTGCCGTCGCCGGCATTGACCACCGCGCATCCGACCTTCTGCGCCAGCAGGGCGGCAGCACCCGCCGACTGGTGGCGGATGACGAGGATATCGGGCCGCATGGCGTTCAGCGTCATCGCGGTGTCGATGAGCGTCTCGCCCTTTTTAACCGAGGAACTGGCGACCGACATGTTCATGACGTCGGCGCCCAGCCTTTTTCCCGCCAGTTCGAACGAGGACTGCGTGCGCGTGGAGGCTTCGTAGAACAGGTTGATCTGCGTTCGGCCCCGCAGCGTGTTCATCTTCTTCTCGGTCTGCCGTGAATTGGCGACGGCGCGGTCGGCCCGGTCCAGAAGCAGTTCGATATCGGAAGGGGAAAGGTCGCGGATACCGAGCAGATGCCGGTGGCGATAGATTGGCAGAGACGCAGCGTCGGTCATGTCAAAGCGCTGCTATAGGGCCGCGATGACGAACCCGCAAGCGCTGCCTCTGGATAGCTGGAGTTTCCACCGGTATTTTCGTCGCACGGTTCCCGTGCCTCCGCTATAACCCGGCAGTGCGGTGGATTCGCAGCCGGAATGCGACCCCGGAAATGCGACAAGGAAGAGCCTGTGACTGACGAGGTGATGAACCAGCCGCCGCCGCTGACGGGCGGCAACGCCTGGCGCGGCGATCCTCTGCTGATCCAGCTTGCCGAGCAGTTTTCCGACCCGGTGCGCAAGGAGCTCGACGGGCTCGGCCGTTTCGTGCTGACCCAGGAGGCACAGGATCTCGCGCGGCTGGCGAATATCGAAACACCGAAACTGCGTACGCACGACCGGCAGGGAAGGCGCGCCGATCTCGTCGAATTTCATCCCGCCTATCACGCGCTGCTGCGCCGGTCGGTGGCGATCGGCCTGCATTCTTCCGTCTGGGAAAACGGCGACAACGAAATCGGGCGCCGTCATCAGGTGCGCGCCGCGCGCTTCTATCTCACCGCGGAGCTCGAGACCGGGCATCTGTGCCCCATCACCATGACCAGCGCGTCGCTGGCGGCGCTGATGGGCAACCCGAAGCTCTTCCGCGAATGGGCGCCGCGCGTGACGACGCGCAAATACGACCAGAGCCAGAAGCCGCCGGTCGAAAAATCCGGCCTGACGCTCGGCATGGGGATGACGGAAAAGCAGGGCGGCACCGACGTGCGCGCCAACGTCACCAAGGCCGAGCGCGCTGGATCGAGCGGCTTCTACCGCCTGACCGGCCACAAATGGTTCATGTCGGCCCCGATGTCCGACGCCTTCCTCGTTCTGGGACAGGCGCCGGAAGGTCTTTCCTGTTTCCTGGTGCCCCGAATCCTCGGCGACGGCAGCGGCAACGGTTTCCGTTTCCAGCGCCTGAAGGACAAGCTCGGCAACCGCTCCAACGCCTCGTCGGAAGTCGAGTTCGAAAACGCCATCGCCGAAATGGTGGGGGAACCGGGGCAGGGTGTCAAAACGATCATGGACATGGTGACGCTGACGCGGCTGGATTGCGCCATCGCCTCCTCGGCCCTCATGCGCGCGGGTCTCGCCGAAGCCGTCAACCATGCCCGTCACCGCCAGGTTTTCGGCTCCAACCTTATCGACCAACCGCTCATGCAGCGCGTGCTCGCGGACATGGCGCTGGATGTCGCGGCGGCGACTGCCCTGTCTTTCAGGCTGGCGCGGTCGTTCGACGAGGCGGCCAGCGATCGCGGCGAGGCGGCCTTCGCGCGGGCCATGACCCCGGTGGTGAAATACTGGGTGTGCAAGATCGCGCCAGCGCTGCTCTACGAAGCGATGGAGTGCCTCGGCGGCAACGGCTATGTCGAGGAGGCGCCGCTGGCGCGCTATTACCGCGAGGCGCCCGTCAATGCCATCTGGGAAGGATCCGGCAATGTGATGGCGCTGGACGTGCTGCGCGTGCTCGGCCGTGCGCCTGGCCTTTTCGACGATGTGCTGGCCGGCATCGAGCGCGATCTGGGAGCGAACGGGAGAGGCACGATCAGCGTGCTGCGCGCGGCCATGCAGGTGACGTCGACCGACGAGGGCTCGGCGCGCATCCTGACCGAGCAGCTCGCCCTTTCAGCGGCAGCGGCAGAATTGCGCCGGTTGGGTGCAGGCCGTATCGCCGACGCGTTTGTCGAGACACGCCTGGGCGGCCAGTGGCGAACCACCTACGGCATGATCGATTCGCGTCACGATGCGCGCATGATCGTCGACACGCTCTATCCCCCGGCGAACTGAGCCGCGACGGCAAGCATGGCCGGAATGGTGGCGAAGGACAGCAATGTCTGCATCGTCGTAACCGTCGCGTAAAGTTCGGCGTCGCCGCCCATCTGCCTGGCCAGCACATAGCCGTTCAGGGCAGTCGGCACCGCCCCGCAAAGGACGAGGAAGAGCAGCGCCTCGCCAGTCACGCCGAAGGCGACGGCGACCGCGAGCAGCAGCAGGGGAAACACGACAAGCTTGATCGCCACCGGGATCAGGATGGCCGGCCTCGGTTCGACCAGGCTGCCGAGCCGCAGCCCCGCGCCGATGCCGACAAGCCCGAGCCCGAGCGCCGCCTGGCCGATCAACTGCAACGACTTCTCGACGGGCGCGTACAGCGGGAAGGGCAGGGCGCGCCACAGCACCCCGCCGGCGGCGGCGATGACCATCGGATTGGTCATGATGCGGCGGACGACCGTCGCCCAGTCGGCGCTTCTGTTGGCGAAGCGGGTGACGACGAAAACCGTCATCAGGTTGATGGGCAGGATGATGACCGCCATCATCAGGGCGATGACGGCCATGCCGGCCGGCGGGAAAAGCTTTTGCGCGATCGCCAGCGCCATGAAGGCGTTCCAGCGAACGGAGGTCTGGAAGATGGACGAGAATTCCGTCCGCAGCACGAGGCCGGTCCGGCGCAGCAATGGCCACAGTCCCAGCACCAAGGCGAAAATCAGGGGAAGCGCTACCGCCAGAGCCAGCATCATCGCATCCAACTCAAGACCGCTGAAATCCGCGTTGACGATGGTGACGAAGATCAGCGCCGGATAGAAGAGCCAGTAGCCGAGCTGGTTGATGCCTTCCCATCCCTCGGTGTTGATCAGCCTGACGCGGCAAAGCACGTTTCCGCTCAGAATCAGCAGGAAAATCGGCAGAAGGCTTTCGAATGTCGCTTGCATGGGCACCCCGGATCGGGGCGAGCCATAGCAGTCATCCCGCTAATGTAAAATGGACCAACTAGAGCGTTTCATGGTTAGATTGAATCGTTCTGCCGGCGGTCTTGGCCTTGTGCACAGCCGTTAACCTTAACAAATGGTTTCCATTGCAGCGCGCCGGCGCAAAGCCCAGTGTCGTCCGATACGGTCGGCAGGGGCTAATGCGCCAGATATTGTCATCCTTTCTTTGCCTGCACTGGGCGGCGGCTTTCGCCATCCTGGCGTTCGTCTGCATCGGCGGGCTGGATGGCGTCGAGGCAGCGCTCGCCATGGCCGGCATGCCTGCCAACGACAGGCTGGGCGGCCTTGCGGGGGCAGGGCTGACGATTCCGCTGGCTGTTGCCCTGCTTCTGGTGGCGGTTCTGTTCTGCTGGGCCAGCGTCGAGCTGTTCATCGGCGATGCGGATCGGCCTCACGGCACCGAATCGGTGGTTAAAGCCGCGTTTGTTGGTGCCGGCTTGCTGGTTTCCGCCATGCTCATCGCCGGCACGGCGGCGGGCATCGATGGTGTTTTCCCCGCGGTGGCGACCCAGATAACGGCGCTTGCCGCGTGCTACCTGACTTGCGTAGGCGAGCGGCTTGGCAACGCCCGGCATGCCGTCCGGTCGAACAGCAGCCGCGACGCCGCCCACATCATGGCGGCGGGAGCTGCGAGGATATACACGCTTCACCGGTCCACCGGCCTGCCAAACCGCGAGGGCAGGTGATGCGCTACCTACTCGCCCTCTGGGTCGCCCCGCTTGCGCTGTTCTGGGGGTGGTATTTCCTGTCGCTCAACGACATGAATTTCGGCTACGTCATGCTGAGCCGGCAGTTGCACGATCTCGTCTTCGAACTTTACGGCGAGATCCTGGGAATCGATCCGGCATCGATACCCGGCTTGGTCGCCAAGGCCTGCGTTCTGGACTCGCTGTTGCTTTTCGCTTTCCTGGCGTTCCGCCGCCGCAAGGCCATCGCCTCATGGTGTGCCGGCTTCAAGGCCCGTCACTTCCCGCCGGGCTACGAAGTGTCCGGAGACGGTCCAGAACTCCCTGCAGAATGAACGCGGCAGCCGCCGAATCGATCTTGCCGGCGCGTTTCCGGCGCGAAAAATCCATCTCGATCAGCGTCCGCTCCGCCGCGACCGTGGAAAGCCGCTCGTCCCAGAAGACAAAGGGCAGGGCGGTCATCGGCAGGATATTGCGCACGAAGGCGCGCGACTTCTGCGCCCGCGGTCCCTCGGAGCCATCCATGTTGACCGGCAGGCCGATGGCCACCGCGCCGACATTGTCCTTGCCGAGTTGAGCCAGCAGCGCCGCGGCGTCGAGCGAAAATTTTTTCCGCAGGACGACCGGCCGGGGATGGGCAAAGGACAAGCCGCTGTCCGAAACGGCGACGCCGATCGTCTTGTCGCCGAGGTCCAGCCCGGCAAGCACCCTGCCGTTCCGGAGATAGGCCGGCAATTCCTCGACGGCGACGATTCCCACGCGCTTTCCTTTGACTTGAACCGACGCCGTTCTATCCTCTGGATGACGAAAAATCGAGGACACGGTCGATGAAGCTCACCTGGTACGGACATTCCGCTTTTCGCATCGAAGCCGACGGCGCAAAAATCCTGATCGACCCGTACCTCATCGGAAATCCCTCATGGAGCGGCGGGTGGGAAGGCCCGGCGGAGGGCGTCACGCATGTCCTGCTGACGCACGGCCACAGCGACCACATCAGCGGCGCGGCGGAAGTGTTGAAGAAGAGCGGCGCAATGCTGGTCGCGAATTTCGAAGTCTGCATGTTCCTGGTTGGGCAGGGCGTCAGCGACAAGAAGATCAACCCCGGCAACATCGGCGGCACCGTCGATTGCGGCGGATTCACCACCACCTTTGTGCAGGCGCTTCATTCGTCCTCGTTCCCGGGCGAGGGCGGCCAGAATACCTATCTCGGCAATCCGGGCGGGCTGGTCCTGCACTTCCCTGCGGAAAAGACGCTCTACCACATGGGCGACACCGACATCTTCTCCGACATGGCGCTGATCAACGAATTGCACGAGCCGAAGGTGGGGATCATTCCCATCGGCGACCGCTTCACCATGGGCGGCGCGGTGGCCGCGCTTGCGTGCAGGCGGTTCTTCAATTTCGAAACCGTCGTGCCCTGCCATTTCGGTACCTTTCCGCTCATCGATCAGTCCCCGGAAAAATTTGTCGACGGCCTCGATGGATCCGGAATCACGGTTGCGCTGCCGAAGATCGGCGAGACGATAGAAATCTGATATCCAGAAAAGGGAGCAGGAACATGCGTTTGGGGGATTTTCTTCCGCTCTTGCTGATTGTTGCCGGCCCGTCGTCCGCTTTCGCCGCGGACGACTTTATCAAGGGCGTTTATCTCCAGACCGAGGAGCTTTGCGCGCAGGCCAAAAAGGACGGCGTCGAGGCTGTCGCCGACGCCGGCAACATGGTTCTTTCGGCGCGCGGCCTGGAAAGCGTCGAATACAACTGCGAATTCGTGCAGGTGACGAAAGCGGAAGGCGCGCCGGCCTGGGCGGTGACGGCCATCTGCCAGGAGCCGGGCCACATATCTCCCGACCTGCTTTCGGTGGCGCAGCTGTCGCCGACACAGATCGAACTGGTTTCGGTGAAACCGGCTCCCGCCGAGGGCGAGGTGGGGGGAAATGGCGGCACCTATGTCCTGTGCGACGGGCTGTCCATGCCGTAGCAAGACCGGCTCGACACCATACATCCGGCCCGATGCATGTTGCGCGGCGGACGCTGCGCGGCTATAGCGCGGGCAAGCTTTCCCGAGGCAACAGAATGTCAGTCGATATCCAGACCGTTAAGCGCGTCGCGCGCCTCGCCCGCATCGCGGTGAGCGAGGAGGACGCCCAACGCATGACCGGCGAACTGAACGCCATCCTTGGCTTCGTCGAGCAGCTCAACGAGGTCGACGTTGCCGGCGTGGAGCCGATGACATCGGTGACGCCGATGGAGATGAAGAAGCGGCAGGACATCGTCACCGACGGCAACAAGGCCTCCGACGTGGTCGCAAACGCCCCTGCCACAGAGGAAAACTTCTTTCTCGTGCCCAAGGTGGTGGAGTAGACGTGGTAACACATCCGCCCCACCCGCCGGCTTTGCCGGCACCCTCCCCGAAACGGGGAGGGAAACCGCAGCCTGCGGCAGCGATCACCAAAGCTCGAAGGCTTCGTGCCCGCATGAGCGAAGAGGAAGTTATTCTCTGGTCGGAGTTGCGGTTGTTGCGTGGGCAAGGCCTGCATATTCGCCGGCAGGTGCCTCGCGGCCCATACGTTCTCGACTTTGCCTGCCTGAAAGCCGGCGTTGCCATAGAGGTCGATGGCGAACAGCATTTCCATGGCAATGCGCCACGACGCAACACTATTCGTGACGCCTATTTCGAGACTCTGGGCTTCATCACACTGCGCTATACGACCACGGACATACGAAAATCACTGAACTCGGTGGTTGCCGATATTTTCGAACGAACGTCGGCGCACCTCTTTCCCTCCCCTCGAGGGGAGGGTGGCCCGCAGGGCCGGGTGGGGTGATGTCATGAGCGATATCGACATCCGCGTCGAAACTCCCTTGCAGGACGATGTCAGGACGCTGGTGTCCGAACTGAACGACGCGCTGATGGCGCTGACGCCGCGCGAATTCTGCCACCACCTGACCGTCGAGCAGATGGCGGACCCGAGCACGACCGTCTTTGTCGCGCGGGACGACGGTAGCGCCGTCGGATGCGGTGCGCTGAAGCGGCATGGCGACGGCGTCGGCGAGGTCAAGCGCATGTATACGCGCCCGTCGCACCGGGGCCGCAAGATCGGCGCGATGATCGTCGAGCAGGTCGAGGCGCTGGCAAGGCGGGAAGGGCTGAGCCGCCTGGTGCTTGAAACCGGCGACCGCCATCCCGCCGCCTGGACCGTTTACGAACGCGCCGGCTTTCGCCGCTGCGGCCCGATTCTGGATTACCCCGACACGAAGTGGTCGGTGTTTTATGAGAAAAAGCTGGACTGATGACCGACCTTACGCGCCTGACCATCGCCGAAGCCCGCTCCAAGCTGAAAGGCAGGGAGATAAAGGCGGCTGAGCTCGCCGACGCCTATCTCGCCGCGATCGACCGCGCCAATCCGGCGCTCAACGCCTATGTCGCGGTGACGCATGACAAGGCGCGCGACATGGCGAAAGTCTCCGACGACAGGCTCGCCAGGGGCGAAGCAGGAGCGCTGGAAGGCATACCGCTCGGCATCAAGGACCTGTTCGGCACCGAAGGCATTCATACGCAGGCCTGCAGCCACGTGCTGGACGGCTTCAAGCCGCGCTACGAATCGACCGTGACGGCCAATCTCTGGGCGGACGGCGCGGTCATGCTCGGCAAGCTCAACATGGACGAATTCGCCATGGGCTCGTCCAACGAAACCTCATACTACGGCCCGGTCGTGAACCCCTGGCGGCGCTCGCGCCTCGACACCACGGTCATGCCGGCGGCCCGAAAGGACGAGGGCGGGTTCGTCTCGCCCGGCGGCGCCACGGAATCGCGCACGCTGGACAACGCGCAGCTCGTTCCCGGCGGTTCGTCGGGCGGCTCTGCGGCGGCGGTTTCGGCCTTCCTCTGCGCCGGCGCGACCGCCACCGACACCGGCGGTTCGATCCGCCAGCCGGCCGCCTTTACCGGCACAGTCGGCATCAAGCCGACCTATGGCCGCTGCTCGCGCTGGGGCATCGTCGCCTTCGCCTCGTCTCTCGACCAGGCCGGTCCGATCGCCCGCGACGTGCGCGACGCGGCGATCCTGCTGAAATCCATGGCTTCGGTGGACCCCAAGGACACCACCTCGGTCAACCGCCCGGTGCCGGACTACGAGGCGGCGCTCGGCCGGCCGGTTCGCGGCATGAAGGTCGGCATCCCGAAGGAATACCGCATCGAGGGGATGCCGCAGGAAATCGAGGCGCTGTGGCAGAAGGGCATCGCCTGGCTCAAGGATGCCGGCGCCGAGATCGTCGAAATCTCGCTGCCTCACACGAAATACGCCCTGCCGGCCTACTACATCGTCGCGCCCGCGGAAGCTTCGTCCAATCTCGCCCGCTACGACGGTGTCCGCTATGGGCTGCGGGTGCCAGGCAAGGATATTGTCGACATGTATGAGAAGACCCGCGCCGCCGGTTTCGGCGACGAGGTCAAGCGCCGCATCATGATCGGCACCTATGTGCTCTCGGCTGGTTACTACGATGCCTACTATCTGCAGGCGCAGAAGGTGCGCACGCTGATCAAGAAGGATTTCGAGGACGTGTTCGCCGCAGGCATCGACGTCATCCTGACGCCGGCGACCCCGTCGGCCGCCTTCGGCATCGCTGACGAGGACATGAACGCCGATCCGGTGAAGATGTACCTGAACGACATCTTCACCGTGACGGTGAACATGGCCGGCCTGCCGGGCATCGCCGTGCCGGCCGGCCTCGACGCCAACGGCCTGCCGCTCGGCCTGCAACTGATCGGGCGTCCGTTCGACGAGGAAACGCTATTCCAGACGGCGCATGTCATCGAGCAGGCCGCGGGCCGCTTCCAGCCGGAGAAATGGTGGTAGTGCCTCCTTCGAGATTGTATTGGTGCGTCCTTCGAGGGCCCGCACCTCGGGATGAGGCGTGATTCCGGGCCCTTCACGATCTAACGACCCGCTTCTCTCGTCTCGAAGCGTAAAGACGCCAGCAAGACCTCCCTCATCCTGAGGTGCGAGCGGAGCGAGCCTCGAAGGACGCACAAAATGTTCTTCTACCTATCGAAGATCGTCGGCTTTTTCATCCAGCCGATTAACTTGGTCATCGTCCTGCTCGTCGCGGGGGTGGCGGCTGCGTTTTTGAAAAAGATGCGGTGGTTCGTGGCGGCAGCCACGCTGAGCTGCCTCGTCCTCGTCCTGTGCGTATGGACCTCCCTCGGATCGCTGTTGCTCGGCCCGCTCGAACAACGCTTTCCCCGGCCGCCCCTGCCGCAGAAGGTCGATGGCATCATAATGCTGGGCGGCGGTTTCGAGGCTTCCATCAACCTGGCGCGCGGCGGCTATGAGCTGAACGCCGGCGGCGACCGCATCGTGGAAACGGCGGTGCTCGCCGGACGTTACCCGGAAGCGAAAATCGTCATCACCGGCGGCACGGGAACGCTGCTGCTCGAAGGCGAGCCGGACACTTTTGCCGCCAGTCGCCTGCTGGCAGGACTGGGCGTCGCGCCAGAGCGCCTTATTCTCGAGAGCAAATCCCGCAACACCTATGAAAACGCCGTTTTCAGCAAGGAGATGGTCGATCCCAAGCCGGGCGAGACCTGGCTTCTGGTCACCTCGGCCTTTCACATGCCGCGGTCCAAGGCGCTGTTCGACAAGGCCGGATTTGCGACGGTGCCGTGGCCGGTGGATTACCGTACATCGGGCCGTGAAGGCGTCGGCCTGTTCCGGGACAACGCGACGGATTCGCTCGACAATGCGACCCTGGCGATCCGCGAATGGACAGGGCTTCTGGCCTACTGGCTGTCGGGCAGGATCGATTCGCCTTTCCCCGGCCCAAGTCCAGGCCTCGGCGGCTGACCGGCCACAGCCAGCCGGGCGTTCGAAAAGAACTGACGCCGCACCAGAACCGCCAGCAGCACCAGTGTCGAGACCGCGAAGACCGCCGGCCCGATGAACCAGCCCAGATAGCCGATCGAGAAGAAGACCCCGCGCAGGCCGGCGTTGAAATGCTTGCCCGCCAGCATGTTCATGCGCGTGGCGCGCCATACGGCGGTCTCCGTTTCCGGATTTCGCGCCGCCTCGCCATAGGCGATCGGCACCGCGCCGATGAGGATCGAGCAGTAGTTGAACAGCCTGTAGGCCCAGCCGAACTTGAAGAAGGCGTAGGCGAAGATGACGACCAGCCCCAGTACCTTGATCTGGAAAGCCGCGCGCGATTGTGCGCCGGTGAAGGAGAGGGCGGACATCACGTCGATGACCTGATCCGAAGCGCCGAGCAGCGCGAAGCAGCCGCCGAGCGCGATCAGCGAACTGGAGGCGAAGAAAGCGGTGCCCTGCTGGAGGCCACCCAGGATCGCGGTATCGACGATGCGGATTTCACGCTCGGCCATTCGCCGCATCCACGCCTGACGCTGCGCATCCATGGCGGTGGTAAGGGTAGGGCGCTTGGCAAAACGCCCGTCCGAGGCGAGCGCGTGCAGCACCCAGACGGCAAGGAAAAAGGCAAGCGCCGCGACGTCCGCGAGGGAGAGATGGAAGGAATCGCTCATGCGGCGATTCTACACAAAGAGCCGCGCGTCATCGACGGCTCAATGAGGGCGAAAACGCCTATGACTGGGCGGGTGAAGGAAACCGTTTGCGCGGGCCGTTTCCCCGCGCATCCGGTTGCTCAGCCCTTGGCTTCCTCGACCATCATGAACAGGTTGGTGCTGCGCGTGCCGGTGCGGCAATAGGCGAAGATCGGCCCCGGAAGGTCCTCCATCGCCTCGCCATGCTCGGCCACCTGGTCGGCGGTGATCTGGCCGCTGATCACGGGAATGAAGCGGAACCCCAGCCCCTGCTTTTCCGCCTCGGCCTGAACCGCGTCGTGCGACGGCTGGCCGGGCTGCTCGTCGTCGGGGCGGTTGCAGATGATGCTCTTGAAACCAGCCGCCTTGATGGCCGTGACATCCTCCGGCTGGATCTGCGGCGAAACCACATAGCTATCGGTGATCTGACGGTATTCCATGCCTCGCCTCGCAATCTTTTCTCGGTCGCCGATGTTGTGCCACCACAGGCGTACCGCCGCAACCGGCAGGAACGGAAATCGCTTCCGGGCCACGGCCGCAGCGGCGGCGGTCGTGGCCTTCAGATATGAGCGGCCGGGCGCTCGGTCAACTGCCCTGGATCGCTCCTTTGATCTGGGCGATGTTGTTGCGCATCATGTCGATATAGGTGCCGGCCGGACCACCGGGCTGCGACAGCGCGTCGGAGTAGAGCGTGCCGCCGACCTTGATGCCGGTCTCGCTGGCGATCTGCTCGATCAGGCGTGGGTTGGTGATGTTTTCGACAAAGATCGCCGCCGCCTTGTCGGCACGGATTTGCTCGACCAGTTTTGCGACATCGGCCGCCGACGGCTCGGCGTCGGTCGAGATGCCCTGCGGCGCCAGGAAGGTCAGGCCGTATTCGTGCTCGAAATAGCCGAAAGCGTCGTGCGAGGTGATGACCACCCGCTTTTCGGCCGGGATGGCGTCGATGGCCGCGTGAATCTCGGAATCGAGCGCCTCGAGCTTCTGGATGTAGGCCGATGCATTCTTTTTATAGGTGTCGCAGCCGGCAGCGTCGGCCTTGCAGAATGCGTCGGCGATGTTGGCGACATAGATTTCGGCATTGGCGACGGACTGGAAGGCATGCGGGTCGACGGGACCGTGATCGTGTCCCGCATGCGCGGCTTCGTTATGATCGTGAGCTTCGGCGGCGTCGTGGTCGTGACTTTCCGCCGCGTCGTGGCCTTCGTCCTCTTCGGCAAACTCAGGCTTGAAGTCGATGGCCTTCACGCCCTTGGTCAGCTCGACAATGGAGGCCTTCGTAGCGCTGGCTTCCACCAGACGCTGCAAAAAGCCTTCGAAATGCAGGCCGTTGACGAGCACTACACCCGCAGAGGCCATCGCCACTGCATCCGCAGGACTGGGTTCATAGACATGCGCGTCGCCGTCCGGCCCGACGATGGTGGTCACCTCGACGCGGTCGCCGCCGACATTGCGCGCGAAGTCGCCGATGATGGAAAAACTCGCCACCACTTTCAGCGGTTCGGCCAAGGCCGGCTGAGCGGACACGGCAGTTAATGTTATAACAGTCACCGCCAGAGCGTGGCGAAGGGGCTTCAGCATCGATTTCTCCTTTGTAGCAATCAGAGCTTGGGTCAGGCCGTCCTGTGACGGTGATGGGCGACGCGGGCGCCGAGCACGCCGCGGGTTCCGAATACGATCGACGCGATATACACCGCGCCCGCGGACAATATGATCGCCGGTCCGGAGGGCAGGGACGCGTGATAGGATATCAGCAGGCCGGCGGTGCATGAGGCGAAGCCTATGCAGACGGCGAGCGCGCACATGGGCTCGACACGCACGGTCCAGAAGCGTGCGGCGGCGGCGGGCAGGATCATCAAGCCGACCGACAGCAATGTTCCCAGCGCCTGGAATCCGGCGACGAGGTTGAGCACCACCAGGCCGAGAAAGATGAAATGGATCGGACTGCCGATGCTGCTGACCGAGCGCAGGAAGAGCGGGTCGAGGCATTCGGCGACGAGACCGCGCCAGAAGACGGCAAGACAGAGCAGGGTAACGATGACTACTGCAGCGATCAGCGCCAGCGCTTCGCCGTTCAGCGCCAGCACGGTTCCGAACAGGACATGCATCAGGTCGACGCTGGAACCGCGGATCGACACCATCAGCACGCCGATCGCCAGCGATATCAGATAGAATGCCGCCATCGAGGCATCCTCGCGCTGGATGGTGAAGCGCGAGACCGCGCCGGCGCCGAGCGCCACGATGACGCCGGCGATGATACCCCCGACGGTCATCGGCATGATCTGAAGGCCGAACAGCAGGAAGCCGGCGGCAGCGCCGGGCAGGATCGCATGGGCCATCGCATCGCCCGACAGGCTCATGCGCCGCAGCATCAGGAAGACGCCGACGGGGCAGGCTCCCAGCGACAGCATCAGCGAGCCGAACAGCGCCCTTTGCATGAATGCGAAGTCGGCGAACGGCGCGACCAGAAAGCTGTAGAGCAGGTTCATCAGGCCGCCCTCGGACCGTGATCGTGCCCGTGATGGGAATGATCTTGGTGGTCGTAATCGTGGTGACTATGACCATCGTGGCTGTGGCCGTCATGGTCATCCGCCTCGCACCACGGCGCATCGTCTTCCCAGGCTTCGTGAAAACGCCGCGCCCGCAGGAGATTGTCGGGCCGCAGCGTCTCGGCCGTGCCGCCCCAGGCGACGGGCTGGCGCGCCAGAAGCAGCGTCTCCGGGAAATTCTGCCGCACGAGATCGAGATCGTGCACCACGACCATCACCGTTCGTTCCTCGCCGTGCCAGCGCTTGATGAGCGCGATCAGGTCGCCCACCGTCTTGGCGTCGACGGCGTTGAAAGGCTCGTCGAGCAGGATCAGATCGGCATCCTGAACAAGCACCCGCGCAAATAGGGCGCGCTGCAACTGGCCGCCGGACAACGTATCGATGGGCCGTTTTTCAAAACCCTCCAGGCCGACAGCCGCCAGGGCGTTGCCGATCGAGGCTCTGTCCTCGGCGGTATGGCGCCCAAGCAATCCGCGGCGCGGCCACAGACCGAGCGATACGAGATCGACAACGCGGGCAGGAAACGACCGGTCGAGCTCGGATTGCTGCGGCAGATAGGCGATCCGCGCGCCGTCCATCTTGAGTATGGCGCCGGCCATCGGCTTCAAAACGCCGACGATGCCCTTCATCAGCGTCGACTTGCCCGAGCCGTTGGCCCCCACTACCGCCGTCAGCGACCCCTTGTTCAGACTGCCGTTGAGGTGATGCACCGCGGGATGGCTGTTGTAGCCCAGCGTCAGGTCGCGGAACGTCAGGCAGGCTTGGGTCATGGAACGGTCCTGAAACGATGCGTGGCCGAAGCCAGCGATGAGGGCGTATGTGATGTTATTACATTTGTCAATAACAGGACGGCACTCTTTCCATCTTTTCCCGTGTCGGCGGGGCCATGCCCGCGATGCCGTGGAATGATGTCTTGCCCACACGGTTCGCCAAATCTAAAGAGACGCGGTCACCACAGGAGAGTTTCAAATGAGCATTCGTCGCATCGATGTCGGACCCCGCATGAGCCAGGCCGTTGTCCACGGCAACACGGTTTACCTCGCAGGCCAGGTCGCCAAGGGCGATGGAGTGGGAGCGCAGACCAAAGCGGTGCTGGCCCAGATCGACGATCTTCTGGCCAAGGCCGGTTCGGACAAGACTAAAATCCTGCAGGCCATCATCTGGCTTTCCAACATGGGCGATTTCGCCAAGATGAACGAAGCCTGGGACGCATGGGCGCCGCAGGGCCATACGCCCGCCCGCGCCACCGGCGAATCGACGCTGGCGGCTCCGGAGTATCTTGTCGAGATCATCGTGACGGCAGCGATCTGAACGTCGTTGCCGTGCTATTTCTGCTCGGGCGTGAACCGAGCGACCAGGCTATGGCTCTGGGCCGGATAGACAAAGCGCACATGGGTGACCGGGAATTCCGCGTTCCATGTGCGGCGCTCGATCATCAGGCAGGGTGCGCCTGCCTGGATTTCCAGCACATGCGCTAGCTGGCTGTCGGCAGCTATGGCGCGGATGCGATGCTCGGCCGCGCTCCACGGAACGCGATCGAGTAGCCAGGGGCCGGGCGCGATGTCTTCGAAACCCTCCTTGTCTGCCGGCGGCACCGCCGCGAGGTTGATCAGCCGCCTTTCATGGCAGAATGGCCGCTTGCCGGCGAAATGCCGGCATCGCAGCGCCAGCAGCGGCGAGGTGGCGTCGAGCCCCAGCACGGCGCGGTCTTCCGCATTGCTGCGGCGTTTCTCGGCCGATAAAAGCTCGTAGGCGTAGGGCAGGCCAAGCGCCTCGACCTCGGTGCGGATGTCGTGGATTTCCAGCACCGCGGCCTGCGATTGCGGCTGCCGCACGAAACTGCCGGAACGGCGGCGGCGCTCGATCAGCCCGGCCCTGGCAAGTTGCGACAGCGCCTTGTTCACCGTCATGCGGGAGCAGCCGTATTGCACCTCAAGCTCATGCTCGAACGGGATGCGGTGGCCCGGAGCCCATTCTCCGGACAGGATGCGCTCGCTGATGTTGGACAGGATGCGCTGGTGTAGCGAAGCTGCCTTGTCCGCCCCGGTCTTGACGATTTCGTCCATTGCTGCCCGATTCTCTTCAGTTGCCGCAAAGCTCTATCATGACGCCCCCGAAACGCCTTGCAATCTGATCTCGGTCCACATGCCGGCCCCGGCTGACAAGCTTGCGGCCTCGAACCCAGACGCAATCGACCGCGGCGGCGTTGGCGAATATCCAGGCATCGAGAGTGGCATCGCCCGATTTGCCGGCAAGCGAGGGATGGCCGGCGTCCAACGAAACGAAATCGGCCGGCTCACCGACAGCCAGGGAAGAGCCCGCGCCCAGCGCATGAGCGCCGCCGGCGAGCGCCGCATCGAACAGGGCGCGCCCGTTCGACTGGCCGGGCGAGGCAAGAATGTTGCGAGCCCGGTGCGCGAGGCGTTGCGCATATTCGAGCTGGCGCAACTCGTCGGCGACACCGATCAGCACGTTGGAATCGGAACCGATCCCGAACCGGCCGCCGCGCTCCCGGAAGCGCTGACCGTCGAAAATGCCATCTCCCAGGCTCGCTTCGGTAATGGGGCAGAGCCCGACCGCCGCGCCGCTCGTTGTCAGACGATCTGTCTCGGCCTCCGTCATATGGGTGGCGTGGATCAGGCACCAGCGGGCGTCGACCCCGGCATTGTCCAGCAGCCAATCCACCGGGCGCGCGCCCGACCAGGCGATGCAGTCCTCGACTTCCTTCACCTGCTCGGCGGCATGGATGTGGATCGGCCCGTCAGGCAACAGCGCCACGATCTCTCTCAGCTCGCCGGGCGAAACGGCCCGCAGACTGTGTGGCGCGATGCCGATGCGGCCGCCGTCGAGGCCCCCCACGATCGCTTTCGATTTCTCAAAAAGCCTCGTGAAACCATTGACTGAATTGATGAAACGACGCTGCCCATCGCTTGGCGCCGCGCCGCCGAAGGTGAAATGCGCATAGAAGGAGGGCAGGAGGGTGAGGCCGATGCCGGTCCGGCTGGCAGCGGCGGCGACGCGCTCCGCCATTTCGGCCGGATTGGCGTAGGCGTGGCCATCGCGGTCGTGATGAAGGTAGTGGAACTCGCCGACGCGGGTGAAGCCGGCTTCCAGCATCTCGGCGTAGAGCTGCGCGGCCACCGCTTCGACATGGTCGGGCGTCATCGTCAGCGCAAAGCGGTACATGGTCTCGCGCCACGTCCAGAACGTGTCGGCCCGCGGCCCGCGCGTTTCGGCAAGTCCCGCCATCGTCCGCTGGAAGGCATGGCTGTGCAGGTTCGGCATGCCTGGAATGACGATGGCGTGGCGCTCGTCGCCGGGCCTCGCTTCCGCGTTCGCTTCGACGCCTGCGATGCGTCCTTCGGTGGTTACCAGGCGCACATTCTTTTGCCAGCCGTCGGCGAGCAGCGCCTGTGCCGCGAAGATCGTCGTCAAGCTCGGCCTCCGTCTGCAACCATGGCGGATCATCCCTTGCGCCGCTGATTATTATGTATATACATATAAAACACAGAGGGAAATCGAAAATATGGCCGAGGATAACCGCAGCCGGGCAGGGGGCTATCGTATCTGGCGCAATGCGCGCCTCGCGACCCTCGCCGGTGCGATGCCGGGACTAGGCGTCGTCGAAGATGGCGCGGTGATCGCCAAAGACGGGCGCATCGCTTATGCCGGCACGGAAGCAGAAATGCCCGCCGTGCCCGCCGGAGCCGAGATCGTCGATTGCGAAGGCCGCTGGATCACGCCCGGCCTGATCGACTGCCATACCCATCTCGTCCATGCCGGAAACCGCGCCAACGAATTCGAGATGCGGCTCGCCGGGGCGACCTATGAGGAGGTGGCGGCGGCAGGCGGCGGCATCGTCTCCTCGGTCCGCGCCCTTCGCGCCGCGAGCGAGGACGAACTGGTGGCACAGTCGCTGCCGCGCCTCGATGCGCTGATGGCCGAGGGCGTCACCACGGTCGAGATCAAGTCCGGCTACGGCCTCGACCTCGGGAATGAGAGGAAGTCGCTAAGGGCGGCGAGACGACTTGGCGCCGCGTTTCCTGCGGTCCCGTCAGCACCTATAACCGTAATGACCACCTGTCTCGCCGCCCATGCGCTGCCGTCGGAGGCCGATGGCGGCAAAGACGCCTACATTTCAAAGGTCTGCGACGAAATCCTGCCCGCCATTGCCGCGGAAAAGCTTGCCGATGCCGTCGACGGTTTCTGCGAGGGCATCGCATTCTCGCCCGATCAGATTTCGCGCGTCTTCGACTGTGCGAAAAAACTCGGCCTGCCGGTGAAGCTGCACGCCGATCAGCTTTCCAACCTGCACGGGGCAGCGCTTGCCGCCCGCTACGGCGCATTATCGGCCGATCATCTCGAATACACGGACGAGGATGGCGCGATTGCCATGGCAAAGGCCGGAACGGTCGCCACGATGCTGCCCGGGGCCTACTACTTCATCCGCGAGACCAAGAAGCCGCCGGTGCATCTGTTCCGCGAGCACGGAGTGCCAATGGCGGTCGCTACCGACTGCAATCCCGGCACCTCGCCGCTGACCTCGCTTCTGCTCACCATGAACATGGCGGCGACGCTGTTCGGCATGACGGTTGAGGAATGCCTTGCCGGCACGACGCGCGAGGCGGCGCGGGCGCTGGGGCTGGCCGCCGAGACCGGCACGCTCGAAACGGGCAAATGGGCCGACCTCGCCATCTGGGACATCGGAGAGCCGGCCGAACTCGTCTACCGGATGGGCTTCAACCCGCTGCATGCGCGCATCTGGAGGGGACAATGAGCGAAATTGTCCTGAATCCGGGAAATGTTCCATTTGCCGACTGGCGCGCCATCTATCGCGGCGCCGTGCCGAGACTGGACGACGCCTGCCGGCCGAAGATCGAGGCGAGCGCCGAAGCGGTCGCCCGCATCGTCGCGAGCGGCGAACCGGTCTATGGCATCAACACCGGCTTCGGCAAACTGGCAAGCGTGCGCATTCCCGCCGCCGATCTCGAAACCCTGCAGCGCAACATCGTGCTCAGCCATGCCGCCGGCGTCGGCGAACCGATGCCGGTGCCGGTCGCGCGGCTGATGATGGCGCTGAAGCTGGCTTCGCTGGCGCAGGGCGCATCCGGCGTCGGGCCGCAGACAATTGCGCTTCTGGAAGCGATGCTCGCCAACGACGTCATCCCGGTGGTGCCAGCGCAAGGCTCGGTCGGCGCTTCCGGCGACCTTGCGCCACTGGCGCACATGGCCGCCGCCATGATCGGCGTCGGCGAATGTTTTACCCCGCATGGCCGCGTGCCGGCGAAGGTCGCATTCGTCTCCCACGGGCTGGAGCCGGTGACGCTCGGCGCCAAGGAGGGGCTGGCGCTGCTCAACGGCACGCAATTTTCGACAGCCTATGCACTGGCCGGCCTGTTCGAGGCGGAAAACCTTTACCGGTCGGCGCTGGTCGCCGGCGCACTGTCCACCGATGCGGCAAAGGGATCGGATGCCCCGTTCGACCCGCGCATTCATGCGCTGCGCAGGCACAGGGGCCAGATCGAGACGGCCGATGCCTTGCGCAAGCTCATGGCCGGCAGCGCCATCCGGGAATCGCACCGCGTCGGCGACGAGCGCGTACAGGACCCATATTGCCTGCGCTGCCAACCGCAGGTGATGGGCGCGGCCCTCGATGTGCTGCGCAAGGCCGCAGACACGCTGGAAACGGAAGCCAATGGCGTCACCGACAACCCGCTGATCTTTGCCGGTAGCGGCCTTGGGGACGACACGGCGCTGTCCGGCGGCAATTTCCACGCCGAGCCTGTGGCCTTCGCCGCCGACATGATCGCACTCGCCGTTTGCGAGATCGGCTCCCTGTCGGAACGCCGCATTGCCATGCTGGTCGATCCCGCGCTGTCCGGCATGCCGGCCTTCCTGACGCCGAAACCCGGCCTGAACTCCGGTTTCATGATCCCGCAGGTGACGGCGGCGGCCCTCGTTTCGGAAAACAAGCAGAAGGCCTACCCGGCGAGCGTCGATTCCATCCCGACCTCGGCCAACCAGGAAGACCATGTCTCCATGGCCGCGCATGGGGCACGGCGGCTCATCGGCATGATCGAGAACGCCACAGCGGTGATCGGCATCGAATTGCTGGCAGCCGCGCAGGGCTGCGACTTCCATGCGCCGCTGGCGTCTAGCCCGCCGCTCGAAGCCGTCCGCGCGCTTGTCCGCAAAAGCGTGCCGCATCTGGACGAGGACAGGCATTTCCATCCCGACATGGAAAAGGCCATCGCCATGGTCAGGGCAGGGGCGCTGGTGGCGGCGATCGATGCGGTGGAACTGCCGGGACTTTCGTCATGAGCAATCCCGCATGGCTCACCATTACCCGAGGCACGGCGCCGCTGCTGGTATCGATCCCGCACACCGGCACCGATCTGGCTGGACTGGAACATCAGTTCGTCTCGGAATGGACCGCGCGTTGCGACACCGACTGGTGGATCGAAAAGCTCTACGATTTCGCCTCCGGGCTCGGCGCGACGGTCGTGCGCACGTCGATCTCGCGCAGCGTCATCGACGTCAACCGCGATCCGTCCGGCTTATCGCTCTATCCGGGCCAGACCACCACCGGCCTGTGCCCGACCGAGACCTTCGAAGGCATCCCGCTTTACCAACCTGGAACCGAGCCCGACGCCGCCGAGATCGACCGGCGCAGAGCCGTCTATTTCATGCCCTACCACGCCGCGTTGCAAGCCGAGATCGACCGGCTGCGCGCGCTGCATGAAAGGATCGTGCTGTATGACTGCCACTCGATCCGCTCGCTGTTGCCGCGCCTGTTCGACGGCACGTTGCCGGTGTTCAACCTTGGCACCAATGACGGCAAGGCGGCCGATCCGGCATTGCAGGAAAAGGTGACGGCAATCATGGCGGCGACGGGCGAAAGCTTCGTCGTCAACGGCCGCTTCAAGGGCGGCTGGATCACCCGCCATTACGGCCGGCCGGAAAAAGGCGTGCATGCGCTGCAGATGGAATTGTCCTGCCGCGGCTACATGCGCGAGCCGGCCGGGCCGAGCACGCCCGACAACTGGCCTGCCGCCTTCGATACCGGCTTCGCCGCACCGATCCGGCAAACGCTGACCGGGATACTGGAAACGGCGGCGGCCTGGGCGCGCACCTGACATTTTCGGAGGGATCATGACCACCCGCATCGACAATGCCCGCACCATCCGCGCCGCGACCGGCACCGAACTCAGCGCCAAATCCTGGCTGACCGAAGCGCCGCTGCGCATGCTGATGAACAATCTCGATCCAATGGTGGCCGAAAAGCCCGGCGAACTGGTCGTCTATGGCGGCATCGGCCGCGCCGCGCGCGACTGGGAGAGTTTCGACCGCATCGTCGGCGCGCTGAAGAGGCTGGAGGCCGACGAAACCCTGCTGGTGCAATCGGGCAAGCCGGTCGGCGTCTTCCGCACGCACAGCGACGCGCCGCGCGTGCTCATCGCCAACTCCAATCTGGTGCCGCACTGGGCCACCTGGGAGCATTTCAACGCCCTCGATAGGAAGGGCCTGATGATGTACGGCCAGATGACCGCCGGCTCCTGGATATATATCGGATCGCAAGGCATCGTGCAGGGCACCTATGAAACCTTCGTCGAGCTCGGCCGCCAGCATTATGACGGCGACCTCGCCGGACGCTGGATCCTGACCGCCGGCCTCGGCGGCATGGGCGGCGCGCAGCCGCTCGCCGCCACCATGGCGGGCGCATCCTGCCTTGCCGTGGAATGTCAGGCGAGCCGCATCGAGATGCGGTTGAAGACGGGTTATGTCGACGTGCAGGCCAAGGACCTCGACGACGCGCTTGCGATCATCGAGCGGGCAGGCAGGGGAAAGAAGGCGGTTTCGGTGGCGCTGCTGGGCAATGCAGCCGAAATCTTCCCCGAACTGGTGCGGCGCGGCGTCCGGCCCGATGCCGTCACCGACCAGACCTCGGCGCACGATCCGGTCAACGGCTATTTGCCGAAGGGCTGGACGGTGGCGGAATGGGAGGAAAAGCGCGAGCGCGATCCCAAATCCGTCACCGCGGCGGCGAAGAAGTCGATGGCGGTTCATGTGCGCGCCATGCTCGATTTCCACCGGATGGGCGTGCCGACCGTCGACTATGGCAACAACATCCGCCAGATGGCGCTGGAGGAGGGGGTTGAAGACGCCTTCGATTTTCCCGGCTTCGTGCCAGCCTATATCAGGCCGCTGTTCTGCCGTGGCATCGGCCCATTCCGCTGGGCGGCGCTGTCGGGCGATCCGGAAGACATCTACAAGACGGACGCGAGGGTCAAGGAACTGACGCCCGGCAACCATCATCTGCACAACTGGCTCGACATGGCGCAAAAGCGCATCAAGTTCCAGGGCCTGCCGGCGCGCATCTGCTGGGTCGGCCTCGGCGACAGGCACAGGCTCGGCCTCGCCTTCAACGAAATGGTGGCGAAGGGCGAACTGAAGGCCCCTGTCGTCATCGGACGCGATCACCTCGATTCGGGCTCCGTCGCCTCGCCGAATCGTGAGACGGAGGCGATGAAGGACGGCTCCGACGCGGTGTCCGATTGGCCGCTGCTCAATGCGCTGCTTAACACCGCTTCCGGCGCGACCTGGGTGTCGCTGCATCATGGAGGCGGCGTCGGCATGGGTTTTTCGCAACATTCCGGCATGGTCATCGTCTGCGACGGCAGCGAGGACGCGGCGCGGCGGCTGGAGCGTGTGCTGTGGAACGATCCGGCGACGGGCGTGATGCGCCATGCCGATGCCGGCTACGATATTGCCATCCAGTGCGCGAACGAGCATCGGCTCGATCTGCCCGGCATCCTCGGCTGACGCGATGGGTCCCATTGAGTCGATTGCCGTTTCGGGGTGTTTGCAGCCTCCGGTGAAGGCAAGAAAATCAAACGATTAAAGCCTTTTGCCAATCGTGATCGGCAGGCTGGGGCCATAAGGACGCAGCCCACGGGGGAAATCACGAAAAAGCCCGAATCCCTGCCTTCCGGTCCTTTCGGTTTTGTGCAAGGCATCGCAGCGGAGGTTGTCGGTGGGGCAACGCCTGCTATTGTTCCTGGCAATGTGTAAAACAACCCGGCGCGGACAATGCATGATGCAACCAATCCCTTGTGGAGCGGTTACGCAAACGCAGTCCGCAACGAGGGTTGGCCTGCTTCCCGCCCGATGGATTAATTGATGAACATTCAGACCAGTCCCGCAGCCGTGGAACGCTCCAGCGCCAGTCTTCCCGCCGCGACCGACGAGCCGATCCGCCTGCAGTTCCTGCCGGAGGACCGGCTGCGCAGCCTGGGCGAGCAGCTGGCTCTGGGCGAAATCGCGGAGATCGCCGGCTTCGAGCCCGTCGACTTCCAGAAACGCGTTCGCGACAACGCCAGGAAAATCCAGGAAGTCTATCTGGCCACCAATGCGGCGCAGGGCAGGGGGGAGACGATCACGCCGGCAGCCCAGTGGCTCCTCGACAACAACTACCTGATAGAAGAGACCATCTACCAGGTGAAGCGCGACCTGCCGCGCCGCTTCTACCGGCAGCTTCCCGTTCTCAAATTCGCCGACGGTACGGCAATGCCGCGCGCGCTTGCCCTGGCATGGGTCTATGTCGCCCATTCCGACAGCTCGATGTCGGCGCAGATGTTCAAATCCATCGTCGAGGGCTTCCAGTCCGTCCAGCCGATGAAGATCGGCGAGATATGGGCGCTGCCTTCGCTCCTGCGCTTCGTGCTCATCGAAAACCTGCGGCGGCTGGCGGTCAGGGTGGCGCGCTCCCGCGAGATGCGCCAGATCGCCAACGACGTAGCCGACAAGGTCCTGGCCGTCCGCGACGACGACGACCGCACCCTGCTCGGGCCTTATCGCGCCCATGCCCGCGACACGACATTTGCGACACAGTTGCTCTACCGGCTGCGCGACGGCTCCCAGAACGCCGGCCGTGCGCTGGAGTGGCTGGAGGACGAACTGGAAAAATCCGGCTCCGATGCCGAGGAAATCATCATCGCCGAGCACCAGACGCTGTCCAGCGGCAACGTCACGACCGGCAACATCGTCCGCGGCCTGCGCCTCATCAACGACATCGACTGGACGGTCTGGTTCGAGGATGTCAGCCGGATCGACGCGCTGCTGCGCGAACGCACCAATTTCAACGCCCTCGATTTCGCGTCGCGCGACCAGTACCGCACCGAAATCGAGGACCTGGCCCGGCGTTCGGAAAGCTCGGAATACGAGGTGGCGGAAAAGGCGACGGAGCTTGCCGGTTATTCCGCCGCTGCCCCGCAGGACAAGGCAGCCCCGGAAGCTCTCGATGTGGGGTTTTTCCTCGTCGGTCCGCGCCGGCCGGAACTCGAGAAAGCCATCGGCTATCGGCCGGGCATCGGTACCCGCATCCAGCGTTCCTTCCGCAGCACCGGCTGGCTGGGCATCGTGGTGCCGGTCTTCGCCCTTACCGTCCTGCTCCTGTGGCTGTCGGGCAATGCGCTGGCGACGCTTGGCCTGTCGCTTCCTGCGATTGTTCTGATGCTGGTGCTTTTCTCCGTGCCTGCCAGCGAAGGCGCGCTCGCCTTTTTCAACACGGTGGTGCTGCTGTTCCTCAAGCCGACGCGGCTCGTCGGCTACGAATACAAGGACGGCGTGCCTGCGGAAGCGCGAACGCTGGTCGTCGTGCCTTCGCTCATCGGCTCGCGCGACGACGTCGAGGAAAGCATCCGCAACATCGAGGTCCATCACCTGGCCAATGCCTCGGGCGAACTTTACTTCGCCCTTCTGTCGGACTGGCCGGACAGCAAGGTCGAAGCCGATGCGACCGACGGCGAGATACTGCAATTCGCCCGCGAGCAGATCGCCAAATTGAATGCCCGTTATCCGCAGGACGGCGCGCCGCTGTTCCACCTCCTGCATCGCCGCCGGCTGTTCAACCCCCAGCAGGGCGCCTGGATGGGGTGGGAGCGCAAGCGCGGCAAGCTGCACGAGCTCAATCTGCTGCTACGCGGCGACAGCGACACCACCTTCATGCCGCTCGACGCGCCGCTGCCGGAAAACGTCGAATATGTGATGACGCTCGACGCCGACACGCGCACGACGCGCGACGCCGTTTCCCGGCTGGTCGGCAAGATGCGCCATCCCCTCAACAGCCCGAAACTGAATGCCGGCGGCAACAAGGTGACGTCCGGCTACACCATCCTGCAGCCGCGCATCACCCCGTCGCTCACCACGGGCGACGAAGCGTCGTTCTTCCAGCGTGTCTTCTCGGCCAACCGCGGTCTCGATCCCTATGTCTTCGCCGTGTCCGACCTTTATCAGGACGTGTTCGGCGACGGCTCGTTCACCGGCAAGGGCCTCTATCACGTCGACGCATTCGAGGCGGCGCTGAAAGGCAGGATCGAAGAGAACACGATCCTCAGCCACGATCTGCTGGAGGGCGCACTGGCCCGCTCGGCGCTGGTGACCGACGTGGAACTGGTGGAGGACTATCCGACGCGCTATTCCGTCGACGCGTCGCGCCAGCATCGCTGGGCGCGCGGCGACTGGCAGCTGCTCGGCTTCATCCTCAATCCGCGTTCCAGCGTTCCAGCGCTGTCGCGCTGGAAGATGGTCGATAATCTGCGCCGCTCGCTGACCCCGATCTTCTGGGTGATGGCATCGATCGCCGGCTGGACGCTGCTTCCGTTTACGCAGGCGGCGCAATGGCAAGCGCTGCTGATCCTGTCGCTGTTCATGGCCCCGACCTTCGATATCGTGAACGCCATCGTGCCCAAGAGCATGGAGACCACGCCCCGCGGCCATTTCACCGCGCTGGCGCATGACGTCGCCTTCGGCACCGCCATGGTGGCGCTCAAGGTCGTCCTCATGGCCCACTCGGCCTGGATGATGGGAGACGCCATCATCCGCACGCTCTACCGCCTCTTCGTCAGCCGCAGGAATCTGCTGGAATGGCGCACCGCCTCGCAGGCGCACAAGGGCGGCGGCAACGATTTCGGCTCCTACTACAGCCTCATGTACGGCGCCGTCATCATCGGCGTGGTCGGTCTGGCAATCCCGGTCCTGGCGGATTCCACCGGCGCTTTCGTCGCCTTCTTCTTCGCCCTGTTCTGGGTGGGATCGCCCGCCTTCGCCTGGCTGATAAGCCGCTCGGCGGAGACCGAGGACCGGCTGCATCTGCTGCCGAAGGACATGCAGGCGCTGCGCATCGTCGCGCGGCGGACGTGGCACTATTTCGAAACGTTCGTGACGGCGGAGCACCATCATCTGCCGCCGGATAATTTCCAGGAAACCCCGGCTCCCGTCGTCGCGCCGCGCACCTCGCCGACCAATATCGGCGTCTACCTGCTCTCGGTTGTTTCCGCCCGCGACTTCGGCTGGATTTCCATGGCGGATGCGGTGGGCCGCATCGAAGCCACCTTGACGACCATCGAGGGGATGCCGCGCAGCCGCGGCCATCTTTACAACTGGTACGACACGACGACGCTCAAGCCGCTCTATCCGCTTTACATTTCCAGCGTCGACAGCGGCAATCTAGCCGGTCATCTGGTCGCTGTCGCGGCCGCTTGCGCCGAATGGGCGGAAGCGCCTTCCGTTCATCTTCACGGCGATTTCGAGGGTGTCCTCGATACGGTCGCCATCATCGAGGAGAGCCTCGACGACCTTCCTGACGACCGCCGCCAGCTGCGGCCGCTGCGGCAGCGCCTGAGCGACCGGCTGGACGGTATGCGCCGGGCGGTTCGCACCATCAAGGCGCAGCCCGAGATGGCGTCGATCCGCACCATCAACCTGGCCGTTCTGGCCGGCGAAATCCGCAAGCTCGCCGCTGCCATCGACACCGAGGTCAATTCCACGCTGAGCGATGTCATCGTCGATTGGGCGGGTCGTCTCGAAGCGGTGTGCGAAGCTCATGTCCACGACGCCCACAGCGACCACAAGGCCGTCGAGGCGCTGCGCAAGAAGCTTCTGGCGCTACGCGAGCGGGCCCGGCTGTTCGCCTTCGAAATGGATTTCTCGTTCCTGCTGCGCCAGGAACGCAAACTTTTGTCCATCGGCTATCGGGTGGAGGAGCACCAGCTCGACGAAAGCTGCTACGACCTGCTCGCCTCGGAAGCGCGTCTCACCAGCCTCTTCGCCATCGCCAAGGGCGACCTGCCGACCGAGCACTGGTTCCGGCTTGGCCGCCCCATTGTCGAGATCGGCTTCCAGGGCGCGTTGATCTCATGGTCCGGCTCGATGTTCGAATATCTGATGCCGCCACTGGTGATGAAGGAGCCACAGGGCAGCATCCTCAACCAGACCAGCAAGCTCGTCATCAAGCGGCAGATCCAGTACGGCCGCTCCAAGGGCGTGCCGTGGGGCATCTCCGAAGCAGCCTACAATGCGCGCGACCGGGAGCTGACCTATCAGTACACCAACTTCGGCGTGCCGGGGCTCGGCCTGAAGCGCGGACTCGGCCAGAACACCGTCATTGCTCCCTATGCAACGGTGCTGGCGGCGCAATTCATGCCCCGCGAAGCCGTCGCCAATCTGAAGCGTCTGAAGGATATCGGTGCGCTGGGGCGCCACGGTTTCTACGACGCCGTCGACTATACGCCGCAACGCGTGCCCGAGGGCGCCGACCATGCCGTGGTGCAGAACTACATGGCCCACCATTCCGGCATGTCGATCGCGGCCGTCGCGGACGCCGTGTTCGAAGGCCGTATGCGCGACCGCTTCCACAGCGACCCGGTCATCGAATCCGCCGAACTGCTCCTGCAGGAAAAGGCGCCGCGCGATATCCCGATCGCAACCGTCCGGACCGAAGCCGACGACCGCACCGCCAAGAACGAGCTGGAGCCGCAGAGCCCGGACACCCGCATCATTCTCGATCCCGCCTGGGCGCTGCGCTCGACCAGCCTGATGTCGAACGGCCGCTATTCGGTGATGCTGAGCGCCACCGGCTCCGGCTACAGCCGCTTCGGCGAACTCGCCGTCACGCGCTGGCAACCGGACCCGACCGAGGACAAACTCGGCTCCTATATCTTCCTGCGCGACCTCGAGACGGGCGATTGGTGGTCGGCGACCGTCGAGCCGAAGCAGGCTCAGAACGAGACCACCCAGACGCTGTTCTCGGACGACAAGGCAAGCTTCGTGAAAAGCGTCGGCTCGCTGCGTTCCGAAATCGAATGCATCGTCATTTCGGAAGGCAATGGCGAAGGCAGGCGGGTGACCCTGTTCAACGACGGCGCCACGGACCGGCATATCGAAGTGACGTCCTTCGCCGAGCTGGTGCTTGGATCGGATATTTCCGACAACGCCCATCCGGCGTTTTCCAAGATGTTCGTCGAAACCGAGATCGAGCCGAATAACGGCGCCATCTTCGCCTATCGCCGCAAGCGCGAAACCAGCGAACCCGACATCGCGGCCGTCCATTTCGTCACGGACCCGTCGAGCCAGGCGCGCGACACCGAGGCTGAGACCGACCGCCGCGCCTTCATCGGGGCGGGGCGGACGCTGGACGACGCGGCCGCGTTCGACAGCGGCGCCAAGCTCTCCGGCACCGCCGGCTTCACGCTCGATCCCATCGCATCGCTGCGGCGGCGCGTGCGCGTGCCGGCGAACAAGAAGATATCGCTTGTCTTCTGGACCGTGGTCGGCTCCAACCGCGCCGAGCTCGAAGAGGCAATAGGCCGGCTCGATCACGCCGAAAGCTTTGCCCGGCAGGCAATGCTCGCCTGGACCCGGTCGCAGGTGCAGACGCGCCATGTCGGCCTCTCCCTGACGGATGCCGCGAACGTCCAGAAACTCGCGCGCTACCTGATCTATCCGGATCCGTTCCTGCGCCTGCCGGCGGAGTCCATCGCCACCGGCCTCGGCAAGCAGTCGAGCCTCTGGCCGACCAGCATTTCCGGCGACCTGCCGATCTTCGCGGTGCGGATCGCCGACGTGGCCGATCTCGAAATCGTCGCCCAGGCGCTGCGCTTCCAGGAATATATGCGCATGCGCGGCCTCACGGCCGATCTCGTCATCGTCAACGAGCAGGCGTCGTCCTACGTCCAGGACCTGCAGCAGGCGATCGAGTCGCTGTGCGAGAACAGCCGCCTGCGCGGCAAGGAACTCGGTCCGCGCCAGCATATCTTCGCCGTGCGCCGCGATCTCATGGACGAACCGACCTACAAGACGCTGCTCGCCGTCGCCCGCGTGGTGCTGCATACCCGCAACGGCACCATCTTCGACCAGATCGAACGTGCGGAAGCAGCGGCCCTACAGGCGAGGGACGGGGAGACGACCCGGCCGTCGCAGCGGAACCAGGAAGAGCGTCCGGCCTCGGAGACCGTTCCGGAAAGCCTGCCCGCCGGTGGTGGCGGGTTGAATTTCTGGAACGGCTATGGCGGTTTCGAAGGCGACGGACGCCACTATGTCACGCGTCTCAAGGGCAACCGAACCACGCCGCACCCGTGGATCAACGTTATCTCGAACGCTGCTTTCGGCTTCCATGTCTCGGCCGAAGGGGCCGCCTTCACCTGGAGCCGCAACAGCCGCGACTATCAGTTGACGCCCTGGTCCAACGACCCGGTGACGAACCGGCCGGGCGAGGGCATCTACATCCACGACCGGACGAGCGGCAAGGCGTTTTCCCCGCTCGCCTGCGTGGTTCGTGACCCCGCTATGGTCTACGAGACCTGGCATGGTCAGGGCTTCTCGACCTTCCGGTCGAAACGCGGACCGCTGTCGATGGACTTGACCCATGTCGTCGATCCTGCCGATCCGGTGAAGATTTCCCGGCTCAGGATTCAGAACTCCGGTTCGATGCCGGCAAAGCTGCGCATCTACGCCTATGCCGAATGGGTTCTCGGCGTGCATCGCTCGAAGACCGCCGCGACCATCGTGCCGTCCTTCGACGCGAAGGCCGGAGCCATTCTGGCGCACAATCCCTACGGACTCGACTTTGGCGAGCGCGTTGCCTTCCTTGCCGCCGACGGCGACTTGCAGTCATACACGGCCGACCGCCAGGAATTCCTCGGCAGGCATGGCAGCAGCCGCTCGCCGCAGGCGGTGAAGGCAGGCGCTGCCCTCTCTGGCCGCACCGATGCCGGCGAAGACCCCTGCGCCGCGCTCGCCCGTGATGTGGAAATTCCAGCAGGCGGCGATGTGACGATGCTGTGGCTCCTCGGCGACGCCGACTCCGGCGAGGAGGCTCGCGGGCTGATTGAGAAACACCGCGCCAAGGACTTCGACGAACGTCTCGCCGAAAACGAGCGCGAGTGGCGTGGCTTCCTCGATACGATCCAGGTCGAGACACCGGACAAAGCGCTCGACACGATCGTCAACCACTGGCTCCCTTACCAGAGCCTCGCCTGCCGCATACGAGCCCGTTCGGCCTTCTACCAGGCCAGCGGCGCCTTCGGCTTCCGCGACCAGTTGCAGGACACGATGGCGCTTCTGGCACACGACCCGGCACTGGCGCGCGAGCAGATCGTCAATGCCGCCAAGCGGCAGTTCCAGGAGGGCGACGTGCAGCACTGGTGGCTGCCGCGCACCGGAGCCGGTGTGCGCACGATGATCTCCGACGACGTTGTCTGGCTTGCCTACGCCGTCGCCCGCTACATCGCGGTGACCGGCGAAAAGACGTTGCTCGGGGAGAGCCTTCCCTTCCTGGAGGGCGAGCCCTTGGCTGATGGGGAACACGATTCCTTCTTCATCCCGGAAGTGTCGAAGAAAACCGCCACGATCTACGAGCATTGCGCCCGCGCGCTCGACCTTGCCATGGAACGCACCAGCGACAACGGCCTGCCGCTCATCCTTGGCGGCGACTGGAACGACGGCATGAACCGGGTCGGCGAGGAGGGCAGGGGCGAAAGCGTCTGGCTCGGCTGGTTTCTGCTCAGGACATTGGGAGATTTCGCGCCGATCGCCGAAGCCCAGGGCGACGCCAAACGCGCCAAGGCATGGGAGAAACATGCCGGGCTACTCAAGCGGGCGCTGGAAAACACCGCCTGGGACGGCTCGTGGTATCGGCGCGGCAGCTTCGACGATGGAACGCCGCTCGGCTCGCGCAATTCGCAGGAGTGCAAGATCGACTCCATCGCCCAGTCCTGGAGCGTTCTGTCCGGCGAAGGCGATCCCGCGCGCTCGCAGACCGCCATGCAGGAAGCTATGAAGCTGCTGGTCGACGACGATCTCAAGATCGTCAAGCTGTTCACCCCGCCGTTCTCGAAGACGGACAAGGACCCCGGCTACATCAAGAGCTATCCTCCGGGCGTCCGCGAGAACGGCGGCCAGTATACGCACGCGGCGACCTGGTTCGTCATTGCGCTGGCCGAAATGGGGCGCGTGGACGACGCCTATCGCTGCTTCTGCATGCTGAACCCGGTCAATCATGCTCTCGACGAGGGCTCATCCGAGCACTACCGCGTCGAACCGTACGTCGTCGCAGCCGATATCTATTCCGGCGAGGGCAAGGGGGGGCGAGGCGGCTGGACCTGGTATACCGGCTCGGCGGGATGGCTCTACCGCGCGGCCGTGGAAGGCATTCTCGGAATTGAACGCCGAGGAAAGCGCATCGAATTCAATCCCCGACTCCCAAGCCATTGGGACGGTTATACGGTTCGTCTCAACATGTTGGGGTCGCAGTATACGGTGAAGGTACAGCGCTCCAAAAGCGCCAAGTCCGTTTCCATCCAGGTCGACGGCGTCAAGACGAAATCTCAGGGCTTCGAACCGAAGCCGGGAGCCTCCGGCGAAGTCGTCGTCACCATACCGAAGTAAGGCATTGGCCAATCCGGCCCGGTGACCAAAATTGCGGCAGCCCGCCGAGCTGCCGCAATTTTGCCTTAGACCTGACATTTTACCTTTTTTCTCAAAACGTTACCAGATCACGCGAGATTTCGTCGCGTTGTTATGTTTTGTTCGCCGAATTGGAACGGTAAGGGGCTGCTGCCATTGTTTTGCGACCTATCTAATTGTACGTAGTCGCTGAATTGATGCACTGCACAATGGAAAGATACGCGGAGTAACCGAGTGTCCCTTCTGCAAATCTACTGGAGAGCGCTGGGCTATCTCGCTTCGGACAAGAAGCGGGTGGCTTTTATTTGCCTGGCCAATGTAACCCTTGCCGTGGTGACCATCCTGGAGCCGATCATGTTCGGTCGCGTCATCGATGCGATTTCGGACAAGACCGGCGCATTCGGGCCGCTGGCCATGTGGGCAGGGCTGGGCGCCTTCAACATCGTCGCCTTTGTTCTGGTTGCACGCGGTGCGGACCGCTTCGCGCACAAGCGCCGCACAGAAGTGCTGTGCGATTCCTTCGAACGCGTCATCACCATGCCGCTCTCCTGGCATCACCGCCGGGGTACGTCCAATTCCCTGCACACGCTGCTGCGCGCGGTGGAGTCGCTGTTCAGCCTGTGGCTGGAATTCATGCGCCAGCATCTGTCGACGGCCGTGGCGTTGGTCCTGCTCATTCCGACCGCCCTGTCTCTCGATGTCCGCATGTCGCTGGTGCTGCTGGTGCTCGGTGTGCTCTATTTCGGTATCGGCCGGCTTGTCATGCGCAAAACCAAGGAAGGGCAGGCGAGCGTCGAGCGTCACTACCACACTGTGTTCGCCCACGTGACCGACTCCGTCTCCAACGTCGCCGTGCTGCAGAGCTACAACCGGATCGGTCATGAGACCGAGACGCTGAAACGCTACGTGAAGGACCTGCTCAGCGCGCAGAACCCGGTGCTCGACTGGTGGGCGCTCGCCAGCGCCTTGCATCGTCTGTCATCGACCGTCTCGATGATGGTGGTGCTGCTGATCGGCGCCTATCTGGTCACCCACGGCCAGCTGCGCATCGGCGACGTCATCGCCTTCACCGGCTTTGCGACGCTGCTGATCGCCAGGCTCGATCAGGTGTCGGCTTTCGTGAACCAGATTTCCGAGGCACGCGCCAAGCTCGAGGATTTCTACAAGCTCGAGGATTCCGCCGTCGACGAGGCCGAGCCTGCCGGTCTGCGCGACCTCGGCAGCGTGACCGGCCATGTCCGGTTCGAGAATGTCGGCTTCGAATTCCCGAATTCGGGGCAGGGCGTCGATGACGTCTCCTTCGAGGTCAATGCCGGCCAGACGGTCGCCATCGTCGGCCCCACGGGCGCTGGCAAGACGACCCTCATCAACCTGCTCCAGCGCGTCCATACGCCGGAGCGTGGCCGCATCCTCATCGACGGCATCGATACGCGCACCGTGACCCGCAAGTCGCTGCGCCATTCGATCGCCACCGTGTTCCAGGATGCCGGCCTGCTGAACCGGTCGATCGAAGAGAACATTCGCCTCGGCCGCGAGGAGGCCAGCTATGAGGATATCCACGCCGCGGCGCAAGCCGCCGTCGCGCAGGACTTCATCCTGTCCAAGAGCGAAGGCTACGACACGGTCGTGGGCGAGCGCGGCGGCCAGCTTTCGGGCGGTGAGCGCCAGCGCATCGCCATCGCGCGCGCCGTGCTGAAGGACGCGCCGATCCTGGTGCTCGACGAGGCGACCAGCGCCCTCGACGTGGAGACCGAAGGCCGCGTCAAGGAGGCCATCGACGACCTGCGCCGCGACCGCACGACCTTTATCATCGCGCACCGCCTGACCACGGTTCGCGACGCCGACCTCGTCGTGTTCATGGACAAGGGCAAGATCGTCGAGATGGGCGGCTTCGCCGAACTGTCGCTGCGCAACGGCCGCTTCGCTTCGCTTCTGCGCGCCGGCGGCCTGCTCAACGACGAAGAGGTTCGTCGCCTCAGCCGTCTGTCGCCGGTCCAGGACGCGGCTGCCTGATATTCCGGAGCGTTTCATGATTGAAACGCTTCAGGGCAGGCCGAGACCAAAGACCGCAATTGCCGTCGGATGCCGGCAGGGCTATCTAGGGCCCATGAGCGAAACGAGCGCAGGCCCGACCGGCTGGAGCAGCATAGCCAACCCGACCCGTTTCATGGCGCTGGCCGACAGGCTGGTGCCATGGCTCGCCGGGCTGTCCGCGGCCATCCTCGCCGTTGGCCTTTATATGAGCTTTGCCGCGCCGGAGGATTTTCAGCAGGGCATCACCGTCCGCATCATGTACATCCACGTGCCTTTCGCCTGGCTGTCGATGATGTGCTACACGCTGATGGCCATTTCCGCGCTCGGCACGCTTGTCTGGCGCCATCCGCTGGCGGATGTGGCGCTCAAGGCGGCAGCGCCGATCGGTGCGGTGTTCACGGCGCTTGCCCTGATTACCGGCTCGATATGGGGCAAGCCCATGTGGGGCACATGGTGGGTGTGGGACGCGCGGCTGACCTCGGTCTTCGTGTTGTTTCTCATGTATCTGGGCATCATCGCGCTGACGCGCGCGCTGGACGACGCGGGCAGGGCAGCCTGGGCCGCCGCCGTCATCACCCTCGTCGGCTTCGTCAACATTCCCATCATCAAGTTCTCGGTCGACTGGTGGAACACGCTGCACCAGCCGGCCTCGGTGTTCCGGCTGGACGGCCCGACCATCGACCCCAGCCTGCTGTGGCCGCTGCTGGTGATGGCTGTCGGTTTCACGCTGCTTTTCTTCGCCCTGCATATGGCCGCTATGCGCACGGAAATACGCCGCCGCCGCATCGCGTCCATGCGCCGTCTGGCGGCGCGCGGAGCGGATCTGGGCGACTGACGTGAAGCAGCCCCGGACGCAGCTCCCGCCTTCCTGAACCTATTCCTCCGAACTGCCGATTGCGGCGTCGCGGTCGCGTTCGTAATGCCTCGACAGCGGAAACGGCGGCAGCCAGGACTCGCGGCGGACGGTCCAGCACTCATAAGTCGGCATCAGCTGGTCGGGAGCGTCCAAGGTTCCCAGATGCACTTCGATCTCGTCGCCGCTGCGGGCGAATACCGACGAGCCGCACTTCGGACAGAAGTGACGCCCGGCATAGTCGCGGGTTTCGCCTTCGACGGTAACGGCATCCTGCGGGAATATCGCGGCTGCATAGAAGAGGGCCCCGTGATGCTTGCGGCAGTCGAGGCAATGGCAGAGGCCGACCCGGTACGGCTGTCCCGTCGCCGCGATTCGAACGCTGCCGCATAGGCAGCCGCCAGTGAACCGGTCCATGATGCATCTCCTTGAGGATCAGCGGTGGCAATGGCTACAACGAATGGTGTTGCCGTGACAAATCTGCCGGCCGCAGCGGGCGGAGACACAGAGCGGCCAACCGCCACGGCAGCATTCGCAGCATCCCAGGTTGCATCATGCCGGCAAGGCAAAATGCCGATCTGAATGGGTCAGGGCAGGCATCGTCCGCAAACAACAGGCCTCGCAGGCGCCATACAAAAGTCGCATAAGATAGATTATGGAACTTATGCATATGGGAGCAGCGCCGGATTGCGCTGGCAAAACAAATGCTTCGTCCGCTTGCCGAATCGACGCACTGCATCCTCCAAACGTTCCGCAAGCAGCGAGCCAGCCAGCCAGACGGCCACCTGTGTTGGACGGGCCGCCTGTTCAAGCCGGATGCGCAGCCAGATCGGCAATGCGCGCGCCGGCCGCAGCCAGCAAAGCCCGAGGCTCCGCCGAGAAAACCGCATCATGCGCGCCGGCCGCGGCCCAGACCAGATCGAAGCGAAGAAGCGTCGCGTCGGCGAACGCCGGAATTGCAGCCAGATGGCCGATTGGCGAAACGCCGCCGATGGCGAAGCCGGTCTGGTCGCGTATATGGCGCGGATCGGCCCGCTTCAGCGGCTCGCCGGCCAGCACGGCCGCTTTGCCGAGATCGAGCTGGTTGTCGCCGGCGACCAGGAACAGGAACAGCTTGCCGCTGTCTTCGCCCTGGAAGATCAACGACTTGACGATCTGTGCAACGCCGCAGCCGCATTGCAGCGCGGCGTCCTCGGCGGTGCGGGTCGAGGCACCCATGCGCCGGATTTCGATCCCGAGCCCGGCAGCCGCCGCGGCCTGCGTCACGCGCTCAATGCTGCCAGCCATCAGGAATTGCGTCCATCAGTTTGATTTGTAAGGGATTTCGACAATCATACCGTCATAGGCCGGCTCCACATGCGCCGGCGTCTCGGCAGCCACCGTCGCATAGTCGAGCGGAATATGCATATGCGTCAGGATTGCCCGGCGCGGCTGCAGCCGGCCGATCCAGTCCAGCGCTTCCGACAAGGACAGATGGCTCGGATGCGGACGATATTGCAACGCATCGATCACCAGCACGTCCAGCCCGCCGAGCTTTTCGGCCGTCGCTGCGGGAAAATCGCTGACATCGGGACAATAAGCCAGCGAACCGATCCGGAAGCCGAGGGAAACGATGTCGCCATGGACCTGCGGCAGCGGCTCGAAGGTGAGGGGACCCCCCTCTCCTTCCACCCGCACCGGCCTGGCATGGTCGATCGTATGCGCCGTGAGGATGGGCGGATAGGAACTGCCGGGCGGCGTTTCGAAGCAATAGCCGAACGCGGCGCGCAGGCGCTGCAGCGTCGGTTCGTCGGCAAAGATATCGACCAGCTTGCGCTGGGTGAGGACGAAACTGCGCAGATCGTCGATGCCGTGGATATGGTCGGCATGCGGATGGGTGTAGACCACGCCGTCCATATGCGTGACGTTCGCCATCAGCATCTGCTCGCGGAAATCCGGCCCGGTATCGATGGCGACCGTCGTGCGCCGTCCGTCCGGCTTGATGCGCTCGACCAGCGCAGCGCAGCGCATACGGCGGTTTTTCGGATTGGTGGGATCGCAGTTGCCCCAGTCGCCGGTCAGCCGCGGCGTGCCGGGCGAGGAGCCGCAGCCGAGGATCGTCAGGCGCAGCGTATCCGCCATCACGTTCAGGCCGCTTTTGCCGGACGCGGCATCTTCCTGAACAGGCGGAAGACGTTTTCCGTGGTGATAGCAGCAATCTCCTCGGCACTGACACCGATTGTCTCCGCTAGAACCCTGGCCGTATCAGCGACATAAGCCGGCTCGTTGCGCTTGCCGCGATGCGGCACCGGCGCCAGGTATGGCGCGTCGGTCTCGACCAGCAGCCGGTCACGCGGAATGGTCGCCGCGATGGCGCGCAGTTCGTCGGAATTGCGGAACGTCAGGATACCCGAGAAGGATATGTATCCGCCCAGCGCCACACCGGTTTCCGCCAGCCCGCGGCCGGAGGAAAAGCAGTGCAGGATGAAGGGGAAAGCCCCCTTCCCTGTCTCGTCTTCCAGTATGGCGGCCATGTCGTCGTCGGCGTCGCGCGCATGGATGACCAGCGGCAGGCCGGTTTCGCGCGCCGCTGCGATGTGGGTGCGGAATACCTTGGCCTGCACGTCGCGCGGCGCACGGTCGTAGTGATAGTCCAGCCCGGCTTCGCCGATGGCCACCACCTTCGGGTGGCTGGACAATTCGACCAGCGTGCTCGCGGGAACGTCCGGCTCCTCGGCGGCATTGTGCGGATGGGTGCCGATCGAGCAATAGACATCGTCGAAAGACGACGCTACTTCAAGCACTTGCGGGAAACGTTTGACACGCGTCGATATCGTCACCATCCGCCCGACACCGGCATCGCGGGCGCGGGCGACGATAGCTGCCTGCTCCCCGGCGAAATCCGGAAAATCGAGATGGCAATGGCTGTCGACCAGCATCAGGCGCTGCCCTCGGCCTGCTCGACATAGCGCGGGAACACTGGCTGCGGCGCCGGGAGCGGCGTGCCTGGCACGAGTGCGTGCGCTTCCCCGACATAGGCAAAACTGCGCTCGCTCTCCGGCACCGCCAGCGTATCGAGCAGTTTCGCCGCCGAGCCCGGAATATAGGGCTGGCACAATATGCCGACGCGGCGGATCACCTCGGCCGTTGTCCACAGCACGGTTTCCATCCGCGCGGGATCGGTCTTCTTCAGCGCCCACGGCTCCTGCGCGGCGAAATAGCGGTTCGCCTCGGCGACGACGCCGAAGATTGCTGCCAGCGCCAGATGGATGCCCTGCTCCGCCATCGCCTTGCGCGCCGTCGCGAGCGCCGCGTCGGCCTGGGCCAGGATAGCCAGATCCGCCTCCGCCAGCTCGCCGCACTGTGGCACCGCGCCGCCGCAGTTCTTGGCGATCATCGACAGCGACCGCTGCGCCAGATTGCCGAGATCGTTGGCGAGATCGGCGTTGGTTCGGTTGACGATGGCTTCATGGCTGTAGCTGCCGTCCTGCCCGAACGGCACCTCGCGCAGGAAGAAATAGCGCACCTGGTCGAGGCCGTAGTGCTCGACCATCGTGAACGGATCGATGACGTTGCCGACCGATTTCGACATCTTCTCGCCGCGGTTGAACAGGAAGCCGTGGCCGAAGACGCGCTTCGGAAGCTCGATCCCGGCGGACATCAGGAAGGCCGGCCAGTAGACCGCATGGAAGCGCACAATGTCCTTGCCGATGATATGGGCATTGGCAGGCCAGAATTTCCATTTCTCTGCGTTTTCATCGGGATAACCGGCAGCGGTGATGTAGTTGGTCAAGGCGTCGACCCACACATACATCACGTGCTTTTCGTCGCCCGGCACCGGCACGCCCCAGTCGAAGGTGGTGCGCGAGATCGACAGGTCCTTCAGCCCGGATTTGACGAAGCTGACGACCTCGTTGCGCCGTTCCGAAGGGCCGATGAAATCCGGCTGGCTCTCATACAGCGCAAGCAGCCGGTCCTGATAGGCCGACAGCCGGAAGAAATAGCTCTCTTCCTCGACCCACTCGACCGGCGTTCCCTGCGGCCCATAGCGTACGTCGTCGGCGCGGACCTCGGTTTCCTCCTCGCCGTAATAGGCTTCGTCGCGCACCGAGTACCAGCCGGCATAGCCGCCCTTGTAGATGTCGCCATTGGCGGCCATCGCCTTCCAGATCGCCTGGGAGGCTTCGTAATGGCGGTTCTCGGTGGTGCGGATGAAATCGTCGTTGGAGGCGTTCAGCGCCTTGGCCATGCGCTTGAACTCGACCGCGTTGCGGTCGGCCAGCTCGCGCGCCGAGATGCCTTCCTTCTTGGCCGTCTGCAGCATCTTGATGCCATGCTCATCGGTACCGGTCAGGAAGAATACATCCTTGCCGTCGAGGCGCTGGAATCGCGCCAGCGCATCGGTCGCGATCAGCTCGTAGGCGTGGCCGATATGCGGCTTGCCGTTCGGGTAGGAAATGGCGGTGGTGATGTAGAATTTTTCGCGGGACATGAAATGCCGTCATGAATGTCTGAATGGGAATGCAGCGGTGGATATCGCATCGGAACGGCGAACGCCATCCCGCGCCGGGCGCATCACATTCGCATCGCAGAATTCAAACGGTCGATCATCGCCAGGGCGTGCTGCTTCTTGTCGAGATTGTAGGTCTCGGTCTCAATTATAGCCTGCCGCGCCTCGTGCCAAGTGTCCGACAGCGTTTTGGCGCGGCCAAGCCTCCCTGATGCCGCGGCCTCGCTTGCCGCCGACGACAGAAGTTCCAACGCATGGTCGTTGAAGATGTCGAATGGAATGGCCTGGTCGCGGCCCGCCACCGTCTCGGCAAGCCGGTGCGCTCCGGCAATGTCCGGCCGCCGCGACATCACGAGCCGCTCGAGCGCCGAGGCGATCTCCAGCCCGCCATACTGCGTCAGCAGGATCGCGGCGCGGACGCTGCCGCCTGCCCGCTCGGCCAGCGCGGCGCGCACGCCCGCGTCTTCGGGCGGCGGCGGTTCGATATCCTGCAGCACTTCGAAAAGGCTGGCCGAGTCCAGTGGCGCCATCCTCACCAGCTGGCAGCGCGACCGGATCGTCGGCAGCAGGCTGCCCGGCGCATGGACCACCAGAATGAACAGCGTTCTTGAAGGCGGCTCCTCAAGATTTTTGAGTAACGCATTGGCAGCATTGACATTCATGTCGTCAGCCGGGTCGATGATCACCACCCGGTAGCCGCCGTCGTGCGAGGTCAGCGACAGGAACTGGCTGACCTTGCGTATCTCATCCACGGTCACCACGGTCTTGAACGCCTTGGTCCGGTCGTTCAGCGGCCGCGTCAGATGCAGAACGGAGGGATGCGCCCCGGTGGCAATCTGCCGGAAAAGCCCCGACGCGGGGTCCGGAACGGCAAGCCGTTCGGGCGCAGCATCGGCGCGTGGATGCTTGAGGACGTGATGCGCGAGATGGAAGGCAAGCGTCGCCTTGCCGATTCCCGGCGGACCGGTCAGAATAATCGCATGGGGCAGCTTTCCGGAACGATAGGCTCCGGCCAGCATGTCGGCGGCCTTCGATTGCCCGACCAGCCGCGGATTCTCCGAGGGTTCGGGGACGCCGTCCAGCGTATCGTGCTGTTCTGGAGCGATGCGTTCGAAAATCATGCCGGCGCGGCCTGTTTCTTCGCTGCCGCCATCTTGTGCTGCAGGATGGCGAATACGGCGTCCGTTACGGCATCCTCCACCTCTTGCGGCGCGCGGGATGCGTCGATGACGACGCAGCGTTCCGGCTCGTCGCGCGCGATGGCCAGGAAGGCTTCGCGCCGCCGTTGATGGATGGCGAGCGTTTCCTTCTCGAACCGGTCCGGTTCGGCTTCGGTCCGGCGCAGCGCCGCCCGGCGCAGCCCCTCCTCCGGGTCGAGGTCGAGGATAAGGGTCAGGTCGGGCACCATGCCGTTGACGGCGATGCGCTCCAGAAGCCGCATGAAATCCTCATCGAGACCGCCTGTAACGCCCTGATAGACCCTGGAGGAATCCATGAACCGGTCGCACAGGACGATCGCGCCCCGCCCGATTGCCGGGCGAATGACCTGTTCGACATGATCGGACCGCGCGGCGGCGAAAAGCAGCGCCTCCATCTTCGGTCCGAACGGTTCGGCCGCGCCCGAGAGGAGCACGTGCCGGATAGCCTCCGCGCCCGGCGAGCCGCCCGGCTCGCGCGTCACCACGACATCGTATTTCTTGGCGCGAAGCTTGGCTGCGAGCCGCTGGATCTGCGTCGACTTGCCGGCGCCCTCTCCGCCCTCGAATGTGAGGAAAAAACCGCTCGCCAATGCCGAACCCTGAAGTTTCACCGGACCGTATTAGCCCTGACTCGCCGAAAGGTCCACGCCGACCTTGGCATCGCCCTTCAGCGCAGCCAACCCACCGCCAGTTCTTTCGCCGCATCCATGGCGCGGCGCGGCAGCGAGCCGACCTCCACCGTCTCGGCGGCGAACAGCGGCAACTCTCGGCTCGGCATCTCGCCGATGGTGACCTGCAGGGAGCCGACGGGCTGCCCCTCATCCACCGGTGCGGCCAGCGGTCCGTTATAGACGATGCGCGCAGTCAGCTTGTCCCGGTTGCCGGCAGGCAGGAAGATGTCCACCGGACCGTCGGCCCTCAGCGCCACCTCGGACTTCGTGCCGCCGAATACCTGCGCCTGCCCGACGGTTTCGCCGGCGGCGAATATCCTGGTTTTCTCGAACGAACGCAGCCCCCATTCGACAAGCTTGCGGGCTTCCTCGGCTCGCTCGCGGTCGTCGGCCAATCCGCTCATGGCGACGATCACGCGCCGGTCGCCCTGCAGTGCGGAGCCGACAATGCCGAAACCGTCCTGCTCGCTGGCGCCGACCGCGAGGCCGTCCGCCCCGATGCCGGCGGAAAGCAGCGGATTGCGGTTGCGTTGCAATATCTTGTTCCAGGTGAATTCCCTGCCGGCGTAGTAGCGATAGAGGTCCGGATACTCCCGCCACAGATGCAGCGCCAGCAGGGCAAGCTCCCGCACCGTTGTCTGCTGGCCGGCAGCCGGCAGGCCGGTCGCGTTGACGAAAGTCGATTTCCGCAGGCCGATGGCGCGCGCCCGTTCGGTCATCTGTCGGGCGAAGTTTTCCTCCGAGCCGGCAAAACCTTCCGCGATGACGATGCAACCGTCATTGGCCGCCTGAACGGTCACGCCCTGGATCAAATCCTCCAGCCGCACCGACGATTTGAGCGCCGCGAACATCGTCGAGGTGCCTGACGGCGCGCCGCCGGTGCGCCAGGCATGTTCACTGACCGGAAAGGTCGTATCGCGCGTGAACCGGCCTGACTTGATCGCAGCAAAGGCCATTTCCACTGTCATTAGCTTGGCCAGAGAGGCAGGCTGGATCGCTGCATCGGCGTCCTTGGAGAAAAGCACCGCGCCTGTCTCCGCATCGATCATGAAGGCATGGGTGGCCTTCGTCTCGAAGAGCTGCGCCTGTGCGCCGAGGACGCCCGCCAGGCACAGAACGAATGCAAGGAGAGGGATCGCGACGAGCTTGCGGCAGCTGTTGATCATGACACTGTCGCCCTCCCCGGCCTCATGTCTCGGTCCATGTCTCCGGGCGAAATCTAACAGGCCGGTCACAGGCCGGGCAATCGTCAAGGCTCTCGCAAGAGCCGGACGCTCCGGAAAGCAGTCAGTCCCGCACCGCCAGCGCGTCGGTTGCGCCTCTGGACCATGCCGTCTCGAGCATATCATCGACGGTGCGGCCGCCGTCCGGCCGAAGGCTGACCGAGTACCAGGCACGACCGTCCGTTTCGGACTTTTCGACCGCGACCTTGCCGACACTGGAAAGCGCCTCGACCATGCGATCCGCCTGCGCTGCATCTGCATATGTGCCGACGGCGACGTATTCACCGGCGTTTTCGGCGCGGTCATTACCCGGATTGGCGCGTTTCCACGACGAGACGATGTCGGAGGACAACAGGGCGTTCCCGTCCATCGCAGCGAAGGCCTGCGCCGCGCTGCTGACCCTTTCGTCCGCATAGGAGAGCGAGGCGACGGCGAAAGGCGGCCGGCTTTCGCCGAAATCGGGGCGCTCGGGCGCAATGGGCCCGAAATCGGGCAGCACAAGCTCGCCGGCGGCGGGCGCTTGTGCCGACAATATCGGCTGGAACGCGGCTTCGCCACGGGAATCGGAAAGCTGCCCCGGGAATGGAACGGCCCCTGCCCTGCCGCCCCCAACGCTCGGAGTGGCGCCGTTCATCGCGATCATCACGCCCTTGGGCAACCCGACCGACGGGTCCAAAGGCTTGTTGCCGGGATGATAGGACGCCATCAGATACTGGTCGTCATGGCCCTCGAGCGGCGCGCGCCCGACATAGTCGACCTTCACCCTGGCGGTGCCGTTCTGGGCATAGTCCAGCATTTCGGCGGCGCGCTTGGAAAGGTCGATGATGCGACCGTCATGATAGGGACCGCGGTCGTTCACGCGCACGATCACCGAGCTGCCGGTGGCCATATTGGTGACGCGCGCATAGCTCGGCAGCGGCATGGTGGGATGCGCCGCCGTCAGATGCGTCATGTCGTAGATTTCGCCATTGGCCGTCAGCCGGCCATGAAAGGCGTCGCCATACCAGGACGCCGAGCCGACCTTGGAATACTTCCTGTCTTCCTTGGGATAATACCACTTGCCCCGCACCTGGTAGGGCTTGCCGAGCTGGTCCCGGCCGCCGCCGCGCTTGATGCCGTAGCGGGCGTTCGTGACACGCGGACTGGCTTTCACGCCATACTCGGATTCGGCGAAATATTCCTTCGACCGGCTCTTGTTGTGGATCATGCCTTTCGGCTGCGGGGTCGCACAGGCGGCCAGCAGCGCAGCCGACGCGGCAAGGAGAATGAAGGCCGATGCGCGACGAAGACGCGGGCGCGCCAAAACCTGCATGTTGCGATTGTCCCCTACAGTCCCGACGCCGCTACACCGAACACAAGCGGAGGCAAGCTATTCCCGGCAATCCGGCGCTCAACCCCAAATCCCTTTTGCGCAGGAATTGTTTAGCACGCTATTAATCGATTGCGGCGAGAAACCGGCGAGATTGTGGCGTGTTTGCCGCGTTTGGGCTGCATGGGCCACGCCGCATCGAACCGGCAGGCGTGAAGGTGTCTGTCGGCTTCCTGGCAAGCGCTTTAAACTCGCCGTCGCAAGCCTTGAAAAGCCGAAGCGCTTCACGCATACAGCAGCTGTCCGGAGGGATGGCCGAGCGGTTTAAGGCACCGGTCTTGAAAACCGGCGAGGCAGCGATGTCTCCGTGGGTTCGAATCCCACTCCCTCCGCCAGCCCGTTCACATGCCGCCATATCGACGGCTTGCCGCCCCCAGCCTGATGCATCGGTCAGCGTCGCGAAGTCGAGTTTGTCCAAATTCCGAGAATTGCCATGCAGCTTTCGGCCCCATGAAAAAATGCCGCAGGCTGTTTCCAGGATTTTGCTCGCTTCCGTGCCACTTTTTTGTTTGCGCGCCGGATGAATGCTTGACGCGGAGGAAGTGCGCACGTTAGGCGACGGGAAACGCAAATCCAGACACGGGAAGGAGGGTTTTCCATATGATGGAGATTTTCACCGCCGCGGGTTTCTCGGCCCTCCTGCAGGTCATCGCCATCGATCTGGTGCTGGCCGGCGACAACGCCATCGTCATCGGCTTGGCCGCCGCCGGCCTTCCGGTCGAGCAGCGCAAGAAAGCCATCCTTATCGGTGTCCTCGCGGCGACGGCGCTGCGCATCCTCTTCGCCGCCATCACCGTCCAGCTTCTCGCCATCCTCGGCCTGCTGCTCGTCGGCGGCATCCTGCTCCTGTGGGTCTGCTGGAAGATGTGGCGCGAGCTGCGCACCTCGCACGCCGAGGAACATGAAGCCACCGAAGCCCTGTCCAACACCGATTATTCAGGCGACGGCAGCGTCGCCGGCAAGGCTCCGCGCAAGACCCTGCGCCAGGCAGCCACGCAGATCGTCATCGCCGACGTCTCCATGTCGCTGGACAATGTGCTGGCCGTAGCGGGCGCCGCGCGCGACCATTTCACTGTGCTGATCATCGGCCTGATTCTGTCCATTGCCCTGATGGGCCTCGCCGCCAGCTTCATCGCCCGCCTTCTGCACCGCTACCGCTGGATCGCCTATGTCGGCCTGCTGATCATCCTCTATGTCGCGCTCGACATGATCTATCGCGGCTGGATCGAGATCTGGCCTCACGTCAACAACGCGGTCGGCTAGGACAGAGCAAGGCGCTTTCGCGGAAGCTTGTCTTCATGGTTCCGGCCGTATCCATGCGGCCGGAACTGTGATACTGCGCCGCCTCGTTTCAATGGCCGGACCTCTTCAAATGACTGCTCCACGCGTCAGCTTCGTCAGCCTCGGATGCCCGAAAGCGCTCGTCGATTCCGAGCGCATCCTCACCAGCCTGCGCGCCGAGGGCTACGAGATCGCGCGCAAGCATGACGGCGCCGACCTCGTCGTCGTCAACACCTGCGGCTTTCTCGATTCCGCCCGCGCCGAGTCGTTGGACGCCATCGGCACCGCGCTCAAGGAAAACGGCAAGGTCATCGTCACCGGCTGCATGGGCGCGACGCCGGAGCTGATCCGCGAGAAGCACCCCAACGTGCTCGCCATCACCGGGCCGCAGGCCTATGAGAGCGTCATGGCCGCGGTGCATGAGGCCGCCCCGCCCCAGCACGACCCGTTTGTCGATCTGGTTCCGCCGCAGGGCGTCAAGCTGACGCCGCGCCACTATGCCTATCTGAAGATTTCCGAAGGCTGCAACAACCGCTGCACTTTCTGCATCATCCCGGCGCTGCGCGGCGATCTGGTCTCGCGCCCGGCCGCCGATGTGCTGCGCGAGGCGGAAAAGCTCGCCAAGGCGGGCGTGAAGGAAATCCTCGTCATCTCGCAGGACACCAGCGCCTACGGGATCGATATCAAGTACCGGACCAGCATCTGGCAGGAGCGCGAGGTCCGCGCCAAGTTCCTCGACCTCGCCGATGAGCTCGGCAAGCTCGGCGTCTGGGTGCGGATGCACTACGTCTACCCCTACCCGCATGTCGCCGACGTCATCCCGCTGATGGCGGAAGGCAGGATACTTCCCTATCTGGATATCCCGTTCCAGCACGCCTCACCGCAGGTGCTGAAGAACATGCGCCGGCCCGCGCATGGCGAAAAGACGCTCGACCGCATACGTTCCTGGCGCGAAATCTGCCCCGACCTCGCCATCCGCTCAACCTTCATCGTCGGCTTCCCCGGCGAGACGGACGAGGATTTCGATATACTGCTCGACTGGCTGGACGAAGCGAAGATCGACCGCGCCGGCTGCTTCAAATACGAGCCGGTGGGCGGCGCCCGTTCCAACGAGCTTGGCCTCGACCAGGTGCCCGAGGAGATCAAGGAAGCGCGCTGGCACCGCTTCATGCAGCGCCAGCAGAGGATTTCGGCGGTTCAGCTGGCGAAGAAGGTCGGCAAGCGCCTGCCCGTCATCATCGACGAGGCGCATGGCAACGCCGCCAAGGGGCGCACAAAGTACGACGCGCCGGAAATCGATGGCGCCGTGCACATCCAGTCGCGAAGGCCGCTGCGCGCGGGCGACATCGTCACCGTCAAGATCGACCGCGCCGACGCTTACGATTTGTATGGGGCGGCGGTGTAAGGCGCGTCGCGTCTCAGACCATTTGATGCCGGCACTATTTCGAAATTGCATCCCCACCCCTAAACCCCTCCCCTCAGGGGAAGCTGCCGCGCGCCAAATCCCCCTCCCCCTTGAGGGGAGGGGCTAGGGGTGGGGGTATACGGCAAAGGCGCAATGAATCCGATGAGATGTGGCACGTCTTGAAATGCTGCCTGCCAATCGCAGCAGACATGGAAAAGGGCGCCCGAAGGCGCCCTTCCCTTTCTATCCTGCAGAAAACCCTACTGCGGCAGCTTGTCGTCCACGCCCTTGACGTAGAAATTCATGCCAAGGAGCGTCGCGTCGTCGGCGACCTGGCCGTCCTTGAGGAACTCCGAGCCGTCCTGCTTCATGACCGGGCCGGTGAACGGGTTCCAGCCGCCCTTGATCTTGGCTTCGGTCTCCTCGGCCATCTTCTTGGTCTCGTCGGACATGTTGGCATAAGGCGCCATCACGACCTCGCCGTCCTTGATGCCGCCCCAGGTGTCGGACGTCTTCCAGCTGCCGTCGAGGGCGGCCTTGACGCGCTCGAGATAGTACGGACCCCAATCGTCGACGATAGCGGTCATCTGCGCCTTCGGCGCGAACTTGGCCATGTCGGACGACTGGCCGAAGCCTTTCAGCCCGCGCTCTTCCGCAACCTGCAGGGCGGCGGTCGAGTCCGTGTGCTGGACGATGATATCGGCGCCCTGATCGAATAGGGCCTTGGCGGCGTCGGCTTCCTTGCCCGGATCGAACCAGGAGTTGACCCAGACGATCTTGACCTTGAAGTCCGGATTGACGGACTGCGCGCCGAGCATGAAGGAGTTGATGCCCATCACGACTTCGGGGATCGGGAAGGACACGATGTAGCCGGCGAGGCCCTTCTTGGATTCCTTCGCCGCGATCTGGCCGAGTATGTAGCGGCCTTCGTAGAAGCGGGCGTTGTAGATGGCGAGATTCTCGGACTTCTTGTAGCCGGTGGCGTGCTCGAACTTGATGTCCGGGAACTTGGCGGCGACCTTGACCATGGAGTCCATGAAGCCGAAGGACGTGCCGAAGACGATCTTGCAGCCTTCGCGGGCAAGGCGTTCGAAGGCGCGGTCGGAATCGGGCCCCTCAGGTACGTTCTCGAGGTAGGAGGTCTCGACCTTGTCGCCGAGTTCCTTCTCGACCTGCAGGCGGCCCTGGTCGTGCTGGTAGGAATAGCCGAAGTCGCCGATCGGCCCGACATAGACCCAGCAAGCCTTCAGCTTTTCCTGCGCCTGCGCCCCCACCGTCAGCGACGCCATGGCGGCCGCGGCGGCCAGGGCGATCATGGTTTTCTTCATCGTGTTACCTCTCTGGAGTTCATTGTTATCCTTGGCTATCCCTCACCTGTCCGGCCCTTACCTGTCTGGCACGAAGGCGCTGCCGAGCGAGGCCGGCGTGTTCATCATCGTGAGCCGCTTGTTGCGCGAGATTAGAACAAGAACCAGCACCGTGGCCAGATAGGGCAGCGCGGAAAGAAACTGGCTGGGCAGGGATTTTACGCCAGCCGCCAGCGCATAAAGCGGACTCGGCAGGAACGACAGATCGCCGAGATTGATCGCCTGTATGTGCAGCTGCGCGATGGTGATCGCGCCGAACAGATAGGCGCCGGCCAGCACCCGCCATGGCCGCCAGGAGGCGAACACCACCAGCGCCAGCGCGATCCAGCCGCGCCCGGCGGTCATGTTCTCCACCCATTGCGGCGTGTAGACCAGCGAAAGCTGCGCACCGGCAAGACCGGCGCAGGCGCCGCCGAACATCACCGCCAGATACCTTATGCCGATGACCGAGATGCCGAGCGCATGCGCCGAGCCGTGATTGTCGCCGACGGCGCGCAGGGTCAGGCCGGCGCGGGTGCGGAACAGGAACCACGAGACGGCGATGACCAGCACGATGGACAGGTAGAAAAGCGGGTCCTGCCCGAACAGCAGCCGCCCCACCAGCGGCAGGTCGGAGAGGCCGGGAATGTAGATATTCGTCATCCGCACGCCCGGCTGGCCGACAAAGCCGACGCCGAGCATTCCCGAAAAGCCGGTGCCGAGCAGGGTCAGCGCGAGTCCGGTCGCGACCTGGTTGGTGACGAAGGACAGGGCGAGTATCCCGAACAGCAGCGAGAATAGCGCCCCGACGAGGACAGCGGCCAGCGCGCCGAGCCATGGCGAGCCGGTGGAGAGGGCGACGCCGAAGCCGGTCACGGCGCCCATCAGCATCATGCCTTCGGTGCCGAGATTGAGGACGCCGGAGCGTTCCACCACCAGTTCGCCGAGCGCCGCGATCAAGAGCGGCGTGGAGGCGGTCGCGACCGTCAGCAGGATCGCTTCAAGCATTCCCATGAGTAACCTCCACGGGCGCAACCGAAGGCGCCGTTTCGACTGTCCTGACCGCCGGCCGCACGAACCTGATCCGGTAGAGGATGAGGGTGTCGGCGGCGAGCACGAAGAACAGCAATATGCCCTGGAAGGCGCGCACGACCTTGTCCGACACGCCGAGCGATATCTGCGCAGCCTCGCCACCGAGATAGGTGAGCGCGAGAAGCAGCCCGGAGAAGATGATGCCGAGCGGATTCAGGCGGCCGAGGAAGGCCACAATGATGGCGGTGAAGCCGTAGCCGGGCGAGATCGTCGGCTGCAGTTTGCCGATGGCGCCGGAGACCTCGCAGATGCCGGCCAGTCCGGCCAGACCGCCGGAGATCAGGAAAGCGAAAAACACCATCCGCGACGAAGAGAAGCCGGCAAAGCGCCCTGCCCGCGGACTTTGCCCGAGCACCCGGACCTCGAAGCCCTTGAGCATGCGCGACAGCATGAACCAGAGCAGAAGCGCGGCGACGATGGCGAACACGAAACCCCAGTTGGCGCGGCCCGACATCGGCATGATCTCGGGCAGCGTCGCCGCCGGACTGAACTGGATCGTCTGCGGGAAATTGAAGCCCTTGGGATCGCGCCACGGTCCCCGCACCACCCAGTCGAGCACCAGCTGCGCGACATAGACAAGCATCAGGCTGGTCAGGATCTCGTTGGTGTTGAAGCGCGTTTTCAGGAAGGCGGGGATGGCGCCATAGGCGGCACCGCCGACTATGCCCATCAAAAGCATCAGCGGCAGCGTCAGCCAGGTCTGGAAATCGGGGAACATGACCGGGACGATCGAACCGACAATCGCGCCGATGATCAGCTGGCCCTCCGCCCCGATGTTCCAGTTGTTGGAGCGGAAACAGATGGCGAGGCCGACGCCGATGAGGATCAGCGGCGCCGCCTTGATGGCCAGCTCGTGCCAGGACCACACCTCCAGCAGCGGGTCGATGAAGTAGTAGTAGAGGGCCATGGCCGGGTTCTTGCCGAGCAGCGCGAACATGATTGCGCCGACGACGATGGTCAGCCCCAGTGCGATGAAGGGAGATACCACACTGAACAGCGCCGAGCGCTGCGGGCGCTTGATGAGTTCGATCCGCATCATGCCGCCTCTCCTTCGTGCGGCACGTGGCCGGGTTCGGCGCCGCCCATCAAAAGGCCGATCTTCTCCAGAGTGGCCTCCGCCATCGGGATCGGCGCGGAAAGCTCGCCATTGTGCATGACGGCGATCGCATCGGATATCTCGAAAAGCTCGTCGAGGTCCTGGCTGATGACGAGAACCGCCGAACCCGCCCGCGCCAATTCGATCAACGCCTGGCGGATATGCGCGGCCGCGCCCGCGTCGACACCCCAGGTCGGCTGGTTGACGACCATGACGGCCGGGCTGCGGTCCAGCTCGCGCCCGACGATGAATTTCTGCAGATTGCCGCCGGAAAGTGCTGCCGCCTCCGGGTCGGGCGCGCTCTTGCGCACGTCCATCACCTGAACGATGCGCTGCGCGGCGTTGTAGATCGAAGCAGTCTTCGTCACCCCGCCGCTGCCGACGAAAGCCTTGCCGTCGGTGGCGTGGCGGGAAAGCAGCAGGTTTTCCGACAGCTTCATGCGCGGCGCCGCGCCATGGCCGAGCCGTTCTTCCGGCACGAAGGCCGCGCCCAGAAGCCGGCGGCCGGTGATATCGAGCTTGCCGGCATCCTTGCCGCGGATGCGCACTGCGGCAGCGTCCGCCTGCTTTGCCTCGCCCGAAATGGCCTCGAAGAATTCGCCCTGCCCGTTGCCGGCCACGCCGGCGATGCCGATAACTTCGCCCGCCCTGACCGCCAGATCGATGTTCGTCAGCGGAACGGAAAATGGCGTCGCCGGCTTGCGGCTCAGCCCGTTGATTTCCAGCAAGGCTTGCGCCTGCGCGATCCCTTCCAGAGGCGCGCGCACAACGCTTTTCACTTCGCTGCCGACCATCATGCGCGCCAGCGATGCCGCCGTCTCCTCGCGCGGATTGCAATGGCCGACCACCTTGCCGTGCCGCAATACGGTCGCGCGGTCGCAGATGCGCTTCACCTCCTCGAGGCGATGCGAGATGTAGAGAATGGATTTGCCCTCGGCGCGCAGCCGCTCCAGTGTCTCGAACAGCTTGTCCGCCTCCTGCGGCGTCAGCACCGAGGTCGGCTCGTCGAGAATGATCAATTGGGGCGTCTGCAGCAGGCAGCGGATGATCTCGATGCGCTGGCGCTCGCCGACAGAAAGGTCGCCGACCAGCGAATCCGGGTCGAGCGGCAGGCCGTAGCTGTAGGAAAGCGCCCTCGCCTTGGCGGCGATCTGGCCGATCGGCGCGCCGTCATCCAGCGAAAGCGCGATGTTCTCAGCCGCGCTCAGCGCCTCGAACAACGAGAAATGCTGGAAGACCATGCCGATGCCGAGCTTCTTGGCGACGCCCGGGCTGGTGATGGCGACGGGCTGTCCCTGCCAAAGAATCTGGCCGGAATACGGTTCGAGCGAGCCGAACAGCATCTTCACCAGGGTCGATTTGCCGGCGCCATTTTCGCCCAGCAGCGCATGGATCTCGCCCCTGGCGATGTTGAGATCGATATTGTCGCAGGCTTTGAGCGTGCCGAATATCTTGGTCAGGCCGCGAACTTCGAGCAGAGTCTCGGCGTCGTGATGTGCACTCACAGTGCCTCCCATCTGTTCCCAGATATGTTCTGTGTTCCCGATGGCATCGTAGGCACGCGAGCCTCAACCCGCAAAGCAGCAGCCACTTTGAAAGAGCTTCAAGAATTTCAGCGAAAACTCAAGTGGCAAGAAAGTACGAGCGACAGCAACTTCACGGAACGAGAATGGTCGTGCCTGTCGTCTTGCGTCCTTCCAGATCGGCGTGAGCCTTGGCGGCGTCCCTGAGCGCATAGCGCTGGTTGATCTTGATCTTGACCGCGCCGCTGCGGACCACGTCGAACAGCGCGGCCGCGGATTTTTCGAGGTCTTCCCGGCGGGCGTTATAGACGAACAGGGTCGGCCTGGTGACGTAGAGTGAGCCCTTCTGGGCCAATACGCCGAGGTTGAAGGGCGGCACCGGCCCCGACGACTGCCCGAACAGCGCCAGCAGGCCGAGCGGCCGCAAACAGTCAAGCGAGCCTTCGAACGTGTCCTTGCCCACCGAGTCGTAGACGACGTCGCATTTGCGGCCGCCGGTGATCGAAGCCACTTCGGCGACGAAATCCTGTTCCCGGTAGTTGATGACGTGATCGAAGCCGTGCGCCTTGGCCAGCTCGATCTTGTCGGCGGAACTGGCCGTGCCGATAACCGTAGCGCCGAGATGCTTTGCCCACTGGCCGAGGATGAGGCCGACGCCGCCCGCCGCGGCATGGTAGAGGATCGTGTCGCCCGGCTTGACCTTGAAGGTCCGCAAAAGAAGATATTCCGCCGTCATGCCCTTGAGCATCATGGCGGCTGCCTGCTCGAAATCGATCCCGTCCGGAACTTTCACCGCCTTGGACGCGTCGATGACCCGCCGTTCGGCATAGGCGCCGACATTGACCGCGTAGGCGATGCGGTCGCCCGCCGTCAGCCAGTCGACGCCTTCGCCGACTTCCAGCACCACGCCGGCGGCCTCGCCGCCGGGCGTGAGAGGCAGGCCGTTCGGCGCCGGATAGAGGCCGGTGCGGAAATAGACGTCGATGAAATTCAGTCCGATCGCCTTGTGCTCGACGAGAATCTGCCCCTTGCCCGGCTTGCCTGCATCGGCAGGCCCATAGACCATGGCTTCGGGACCGCCGTGGGCGTGGACAAGAATCGCGTCGGACATGGATCAGGCCTTTTTCGCACCGAGATTGGGAAACAGCTGCATCACCCCGCCGATGCAGAAAAGATAGATGCCGGTGACGGTTATGCCGACCTTGGTAAAAATGCCGGCCTGTTCTCCCAGAACCCCGATCTGGTCGTAGAAGGAAGCGAGCGCCGACTGCGCCAGCGCCAGCCCGCCGAAAGCGCACCACAAAAGCGTCATGCCGAGATTGATCGGCCGCAGGCGGACCACCCGCACCGGATGAATGAAATTCACCGGCACGAAGGTGAGGATGCCGGCAACGACGACGACGGCGAACGAAACCCACTGGCCCGGTTCGATGACGAACAGGGTGAACACCACCATGTTCCAGACGACCGGGAATCCCTTGAAGAAGTTCTCCTTCGTCTTCATGCCGGTATCGGCATAGTAGATGGCGCTCGACACCACGATGATTGCCGCCGAGAGGAACGACAGTCCCTCGCCCATGAAGCCGCGCTGGTAGAGCGCGAAAGCCGGAATCATCACATAGGTCACGTAGTCGATGACATTGTCGAGCAGCTCGCCCGACCAGGTCGGCAGGATTTCCTTGACCTCCAGCTTGCGCGCGACCGGACCGTCGATGCCGTCCACCAGCAAGGCCAGGCCCAGCCACCAGAACATCGCCGTCCACCGCTCCTCGCTCGCCGCCACCAGCGACAGGAAGGCAAGGAAGGAGCCGGACGCCGTCAGCAGATGGACGGAAAAGGCGCGCGCCTGCGGCCACGTCACCTTTTTCTTCGGACGCGGAATGCGTTCCGCTATCGCCTTGGGAAGTTTGGGCTTTTTCTTCACCTCAGCCACAGGCATGACATCCGGACCCGGCTTGCGGATTGCCGATAGCAGGCGTGTCGTCGCGCCTGGAGCGTATGAGCTTTCTGGTCGTCCCGGCCATAGCCATGCGCTTTCCCCGAATTCTGCCAGAGACTAATCGCAGCACGGCTGTCCGCACAAGCGATATCCCGGCACTATCGACGTAAGGCCCATTGTTCAAATCGCCGCGTTGATCGGTCGAGGGCCTGCGCATTATATGCTCCATGACAAGCCGGATGGCCGGCGCTTATTCGGATATCCAATGCAGCAGCCCCATTCAGCGACGATCCTTGTGGCAGGCACCGGCCCAGTCGGGCTGATTGCCGCGCTGGGACTGGCGGAAGCGGGCTTCTCCGTCGTGCTTGCCGGTCCCGAACCAGCCGGGACGGACGGCAGGACCACCGCGCTGATGAACCCCGCTCTCGCCATGCTGGCGAAACTGGGGGGTCTGGAGCGTCTGGAAAGTCAGGCCGCACCGCTGCAAATCATGCGCATCGTCGATGCCACGCGGCGGCTCGTCCGCAGTCCGGTCGTCACCTTCCGCGCCAGCGAGATCGACGAGGAGCGTTTCGGCCTCAATATGCCGAACACGGTGCTTGTCGGAACGCTTGTCGAGGCGGTGGCAGCCCACTCCGCCATCCGCTGGGAGAAATCGTTCGTCTCCCATTGGGCGTTCGAAGCGGATCGCGTCCGCGCCATCCTCGCTAATGGCGAAGAGCATTCGGCGGCGCTCGCCGTCGCGGCGGATGGGCGCATGTCGCCGGCCCGCGAAGCGGCGGGCATTTCAGTCTCCAACCGTCCCTATCCGCAAGCGGCGCTGGTCCTGAATTTTGCGCATAGCCGAGGGCACGGCTTCACCTCGACCGAGTTCCATACCGAGACTGGCCCGTTCACGCAGGTGCCCCTCCCCGGCGACCGGTCGAGCCTCGTCTGGGTCGTCAAGCCCGAAACAGCCGCCGAACTGGCCGCGCTGGACGATAACGTTCTGTCCCGGCGCATCGAGGCCCAGATGCAATCGATGCTCGGCCGCGTCACGGTCGAGCCGAGCCGGCAGGTCTATCCGCTTTCGGCAGCGGCGCCGAACCGTTTTGCCCGGAACCGCGTGGCGCTTGTCGGCGAGGCGGCGCATCTGTTTCCGCCGATTGGCGCGCAGGGGCTAAACCTCGGCATCAGGGACGTCAGCGATCTGATTGAAATCGTGTCGAAAAACCAAGACGATCCCGGCGCCGACGCCATTTTGGCAACCTATGACCGCAGGCGCCGCCCCGACATCCTCGCCCGCAGCGGCGCGGTCAATCTCCTGAATGCCTCGCTGCTCTCCGACATGCTGCCCGCGCAGATGGCGCGCAGCGCCGGACTTGCCCTGTTGGGCGGTTTTGCGCCCTTACGCACCCTTTTCATGCGTGAGGGACTGCGGCCGGGCAGCGGACTGTCCGCGCTGTTCGGATCGCTACGGGAACAGGTCCGGCGGCAGTAGGCCGGCGCGGATCATGTAGAGCAGGCCCGTCACGGTCAGAACCGAGAAGCATGTCGTGATCAGAACGCTTGCTGAAGCGCGCTGCACCCAGACATCGTATTGCTGGGCGATGACGAAGACGTTGGTGGCGGATGGCAACGCCGCAAGCAGCACCGCGGCAAACATCCAGGTCTCGGAAAAATTGCCGACCCAGCTCAGAACTACGTAGCAGAGCAGAGGATGGCAGATCAGCTTGAGGACGACGATGGGCGCCATCTCGTGCGGGATGCGCTTCAAGGGCCTCAGCGCCAGCGTGACCCCCATGGCGAACAGGGCGCAGGGCGCCGCGGCGCGTGCAAGATAGTCCAGCAGCAGATTGACTGCCTGCGGAGGCTGAAACCGGAAATACGCCGCCGCTATTCCGAAAAGGGTGGCGATGATGAAGGGATGCAGGAAGATTTTGCGCAGCACCTCCGTCACCAGTCGCGGCAGCGAGGTCCGTTCCTTGCCGGACACCGCCATCAGCAGCGGTGCGACGATGAAGTGCATGACGTTCTCGAAGCAGAAGATGAGCGCCACCGGCACCGCCGCCTGTTCGCCGAACGCCAGAAGAGCCAGGCCCGGGCCCATATAGCCGATGTTGCCGTAGGCGGCGGCGAGACCCTTGATGGTCGACTCGGCGATTTCACCGCGCGACACCAGCATCGAGCCGATGAACATGGTGGAAAAGACGATGAGCGTGGCAAACGCCGAGCCGAGGATGAAACCCCACTCGGTCAGCTCCTCGAACGGGGTCTTGGCCAGAAGCTGGAAGAACAGGGCCGGCAGCGCGACGTAGATGATGAAGATATTCATCCAGCCCAGCGCTTCCAGCGGTTGCCGGGCAAACTTCGCCACCGCGAAGCCGATGAAGATCAATCCGAAAAACGGAAGTACGAGACTGAAAACGTCCGACATTGCCCAATCGCTCGAAACCAAAGCCGGCGCTAGCGCGTGGATTGCCGCTTCGTCAAGCGCTTTGGGATTGAACTAAAGGCCTCTGTGCGCCAAATAAGATAAGAAATTCAAGTGGTGAGTAAGATGAAGTCAGCCAAGTTCTCCATCGGACAGGTGGTTCGCCATCGGCTGTTCCCGTTTCGGGGCGTCATTTTCGATGTCGATCCGCAGTTCGCCAATACCGAGGAGTGGTACGAGTCCATTCCCGCGGACGTGCGCCCCCGCAAGGACCAGCCTTTCTACCATTTGCTGGCCGAGAATTCGGAGACAGAATACATCGCCTATGTCTCGGAGCAGAACCTGCTGGAGGACGAATCCGGTGAACCGGTCCGGCATCCGCAGATCCGCGAATTCTTCGACAAGACATCGGACGGTCGCTACGAGCCGAAGGGGCAGTTGAAGCACTGACCAGTTAAACGAAAAAAGGCTCCCTCGGGGAGCCTTTTTCTTTCGAAGTTACCTGGCGGCTAGGCTTCTTTCTTGGCTGCCGCGACCCGCAACGACAGTTCGCGAAGCTGCTGCGGCGTCGCTTCGGACGGCGCGTTCATCAGCAGGTCGTAGGCCTGCTGGTTCATCGGGAACATGGTGATCTCGCGCAGGTTCTTCGCGCCCAGAAGAAGCATCACCACGCGGTCCACGCCGGCCGCCATGCCGCCATGCGGCGGCGCGCCGTACTGGAAGGCGCGATAGAGGCCGCCAAAGCGCTCCTCCACCGTGGCGCGGTCGAGCCCGACGATCTCGAACGCCTTGACCATCGTATCGGGAAGATGGTTGCGGATGCCGCCGGACGCGATCTCGAAGCCGTTGCAGACCATGTCGTACTGAAATGCCTTGATCGACAGCGGATCGGAACCGTTCAGCGCCTCGATGCCGCCCTGCGGCATGGAGAACGGGTTGTGGCCGAAATCGACGCGCTTCTCGTCCTCGTTCCACTCGTAGAACGGGAAGTCGACGATCCAGCACAGCTCGAAGCGGTCGCGGTCGACAAGGTTCAGCTCCTCGCCGGCGCGGGTGCGGGCATCGCCGGCGAATTTGACGAATTTCTTCGGATCGCCGGCGACGAAGAACGCCGCATCGCCGTCCTCCAGGCCGAGCTGCTGCCGCAGCGCCTCGGTGCGTTCCTCGCCGATGTTCTTGGCGATCGGGCCGGCGCCTTCGAGCTTGTCGCCTTCCTTGCGCCAGAAGATGTAGCCGAGGCCCGGCTGTCCCTCGCCCTGCGCCCAGGAATTCATGCGGTCGCAGAAGGCGCGCGAACCGCCAGTCCTGGCCGGAATGGCCCAGACTTCCGCCTTGGGGTCGTTGGCAAGGATGTTGGCGAAGACCTTGAAGCCGGAACCGGCGAAATGCTCGGACACGCTTTCCATGACGATCGGGTTGCGCAGGTCCGGCTTGTCGGAGCCATATTTGCGCATGGCGACGTCATAGGGAATGCGCCGGAACTCCTGCGTCACCGGCTTGCCGTTGGCGAACGTCTCGAAGACGCCGCGCATGATGGGTTCCATGGTGGCCAGCACGTCGTCCTGCTCGACGAAGCTCATTTCGAGGTCGAGCTGGTAGAATTCGCCCGGCAGGCGGTCGGCGCGCGGGTCCTCGTCGCGGAAGCATGGCGCGATCTGGAAGTAGCGGTCGAAGCCCGAGACCATGATCAGCTGCTTGTACTGCTGCGGCGCCTGCGGCAGCGCATAGAATGTGCCGGGATGGATGCGGCTCGGCACCAGGAAGTCGCGCGCGCCTTCCGGCGAGGAAGCCGTCAGGATCGGCGTCGAAAATTCGGTGAAGCCGGCCTCGCCCATGCGCTTGCGCATCTCGGCGATGATTTTCGTCCGCTGGACGATGTTCCTGTGCAGCGTCTCGCGGCGCAGGTCGAGGAAGCGGTATTTCAGGCGGATATCCTCCGGATAGTCCGGCTCGCCGAACACCGGCAGCGGCAGCTCCTTCGCCGACGACAGCACTTCCATGTCGACCGCGTAAACCTCGATCTCGCCGGTCGGCATGTTCTTGTTGACGGTCTCGGCGGTGCGCGCCTTGACCTCGCCGTCGACGCGCACGACCCACTCGCCGCGCACCGTCTCGGCGATCTTGAAGGCCGGGGAATCCGGATCGACAACGATCTGCGTCAGGCCGTAATGGTCGCGAAGGTCGATGAACAGCAGGCCGCCATGGTCGCGGACGCGGTGGACCCATCCCGACAGGCGGACGGAAGCGCCGACATCGGCCTTCCTCAACTGGGCGCAGGTATGGCTGCGGTAACGGTGCATGGTCGAATATTCCGGTCAGAAGTTAAGCGGAGCCGAAGCAGCTTGGCCCGGCCCGAAATCGGCGCGAAAAGCGCACGCGCATCCCCTTTTGTCAAGCGAAGGGCCGTGTTTTTGCCCGGCTTGCGCCCTGCCCCTTGCGCGGCGGTCCTCAGCGTCCTAGGCCAATTCGCGTTGTCAACTGCCGGCGGCTGCCATGCCTGACCCTTCCATCCTCGTCGATGCCGATGCCTGCCCGGTCAAAGCCGAGGTGGTGAGGGTGGCGGAGCGGCACCGTGTCATGGCCACCTTCGTGTCGAACGGAGGCTTGCGCCCTTCCCGCGATCCGATGATCCGCAACGTCGTCGTGTCCAAGGGCGCGGACGCAGCCGACGACTGGATCGTCGAGAACGCCAAAGCCAACGACGTGGTGGTGACGGCGGACATTCCGCTTGCCGCCCGCGCGGTCGCGCTCGGCGCATATGTGCTGGGTCCGACCGGGCGACCGTTCACGCCGGAAAGCATCGGCATGGCGGTGGCGATGCGCGATCTCAAACAGCATTTGCGCGAGACCGGCGAGAGCAAGGGCTACAATGCCGGCTTCTCGCCGCAGGACCGCTCCCGCTTCCTGTCGGAACTCGACCGTATCTTGCGGCGGGCGCTCAAATCCGCCACACCTTGACCCGTGAAAGTCGAGGGCAAGCAATGCCGTCCAAAGCCGCCGCTCCACTCCATCGCCATATGCAGTTCGCCATTTCGGCAGGCGTCGGCGCGGCGGCCACGGTTTTGGCGCTGCTGCTGAAATTCTCGCTGGCCTATTCGATCGGCGCGAACGCCTTCTTCATCGTCTATATCGCCATCGTCCTGTGGCAGATGCCGCTCTTGACCGCCGACTATCTCAGCAAAAACGCCCGCGCGACCGACCAGCCGGTGTGGATCATCTTCGTCGTCACGCTGGTCGTCATCGGCGTCTCGGTGGTCTCGCTGTTCCAACTCATCAACAGCAAGGAAAGCCCCAATATCGGCGGCCTGCTTTTCTCGCTGACATCGCTCCCCCTCGGCTGGTTCACCCTGCAGGCAATGACCGCGCTGCATTATGCCCATGTCTACTGGGTGGACGACGAAGGCGGAAAATCCGGCAGGAGGGTGCCTGTCGGCGGTCTGGAATTCCCGGGCAAGGACCGTCCGGACGGCTGGGATTTCCTCTATTTCGCCGCGACGATCGGCATGACCTTCCAGACGTCCGATACCGAAATCACCACCACGGAACTGCGCCGCATCGTGCTTCTGCATGCGGTGGTCTCTTTCTTCTTCAACACGGTCATCGTCGCCGCAGCGGTCAACCTCGCCGTCAGCCTGGGCGATTGAAGCCTCGAGCAGGGAACGTTCACAAAAATTCGTGAACGCCGGAAACATCCCTTCTCCCTGATACGTACTAGGTTAGGAATTGAACGTTGGCCGCCTGCCGGCGCAACCGGAGACAAGATGATGGACTCGGCCGTCACCCCTGCGCCGTTGGATTTGCGAACCGTCCGCGGCAAAGGGCCATTGATATACAGGCAATCGCGATGGACGCGGCTGACCCACTGGATCTGGGCGTTCTCGCTGTTCTTCCTGCTCCTGTCCGGCCTGCAGATATTCAATGCCCGCCCGCAGCTCTATATCGGCAAGGAATCCGGCTTCCAGTACGACAACACCATCCTGCAGATCGGCGCTGAAAATACGCCCGAGGGCGCGCGCGGATATACGAGGCTGTTCGGCTGGAAGTTCGATACGACAGGCGTCCTGGGCTATTCCGGCCCGGCTGGGCAGGAGCGCGCCCGCGCCTTTCCGTCGTGGGCGACAATCCCGTCCTACTACGATCTCGGCACGGCGCGCGTCGTGCACTTCTTCTTCGCCTGGGTGCTTGGAACCACACTGCTGGTCTGGCTCGTTTCCAGTATCGCCAACGGGCATTTGCGGCGGGATCTGGCGCCCAGGATGCGTGATCTGCGCCACCTGCCGCGCGATCTGGTCGACCATATCAAGCTGAAATTCCATCACACGCGCGAATACAACACGCTGCAGAAGCTTGCCTATGGCGGCGTGCTTTTCGTGCTCTTGCCGCTGATGATCCTGACCGGCTTCGCGATGTCGCCATCCATGAACGCCGCCCTGCCCTTCCTCAACGAGGTTTTCGGCGGACGGCAGACCGCGCGGACCATCCACTTCACCGTCATGGTCCTGCTGGTGCTGTTCTTCATCGTCCACATGCTGATGATCCTGGCCGCCGGCCCGATCAACGAGCTGCGCTCGATCGTCACCGGCTGGTATCGGACCGATCCGCTGACCCATGGCGAAGATACCGAGAGGAACGCGTGACATGGCGAAATTCGAGATCAGCCGCCGCAAGTTCCTCACCTCGGCCGGTATCGGCGCTTCCGGCATGATGCTTGCCGGCTGCGATGCCTTCGACAGCCAGCTCAGTGTCGGCAAGGGTCTTCGCAGCTTCCTGGAAGGCGCCAACGACCTGACCTGGCGCGCCCAGCGGCTGCTGACCGGAGCGGAGACGCTGGCGCCTGAATTCTCCGAAAGCGATATCCGCCAGCCGATGCGGCCGAACGGCGTGACCGCGCCGGACGACGAGACCTACAAGGCCTTGCTGGCGAATGACTTCGCCGACTGGCGGCTGGAGGTTTCCGGGCTGGTCGAGAAGCCGTTGTCGCTCAGCCGCGACCAGTTGATGACCATGCCGAGCCGCACCCAGATCACCCGCCACGACTGCGTCGAGGGCTGGAGCTGCATCGCCAAATGGACCGGCACGCCGCTGTCGCTCGTGCTCGACCAGGCAGTGGTCAAGCCGGAAGCGCGCTATGTCATGTTCCACTGCCTGGATACGATCGACCGCGGTCTTTCCGGCGACATCAAATATTACGGCACCATCGACCTGATCGATGCGCGCCACCCGCAAACCATCCTGGCCTATGGCTGCAACGGCAAGCCGTTGCCGGTCGAAAACGGCGCGCCGCTGCGCGTGCGGGTCGAGCGTCAGCTCGGCTACAAACAGCCGAAATACGTCCACAAGATCGAGCTTGTTTCAGGGTTTGCTAATATTGGCGGCGGCCGTGGCGGCTATTGGGAAGACAATGGTTATGACTGGTACGGCGGCATCTGACCGCTGTCGCTACGTCCCAGCCCGTCATGCCGCCGATTTGACGATGTCGTTATACGTATCCAGGTCGACATAGAAGACGCGTATGATCTCACGGATCAACTCGTCGTCCTCGTAGCCCTGCGACCTCAGAATGTTGATGGCGGTCAGAATATCGAAGCGCTCGGTGAGTCGTCGCTTCTGATAGTCCTCGACAAAGCGTTCCATGCGGATTGTTCCCCGTCCTTGCCCAACGCGCTTACCGACGCTGAAATCGTGGAAGGACGGTATGAACGATCGCTTGCGCGGAACTTGCCTGCGCTGCGATGCTTCCCCCTCGATCTGCCCCAAACCAGACTCGGAAAAGCGGGCGACTCACAAGGCCCACGAGAAGAATATCACGCAGTCTTACATCGCGTAATATAGTTGGCTGACAGGGTCAGGAATTTGCGGACCCACCTTTTGGCAACACAACATCGCAAACGGGATGCGCAGTTCGTCGATCCCGGATAGAAAGGTTATGGGGAAACACCGCTGAAGGGACCATGGAAATCCGAACGCTTTTGGCACTCGCCATCGCCGCGGCAGCCGCTGCCGGACCGGCCAGGGCCGGCATTGCCGACGGCACGCTGCCGGACGGATCCTATCGTTGCGAAGTCTATCTCCTCGGCGCATTTTTCACCCTCGGCGACATCCACATCAAGGGCAACGTCTACAGCGGCCCCGCCTATTTCGGCGCCGGCGGGCAAGGCTACAACTACCAGATCAGCCCGAATGGCGAGATCACGTGGCTAGGGCCTCTGGGCGGCTTCACCTCGGGCGGCAACAGTGTGTCGCTGACCCAGATCACCGCAGACGGCGAGGACAACGCGTCCTTCGATATCATCATGCGCCAGAGCGACGGCGCTTTCACCGCTTCGACCTGCACGAAGCGGCAGGTGCCGGCCGCGCGCTAGGACAATTCCGGCCAGCCGAACCGCGCCGGGGTCAGCTTTCCAGAACGTCTTTCACGACCGTTGCCAACTGCTTGAGCGAAAACGGTTTAGGCAGGAAGCCGAATTGCGCATCCGCCGGCAGGTTCTTGGCGAAGGCATCCTCGGCATAACCGGAAACGAAGACAAATTTCACGTCGGGCTGGCGCTTGCGCAATTCGCCGAGCAAGGTCGGCCCGTCCATTTCAGGCATCACGACATCGGAAACGACGATGTCGACCTTTCCTTCCAGGCTGTCGAACACTTCCAGCGCCTCGACCCCGGAGGAGGCCTCGTGGACGGTGTAGCCGCGCGAGATCAGCGCCCGCATGCCTCCCATGCGCACTGCATCCTCGTCCTCGACCAGAAGCACGGTTGCCGAGCCGGACAGGTCCTTGGCGGCTTCGGCAGGCTTGGCAACCGCCGTCGGCTGCTGCGTTCCATTCTGCGCGGCCTTGGTATCCGCTTCGCCGGCCTTCCCGGCTTCCGCCGCATGACGCGGCAGGAAGATGCGGAACACCGTGCCCGTGCCCTGTTCGGAATCGCAGAAGATGAAGCCGCCGGTCTGTTTGATGATACCGTAAACCATCGAAAGGCCGAGACCCGTGCCCTTGCCGACTTCCTTGGTGGTGAAGAACGGCTCGAATATCTTTTTCAAAACCTCCGGTGCGATGCCGCTGCCGGTATCCTCAACCTCGACGAGCACGAAATCCGCCGGCACCAGTTCGCGGTACGGAAGAGCCTTGCTTTCCTCCAGCGTCAGGTTTCGGGTGCGCACGGTAAGGTCGCCGCCAGCCGGCATCGCGTCGCGGGCGTTGACGACAAGATTGACGATGACCTGTTCGAACTGGCCGATATCCACCCGGACCGGCCACAGGTCGCGTCCGTGCTCGATCTTGAGCTTGATGTCATTGCCGACCAGCCGCGCCAGCAGCATCCGCAGATCGGCCAGCACGTCGGTCAGGTTGAGCACCTCCGGACGCAGCGTCTGCTTGCGCGAGAAAGCCAGCAACTGGCGCACCAGCGATGCCGCGCGGTTGGCGTTCTGCTTGATGTTCATGATGTCCGGGAAGGACGGATCGGACGGCCGATGGTTCGTCAGCAGAAGATCGGACGCCATGATGATGGCGGTCAGCACATTGTTGAAATCGTGGGCGATGCCGCCGGCGAGTTGCCCCACCGCCTGCATCTTCTGGCTTTGCGCCATCTGGCTTTCGAGTGCTTTCTGCTCCGTCGTTTCGACGGCGTAGACGATGGCCGCCTCCTCGGCGTCATCGCCGGCGCCATCCGCCACTGCGTTCACGTAGAAGCGGATGTGGCGCTCTTCATTGTCGGGCAGGACGGTGTCGATCGGAGCGATATCGGCCTGGCGTTGCCTTGCTTTTTCGAGAGCCGCGCCGAAGGCCGCGCGGTCGCGTTCGTGGATGACCGTATCGAGCCGGACCCGCTGGTCGAGGGCATCCCGGTCCACGACTGTCGAGAACAGCGACAGGAACGGAGCATTGGTGCGCAGGATGCGCCCGCTCTGGTCGACCGCCGCGATGGCCATCGGGGTCGAGTTGAAGAAGCGCGTGAACCGGACCTCCGAAGCCCTGAGTTCAGCGGAAGCGTCCTCGCCCTGCGTGCGGTTGAGGACGATGGTCCTGGTCGGGCCGTGGAGACCGTCGCGGCTTGCCGTGACCCGGTGCATGAAGCGCACCGGCAACGCCTCGCCCTGCATGGTCGTGAGGTCAAGATCGATGACGGCGTTGCGCGTCGTGCCCGGATCGGCCTTCACCGACCGGATCAGCGCCATGCCGTCGCCGGCGACGATTTCCGGCAGCGTGACGGCGCCGGGCGTGAAGCTCGTCAGATCGATGCCCAGCCATTCCGCCAATGTTGCGTTGACATAGGTGACGCGGCCTTCCTGATCGGCCGAGAAGAAGCCCGCCGGCGCATGGTCGAGGTGGTCGATAGCCTCCTGCAGGTCGAGAAAGAAACGCTCCTGCTCCGCCCGCTCGCGCGAGATGTCGGAGAGCTGCCAGGCAAGCAGCGGCTGCCGCTGACCCGGGACGCTGAACGTTCGCGCCGAGGTCCGGTACCAACGGGCACCGGCCTCGGCTCCGGGCCGGATCGATTGCGTCAGGCGAAACTCGCCGTCGCCAGCCTGACCGTCGCGCAAACCGGACGCCAGCCGGAAGATCGTTGCCGAAGCTTCCGGCACGTCCGAAAGCAGCCCTTCCACCGTCTTCAGATCCGCCGCCGATGTCGCTCCTGTCATCTCCGCGTAGGATCGGTTGGCATATATGACACGACCCTTGTTGTCGGTGACCAGCAGGCCCTGCGACATCGAATCGACGAAAGCCTTGGAAAGTTCGTCCCCTGTGGATCGCGGAGCGATCTGGATAAAGCCGATGGCAGTGGCGAACAGGAAGCCGACACCGATCATCGCCAGGACGCCGAGCATGCCGAGCAGGAACGGATCGCCGAAACGTTCGCGGAAAACGCCGAAAATCACGGCCGCGCCCGTCAGCACGACAATGAAGATGATCAGCCGCATGACAACGCCGGGACGCGCGCTCTGGTCGACGATCGGCATCGGATAAAAATCGCCGCGCGTTTCCTTGGCCATTAGCCCCTGCTCACGAAATTCATTTGCCGCATGCCTTAAGCGGTTGAATCATATTCTCCTAGCCCCGAAAAGACCCGAGCGGCAATGTCCCGTGAAAAAGCTGCGGGCGGCCGTTTCTCTTTCGGCTTCACAATAGCTTGTAGGAACTTGCGGCTTCCGCCCGCATAGGGCTACTGTCGCGCACTTCAATGTCGGATGGGGGAAACCGATGCTCGAATGGCTGGACGGCTTGGCGGGCCCTGATTATGCACCCGCGCTTTTGTGGACCTTCGCGGCGCTCGTTCTGCTCGCGATCGTCCTGGTCATAATCAAACTGATCCGCAGCATGACGTTCGGGACCTATGTCGCCGGCGGGCGTAACCGCAAGAACCGGCTGGCCGTCATGGATGCCACGGCGGTGGACAGCCACCGGCGTCTGGTGCTTGTCCGGCGGGACGATATCGAGCACCTTCTGTTGATCGGCGGCCCGACCGATGTCGTCGTGGAGCGGGATATCCGGCTTGTCGCCCGCCGTCCCGCCTCTGCCGGCGAGAGCGGACAGGCCGCGGCGGCGGCTCGCCCGCGCCCTCAGCAACAGCCGGTTCCGGCAGGCAAGGTCCAGGCTACTCCACCCCCGGCGGTAAAATTTCCCGAACCTGTAGCGGCGCCGCGCCCGCAACCATCGTATTCCGCGCCGGCAGCGCCCCGGCCTGCTGCAACGCCGTCCAGTCCCGCAAAACCGCAGCAGACGGCGAAGGACGATCCCATCGACGAAGCCTTGATGCAGGAACTCGAAATGACGCTGGACGACGAACCGCCCGCTTCACGACCGGCTGCACGCAACCTTCCGTCCCTGGACGACGAAATGACCAAACTGCTCGGCGAGCTTTCCACCCACAAAAAGTAGCGGACAAAAAAATGGCCGGTCAATGCCGGCCCGCAATCTCGCTCGAAGACGTCACCCCCGATCAGTCGTCGCGATAGACTTTCTCGCGCCGCTCGTGGCGTTCCTGCGCTTCGATGGAGAGCGTGGCAATCGGGCGGGCGTCGAGCCGCTTCAAGGCGATCGGTTCGCCCGTCTCCTCGCAATAGCCGTAGGTGCCCTCGTCAATGCGCTGAAGCGCCGCGTCGATCTTGGAGATCAGCTTGCGCTGCCGGTCGCGGGCCCGAAGTTCGATCGCCCGGTCGGTCTCGGAAGAAGCCCGGTCGGCGAGATCGGGATGATTGGCGTTTTCCTGCTGCAGGATTTCGAGGGTTTCGCGCGCTTCGCGGAGAATGTCGTTCTTCCAGGTCACCAGCTTCTGGCGGAAGTAAGACTTTTGCCGTTCGTTCATGAAAGGCTCATCTTCGGACGGCACGTAATCGGCAGTAACGATATCGTTCATTCGACTCACCAGACAGCCCTAAAAATTTGGGCCTATATATTCACCGACCGATGCCTGCACAAGCGCAATCGATCAGCCGGTCACGCATTTGTTAGGGTGCGGATCGGGTGGCTGGCGATGGAAGCAGGCTGCCGGACTCTGGCCTTCCTTCAGGCAGGAATCCGATAGGCATGCTGAAAAAGTCCTGAAACGGTCAGGTTTCGTGCACGACAATCTCGAAGGTCACGCAAACCGGGTTGGCGGCCGGCGAGAGCGTGCCCTCGGCGATCGCGCCATCGATATCGACGATGGCAATGCGCAGGCGGCATTGCCCGTCGCGGACCTCACCTCGCGTAATCAGCACTTCCGTCGCGAAGGACGTGACCTCGGGCGCATCCTCGAAAACCGCCCCGACCACGCTGCCGACGCCATGAACCGTGGCGTTTCTCAAATTGTGCCGGCGGCATAGCGTCTCGATGACCTCGCCGATCTCCTCGTTCGGGCGGACACGGCAGATAAAACCGCGTACACCAGATATCGTCCCGCCTTGCATCGGCACCGGCATGAACAAACGAAAATTGGTCTCCGGATCGTCCCGCACGTCGAACACGGCGCCCGATATGCCCCAGGCTTCCACCTCCGCGGGCTCGGCAAGCTGGCTTTCCAGCGGCAGAAGATGGCCCATGCGACGCTGACCGTCCGCGGTGCGCCAGATGCCGTGGCAATGGAAGAAGGGCGCGCCGTCGCGCTGGCCGACCACAAGGCCGGCGTCTTCGATGACGGCCACGCCATCGGGGGCATAGGTGTCGCTGTACCACGCGGCATGAGCGCCATCGGGCGACGCAGCCGGTATCACATAGCGCAGCGGGTTGACGCGTGCATTGCGGATACGGATGTAACCGCCTGAATATCCAATGTCTTTCAGTGCAGACGCCGCTACGTCGTTCATGCTTTGGCCGGGATTGAGCGTGATCTTCCGTTTCTCAACCCGACAGGGAGCCGCCGCAAAACGTTCGGGCGCAGTGGGTCCGGGATGGACGATAGTCCGGGCAAACCGGCCCATTACGCCGCAAGGCCCGCGTGGATGAACCCGCCGTCGACGGCCAGTATCTGTCCGTTCACATAGGCCGCTTCGTCGGAAAGCAGGAAAGCGATGGCGCTGGCGATCTCGCGCGGCGTGCCGTAGCGCCGCATCGGCACCCTTGAGCACCATTGCTGGCGCACCTGCTCCGTATGCACCTGCTGCGCCATCGGCGTATCGACCGGACCCGGCGCCACCGCGTTGACGCGGATGCCCTGCGAACCCAGCTCGTTGGCCATCACCAGCGTCAGAAGGTTCTGGCCGCCTTTCGAAGAGCCATAGGCCACCCTGCCCTTGTTGCCGCAAAGGCCGGAAACCGAGGTTATGTTCACGATCGAGCCCGGCAGCCCGTTCGCCAGCCAGTGCCGCGCCGCGGCGCGCGAAACGATGAAGGTCCCGGTCAGATTGACGTCGACGATGCGCCGGAATTCCTCGACGCTGGTCTCGACCGCCGGCTTGTCCATGGCGATGCCGGCGCAATTGACGAGTCCGACAAGCGGGCCGCGGCCTGCGGCGGCCATGATCGCCGCCTCGACGTTCATCTCGTCGGCCACGTTGCAGACGATGCCGTTCGTTTCCGGCAAGCCGAGTTCGGCGCAAGCCTGCCGCAGCTGTTCCGCCCGCAAATCCAGCAGGAACGGATCATATCCCCGTTCAGCCAGCAGTCGCGCCGTATCCAGCCCGATGCCCGATGCGCCGCCGGTGATCGCCACGGCTTTCCGTTGCTCGCTCATCGTCGCTCCTATGCGGACAGTTTCTGCGCCGAGGGATCGAGTTCGCCGCGCCTGTCCAGCTCTTCGCGGATCATCTTCTTGGCGATCTTGCCGTAGGCCGATTTCGGCATTTCGGACCAGAAAATGAAGCGTTTGGGCATTTTGTAGCGGCTGATCTTGGGCTCCAGCCACGACTGGATATCCCCTGGATCGGGGCTTGCGCCCGCTCTCGCCACACAGACCGCGACACCCACCTCGCCCCACATCGGATCGGGGACGCCCAACACCGCCACCTCGCTGATGTCGGGATGGGCGAGGATCTTTTCCTCGATCTCGCGCGGATAGATGTTGGAACCGCCGGAGATGTACATGTCCGACGACCGGCCGGTGATGTAGACGAAGCCGTTTTCGTCCATGTGGCCGAGATCGCCGGTGCGGAACCAGCCGTTGCGGAACGCCTTGGCATTGGCCTCCGGATTCTCATAGTAGCCGGCGAAGACCGCAGGCCCGACGGTGCAGATTTCACCTGTCTCGCCGGGTGCAAGTTCCTTGCCCTCGTCGTCCTGTATCTGCACCTCCATGCCGGTGCGCTCGAATCCGCAGGAGCCGATGCGCGCGCCAGGCGAATCGTCCAAGGAATGGAACGCCGGCGGCAGCACGGTGATGTTGCCGGTCACCTCGCCCAGCCCGAAATACTGCACCAGCACGGGCCCCAGCTTTTCCAGCGCCCGCTTCTGGTCTGCCCGGTACATCGGCGCGCCGGCATAGATCATGTAGCGCAAGGAGGACCGGTCGAACCGGTCGACCGAAGCGTCCTCGACCAGCAGCTTGACGATGGTCGGCACGGTGAAGATGTTGGTCACCCGCCACTTTTCGACCAGCGACCAGACGGTCGGCACATCCATCTTGTCGGTCGGGAGGAGAATCGTCTTCACGCCATGCGCCACTTGAGCCAGCTGGTGCACCCCCGCCCCGTGCGAAAGCGGCGCGACGACGATGGACGCGTCCTCATGCGTGGTTCCCGGCATCAGGTCGCACAGATGGTTGGTGACGACGAACGCCATCTGCCCATGCGTCAGCACAGCCGCCTTGGGCCGGCCGGTGGTGCCGGACGTGTAGAAGAACCAGCAGGGATCGTCGCGGTCGACGGCGACGGCCGGAACGGTTTCTCCGAGATGACGCTCGACCAGGCTGTCGTAGTCCGGTCCGAAATCCGCTTCGCCGATGGCGATGACGAACTCCAGCGAAGGCGCGGTTTCGCGGCTTTCCCGGGCGTGGCCGGCAAAGCCTGCTCCGCAGATCATGCCCCGCGCGCCGCTCGCCTGCGCCAGGTAGGCGACCTCGTCCGGCGACTGGCGATAGTTTGCCGGCACCCAGACTGCGCCCAGCCGGAAGCAGGCAAACATGGATTCGAACATCTGGTTGCAGTTCGCCGACTGGACCAGCACCCGGTCGCCCTTCACCACGCCATAGTCGTCGCGCAGGGCGGCGGCGAAGGCGTTGACGCGCGCCTCCATCTCGCGCCAGGTCCACCGGCTGTCACGCCAGACGAAGCCGATCTCGTCAGGGTTGCGGCGCGCCGACTGGCTCAGGAACTGCGCCAGGTTCATGACGCGGGTGGTGTTCGGCGTTACGCCGCCGCGCGGATCGTTAGCCATCAGCGGACCCGTTCGAGCAGGGAAACGTAGTTGGCGACGGCCGCGCCGCCCATGTTGAACACACCCGCCAGGCTGGCGCCTGGCACCTGCATGTCCCCCGCCTCGCCGGCAAGCTGCATGGCGGCCATGACATGCATGGAAACGCCGGTCGCGCCGATCGGATGGCCTTTGGATTTCAGGCCACCGGAAACATTCACCGGCAGCCGCCCGTCCTTGCGCGTCGTGCCGTCGCGCACCACGCGGTGTCCCTGCCCCGGCTCGGCAAGCCCCATGGCCTCGTATTCGATCATTTCGGCGATGGTGAAGCAGTCATGCGTCTCGACCAGCGAAAGATCGTCGAGCGAGAGGCCGGATTCTCCCAATGCTTTGGCCCAAGCTTGCCGCGCCCCCTCGAAGGCCGTGACATCGCGCCGCGACAGCGCCAGCACGTCGTTGACCTGCGCGCGGCTGCGGAAGGCGATGGCGCGGTTGAGCTGTTTCGCCGTCTCTTCGTCAGCCAGCACCAGCGCCGCTGCGCCATCCGAAATGAGCGAGCAGTCTGTCCGGCGCAGGGGAGCCGCGACGTAAGGGTTCTTGTCCGAGATCGTGTTGCAGAAATCGAAGCCGAAATCCTTGCGCATATGGGCGTAAGGATTGGCGAGGCCATTCGAGTGGTTCTTGGCGGCGATCATCGCGAGTTCTTCGGAGCGATCGCCGTATTTCTGGAAATAGGTCTGGGCGATGCGGCCGAACAGGCCCGCGAAGCCCGCGTCGATTTCCGCTTCCTCGGCCCGGTAGCTGGCGCCGAGCAGAATGTCGCCGACATCCGCGGTCGGGATGGCCGTCATCTTTTCCGCGCCGACCACCAGCGCGACACGGCCGCGACCGGCTTCGATGAAATCCATCGCCGCATAGATCGCCGCCGAGCCGGTGGCGCAGGCATTTTCCATGCGCACCGCCGGAACATGCTTCAGTTCGTCGTTCGACATGGCGACGAGCGCACCCTGGAAATCCTGCTTCTGGAAACCGTTGTTCATGACGCCGACGAAAATGCCGTCGACATCCGCGGCCTGGACGCCGGCATGCTCCAGCGCCGGCATCGCCACTGCCGCCATGAGCTGCTCGGTGTTCTCGTAGTCCAGCTTGCCGAATGGCGAATGCGCCCAGCCGACGATCTGCGCCCTGCTCATGGATTACGGTCTCCTGTTGGTGTGTTTGCCGTTGCCGCGAGGGCCGGCGTTGTTGCGTGTGCCGAACATCTGTCCGAGCTTGTCTTCGACGCGCCGGGCTTCGTCGCGGAGATAGCCGGCGATTTCCATCTGCCGCGCCGGCTGCAGCCGGTCGTCGATCGCCGCAACCGAAAGCGCCCCGACGGGCCGGCCTTCGGCATTCCGGATCGCGACGCCGATCCCCCAGGAATTGGCATAGATCAGCCCGGGATTGAGCGAGTACCCATTGGCGCGCGTGGCGGCGACATCCTGACGGATGCGGTCCGCGGCCAACATCGGGTAGCGGTCGGCGAGCACGCGTTCATTGGCCTGCAGGATCGTCTCGACTTCGTCGTCCGGCAGCGCCGAAAGCATGGCGAGGGAACCTGCGCCGACGCCGAGCGGATGCTCGAAGCCGGCCTGCAACGCATGGGTGCGGACGGGATAAGTCCCCTCCTCGCGGTACAAGCACACGGAACTGGTGCCGCGCGGCACCGACAGGAAGGACGAGTCCTCCGTCCGTCTCGACAGGCGCTGAAGGCTTTCCATGGCGAGTTGCAGCAAGCCGTAGCGCCGCGAGGCAAGGCTGCCGAGAACGAAGGTTTCCTCGCCGAGGAAATAGAGACGGCTCGCCTCATCCTGTTCGATCAGACCGGCCCGCATCAGGGCGAGCAGTAGCCGCCGCGCGGTCGGCTTGTTGAGCTCCGTTTCGGCGACGAGCTCGGACAGCGAAGCACCCCGGTCGGCATGGCGGCCGACGATGGACAGCAGCGCCAGCGCCCTGTCGACGCTTTGCGAACCGGTCATGTCGCGGAGCGGCTGCGAGATGTTCATGGCTCAGCCGAACTCCGACACGGCGCAGCTCTGCCCGCCGTCGACAGGCAGGCACACGCCGGTGATGAACCGCGCTTCGTCCGACGCCAGGAACACGGCGGCTGCCGCGATGTCCCAGGCCGTGCCCATATGGCCGACCGGCACCATGGCGTTGCGCGCGGCGACCATCTCTTCGACCGAGCCGTATTGCGAGGAAATCTGCTTGTAGATCAGCGGGGTATCGATCAGCCCCGGCATGATGCAATTGGCGCGGATGCCCTGGCGCGCATACTGCATGGCGAGCGCCACGGTCGCCTGGTTCACCGCCGCCTTGGTCGCGTAGTAGGCGAAATACGGATAGCCGACATAGCGAATCGCGGCCAGCGAGGAGATGTTGACGATGACGCCCCTGCCCTTCGCCAGCATGTGAGGGATCACCGCCTTCGACGTACGGTAGACCGGGCCGATATTCAAATCGAGCGCCGCCTGGAAGGCTTTCTCCTCCAGCTCGACCGGACCGCCCATATGGGTGACGCCGACATTGTTGTGCAGGATGTCGATGGCGCCGAACCGCTCGATGGTGGTTTGCACCGCCTTGTCGATCGACGCCTGATCGGTGACGTTCGCCGCAACAGCGATCGCCTCATTGCCCTCGCCTGCGATGATGCCAGCCGTTTCCTCGGCTGCCGCCTGATCGAGGTCGATGCAGGCGACCCTGGCGCCCTCACGCGCATAGGCGACGGCCGCAGCCTTGCCGTTGCCCCATCCGGGACCCGACGAGCCTGCACCAAACACAATCGCTGTCTTGCCTGCGAGACGATCGACCAAAATGCTTACCCGGAATGCGAAGGCTGCGGCGGACGCTGAACGCCCGCCGCGCCGGTTGAAATCAGCCGAGGCTGGTGCCGACGGCCTTTTCGAGAATGCCCCAGGCCTCGTCGCCGAACTTGCCTTTCCATTCGGCGTAAAAGCCCTTTTCCTTGAGCTTGTCGCGGAAGGAGGCCGGATCGGTCGCGTTGATTTTCATGCCCTTGGCAGCCAGATCTTCCTGCGTCGTCGAATTCAGCTTCTCGACGTCGGCGCGCTGGTTCACGCCGGCCTCGTTGATGTTCTTGGCGACGATCCCGCGCACATCTTCCGGCATCCGCTCCCAAGCGCGCTTGTTGGCCAGGAACCAGAAACCGTCCCACATGTGGTTGGTCATCGAGCAGAACTGCTGCACTTCGTAGAGCTTCGAGGTCGAGATGATCGCCAGCGGGTTTTCCTGGCCGTCGACAATCTTGGTCTGCAGGGCGGAATAGACCTCGGCGAAGTTGATCGACGCCGGCGCCGATTCGAACGCCGAGAACATCGAGGTCCACAGCGGGCTGACCGGCACGCGGATCTTGAAGCCCTTCAGGTCGTCGGCCTTCTCGATCGGACCGACCGAGCTGGTGATCTGGCGGAAACCGTTGTCCCAGATCTTGTCGAGCACGACGAGGTTCGACTTCTCGATTTCGCCGCGCACATACTTGCCGAGATCGCCGTCCATCGCCGCCCACACGGACTTGTAGTCCGGGAAGGCGAAGCCGATGCCGCTAATCGACGCGTTCTTGACCAGCGTCGACAGGATGAGCGGCGAAAGGGTGAAGAACTCAACGCCACCGGAACGGATCTGGCTCAGCATGTCGGTGTCGGCGCCGAGCTGGCTGCTCGGGAATATCTGGATCGCGACGCGGCCGCTGGTCTCTTCCTGGATTTTCTTGACCGCTTCCTGCGCCCGGATGTTGAGCGGGTGGCTGACAGCCAGGTTGTTGGCGAACTTGTAATTGAACTCGGCGGTCTGCGCCCCCGCATAGCGGATCGTCGAAACCAGCGGCACGGTGGCGGCAGCCCCCAGAACCAGACTGCGTCGCGTAATTTTCATGTCATTTCCTCCTGAGGTTTTTATATTGCAATTCAAAGGTATGCGATGGAAAGCGCAGGTACGGCGGCAATGACGAGAAGGCCGACGACCAGTGCCGCGAGATACGGCCAGATCGCGCCGACAGCCTCGTCGGGCGAGACGCCGCCGATCTTGCAGGCGATGTAGAAGCCGATGCCGATGGGCGGCGTCATCAGGCCGATGTTCATCGCCGTCACCACCACCATGGAATAGTGGATTTCGTTGATGCCCATGCGCTGGGCGATCGGGAACATGATCGGCGCCATCAGCACGATCGCCGGCAGTCCCTCGAGCACGCAGCCGAGCAGCATGAAGATGACGATGGACACCAGCATGAAGGTGAACCAGCCGCCCGGCAGGCCGGTCATGTAGGTGGCGAGCTGGTTGGCGAAGCCGGTCTGCGTCAGCGCCCAGGCCATGGCCGACGCCGTGCCGAGGATGAGCAGGATCGCACCCGACAGCGCCGCCGTCTCGACCAGCATGGAATAGAATTTCTTCAGGCTGATGCCGCCGTAGAGCACGATGCCGATGATCATCGCATAGACGACCGCGATGGTCGAAACCTCGGTCGCCGTGGCGATGCCGCCGCCGACGACGGAGCGGATGAGGAACGGCAGCACGAGCGCGGGCGCTGCAATCAGCAGCGTCGTACGGATGACGGAGAACGGCGCGCGCTTGACGCCATCCATCTTCTCGTGGCCGGCCTTCCAGCGGGCGAGCGCCACCAGCATAAGCAGCAGCACCATGGCGATGACGAAGCCGCTGGTGAACAGCGCCGCGATGGAGACGCCGGCCACAGAGCCGAGCACGATCAGAACGATGGAGGGCGGAACCGTGTCGGCCATGGCCGCGCCTGTCGCCAGCAGCGCGATCATCTCGTTGGGCTTGTGGCCGCGGCGCTTCATCTCCGGAAACAGCGCCGGCGCAACGGTCGCCATGTCGGACACCTTGGAGCCGGAAATGCCCGAGACCAGGAACATGGAGCCGAGAAGCACGTAGGACATGCCTGCCCGCACATGGCCGATCAGCGAGGCCAGGAACTCGACGATGGCCTTGCCCATGCCGGTCGCGTCGAGGACGCAGCCGAGCAGCACGAAGATCGGAACCGACAAAAGGATCAGGCTGGACATGCCCTCGTCGATGCGCCCGACCAGCACGATCAGCGGCACATAGGTCGAGAAGGCGATGAAGGCGATGGTGCCGAGACCGAAGCAGAAAGCGATGGGAACGCCCAGAAGCAGGCAAAGGGCGACGACGCCGACCAGGAATATAGCGATGTTGACGTAGCCAAGGTTCAGGAACGCCGGCGACAGCAGCCAGCCCACAATGCCGAGAGCGGCAATGGTCAGGGCGGCCAGAATAAGGTTCTTCAGGCTGGACCGGCGAACCGCATGGCCGACCGCCAGCAGCAGCATCAGCACGAAACCCGCGATGATCGCCGATTCGCGGTAGCTCATCGGAATGTTGAGGGCAGCTGAGGTGACGTAGGATTCTTCCTCGACATATTCGATGGCAGGCAAGATCAACGCGCCGATCACCGTCGCCACGATCAGCAGCGCCAGCGTGTCGACATATTCGCGCACACGCGGCGGAAACATGCCGAGGAACAGCGTCAGCCGCATATGCTCGTTGCGGTCGATGGCGATCGCCGAGCCCAGCATGGCCAGCCAGAGGAAGCAGATGGAGGCCGCCTCATCGATCCACACGATCGGCAGCTGCAGCACATAGCGCGAAAAGACCCCCGTCAGCAGCAGGCCGATCACGCCGACAAGAAGTATGGCGGCGATGATCTCGACCGGCTGCATCCAACGCGATCCGGGCCGCGCATCGACGACCTCGGAGATGGTTTCGATCGTGAGAGTCTCTTCTCCCGCAGCAGTGGTGCTCAAGCTCTCCTCCCAGCAGTTCAGCTTATTCTCGGCGCCCGATCAGCGATCGATCCATACGGAACGACCCTTCCTCCCAATCTGGCACATAATTCCATAATATGGAACAGTTTTGCTGACGTGGCCTTTCTTGCCACGAGAATGCCGGTAAAACAAGAAAAAATCGCATCGACTATATGGAACGATGATTCTAAGAGGCTCAGGAAATGGACCGATATGCATCCCGGATTATTCCGATGGGAATGGCTTGTCCGCGTTCCCGCAGCAAAGACGGCCGCCCATGAACGATCATAGGCAGCCGTCGCCAGAATGTCGAAAAAGAGCTCCGGATTTCGGTCGGACTACTGGAATGCGAGCAAGCCGGGCGGCGAAGCGAGCTTCTTGCGTCCCGGCTCAGAAGAGCATCGAGCCCTGATCGCCGAAGGGCCGGGAGCCCGCCGACGGCCAGGTGCGGTCCTGGACTCGCGCCGCGGAATTGCGAACCATCGGAGCGATCTTGTCGCAGAAGGCTTCGAGGCCGACGACATCGTCTGTGCCGTGGACCATGAATTCGCTCACGCCCGACTGGATATAGTCCATCAGAAGCTGCGCGCTGCGCGCCGAGAAATCCGGCAACCGCACCGCATCCGCAACCGACACGGCTCCGATGAGACGATCAGGCAATTGCAGGGGCAAAGCGAACCGCATCTTGTGCTGCCGTCCGAATTCCGCCGCCGTGGCGCGGGCCCGCGCCACCAGAACCCTGACATCCTGCGGCGAACCGGCGGAAAGCTCGATCGTATCGGCGTGGCGGGCGGCCACTTTCAGCGCCGTACCCGAAAGCGCCTTCATCCGTATCGGCAAGGCGTGCGATGCCTTACTGGGAACCAACGCGCCGCGCAGGCTGTAGAAAAGCCCTTCGTGATCGAACGGACGCTCGTTGGCCCACAGGCGCTTCAGCAGCGTCGCGTATTCATCCGCCTGCCGCCAGGACGCCGCGTGACCGGAACGGGGACGGTCTTCGCCATTCGCCTCCCCCGAGAAATCGGGCAACAGACGCAGACCGAGCCGACCACCGGATTTTGCTTGCATGAGGCCAAGCTCACGCGCCGCCAGCATCGGCGACAATCGACTCACCCGATGCGTCAGGAAAACACTGAGCTGCCCGCCGGCAAACAGCGCTTCATCCCGCCCGCTGGCGTCTGTCGGAGCGCCGGCCGTTTCGTCGGCCACGAAGCCGTTGAAACCGAGCGACTCCACCAGCGCTACAGCGGCCGCCGACAACCCTTTACCGCCAATCGGCGAGCCGTGATTGGTTGTTGAAAATCTTCTTGCATCGATACCAGGCACGAAAGTGAACTCGATATTCATCGGATCTCTCCTTCGTTTGAAGTAAGGCTGCCGGATTGTCTCCTATGGGAAGATGTGAGGGGAGAAGGGCTACGGGATCAGCCCGAACACAAGGGCGGCCGCGAAACAGAACGACAACGCGAAGAAGGCATATGCTCCCGCCGTTCCGGGCCGCGCGACGGAAGCTGTCCTGCTGGAACTCATCGCGGTCTTACGCATCGACGCCTCAATCTGTCTCAAAGCCATTGTCGTCCTCCAATCAGGAATAGTCTATAAATTCACTAGACTTTGTCGATTGCTATTTTCGGGCGATCTTTGGGAAGACGTTCTCCGTGCGGGCAGGCTCGCAGGACAATCTTTGCTGAATCGGTCGTCAACCACACCGAAGCCGCCCGCATGTGCGGAAACAACCGGAAAAGCGCTGGCTATGAGGGCGCAGATTGCGTATCACTCCGCCGCGTCAAAGGAACCGCTTCATGCTCGATCATCTGCAGCCTGCCCCAGCCGACAAGATCCTCGCTCTCATCGGCCTCTATCGCGCCGATCCGCGTACCGACAAAGTCGATCTCGGCGTCGGCGTCTACAAGGACAGCGCCGGCCGCACGCCAGTGATGCGGGCGGTCCGCGAAGCGGAAAAGCGGCTGCTGGAGACCCAGGACACCAAGACCTATCTCGGCCTCGCCGGCGACACCGGCTTCAACAGCGCCATGGCGGCGCTTGTTTTCGGGCCTTCCGCCGATATGAGCCGTATCCGCGCCGCGCAGGCGCCGGGCGGTTCGGGCGCATTGCGGCTCGCGGCGGAACTGCTGAAGCGCGCCAGGCCCGACACCAAGGTCTGGATATCGAACCCGACCTGGCCGAACCATATGCCGATCATGCGCGGCGCCGGACTGGAGACGCGCGACTATCCCTATTTCGACCCGGCATCCGGAACCGTGCGCTTCGAGGAGATGATGGCAGCGCTCCGCCAAGCAGAGGCCGGCGATACAGTGCTGCTGCATGGCTGCTGCCACAATCCGACCGGCGCGAACCTCACGCCTGCCCAGTGGCAGGCTGTCACGGACCTGGTCGTGGAAAAAGGCCTGATGCCGTTCATCGACATCGCCTACCAGGGCTTCGGGGAAGGTCTCGAGGCTGACGCCGTCGGCGTCCGCACGGTGGCGGCGAAAGCTCCTGAAATGATCGTCGCGGCGAGCTGTTCCAAGAATTTCGCCGTCTACCGCGACCGCGTCGGCGCCGCGATCCTGATGGCGAAGGACAGCGCCCAGGCCGATGTCGCGGCAAGCCAGCTTCTGTCGGTCGCGCGCACCATGTATTCCATGCCCCCGGACCACGGCGCCGCGGTCGTCCGTATCGTGCTGGAAGACCCCCGTCTGCGCGCCGACTGGGAAAACGAGCTGGAGGAGATGCGCAAGCGTATGCTGGACCTGCGCATCCGCTTTGCCGAGGCGTTGCGCCGGCAGTCGAACTCGGACCGCTTCGACTTCGTCGCCGACCACCGCGGCATGTTTTCGCGCCTCGGGCTTTCCGAGGCGCAGGTGGAGCGCCTGCGCGCCGAGCACGGCATCTACATGGTCGGCGACAGCCGCATCAATGTCGCCGGTCTGCCGGAAAACGGGCTGGACGATCTGGCCAAGGCCATCGTCTCGGTTCTCGATTGAGGCAGAGCAATTGCATCTGTGGACAATGGCGGCCTTGATCTGTCTGCCATTGGCTCGCCCCTCGGCGGCGCGGTAGCATCCCGCAATGAAGCCATCCCGTGACATTTCGCGACTGATCGAGATCATGGCCGCCCTGCGTGCGCCGGTAACCGGCTGCCCGTGGGACGTGGAGCAGAATTTCCAGACCATCGCGCCCTACACGATCGAGGAAGCCTATGAGGTGGCTGACGCCATCGCACGCGGCGATTTCGACGATCTGCGCGAAGAACTCGGCGATCTGCTGCTGCAGGTCGTCTATCATGCCCGGATGGCCGAGGAAGAAGAGCGGTTCGCCTTCGGCGATGTCGTCGAAGCCATTACGAAGAAGATGATCCGCCGCCACCCGCATGTTTTCGGCGACGACGAGGCCCGCAGCGCCGGCATGGCCAAAGGCATGTGGGAGAAGATCAAGGCGCAGGAGAAGGCCGAGAAGCGTCAGGCGCGCATTGCGCGCGGGCTCGACCCGGAAGACCATGGCAAGGGCTTCCTCGACGGCGTTCCGGTGGCACTGCCGGCGCTGACCCGAGCGCTGAAATTGCAGGAGCGTGCCGCCCGCGTCGGCTTCGACTGGGGCGAGGCTGCTCCTATCCTCGACAAGATCGAAGAGGAAATCGGCGAATTCCGGGAGGCGCTGGCTGCTGGCGACCCAGCTTCGGTCAAGAGCGAATTCGGCGACGTGCTTTTCGCTCTGGTCAATCTCGGGCGACACCTGCAGGTCGACCCGGAGGCCGCACTCGGCGGCACCAACGAGAAATTTCGCCGCCGCTTCCATCAGGTCGAACAGGCCCTCGAAACGGCCGGAAAATCACTGGGCGAAGCAAGCCTGGCAGAAATGGAAGAGCTTTGGCAGGAGGTCAAACGGATTGAAAAGCAGACTGCTGACCAATCCGCTGTTTAGCCTGCCTTGCGACCCGAAAGCCTGCCGTAAATCTCGCCTTGCGCCGTTTCGGTAACCTTGAGCGACAGCGAAACGCCGCCGTCGTCATTATCGATCCGGCTGACGACCTCGCTGTTGCGGTAGATCCAGTCCAGCAGCCGGAGTTGACCCGGTGAAAGCGTGAGATCGACCGATCGCAATTCGCCCGAGACCCGGGCTTCGATCGAGGCCATCAGGGCATCCAGGCCCTCGCCGGTGACCGCCGATATGGCGACAGGCGAATTGCCCGGCCCATTGCCTGTTTCCAAAAGCCTTTCGCGGCTGCCGGCGTCGAGCTGGTCGATCTTGTTCCAGACTTCGACGACGCGGTCGCCGTCGCCGGCGTCGACACCAAGATCGGCCAGGATGCGTTCGACATCTTCAGCCTGCGCAGCGGTGTCAGGATCGGAAATATCGCGCAGATGCAGCACCAGGTCGGCTTCCACCACCTCTTCCAGCGTCGCCCGGAAAGCGGCAACCAGATGCGTCGGCAGATCGGAGATGAAACCCACCGTGTCTGACAATATGACCGGCGTGCCATGCGGCAGGCGCAGCCGCCGCAATGTCGGATCGAGCGTGGCGAACAGCATGTCCTCGGCAAGCACCCCTGCCCCGGTCAGCCGGTTGAACAGCGTCGACTTGCCGGCGTTGGTGTAGCCGACGATGGCGACCACCGGAAACGGCACCTTCCTGCGCTTGGCGCGATGCAGATCGCGTGTGCGCCGGACAGTTTCAAGTTCGCGTTTCAGCTTGACGATCTTGTCCTGAAGGACACGGCGGTCGGCCTCGATCTGCGTTTCACCGGGACCGCCGAGGAAACCGGCGCCGCCCCGCTGCCGCTCCAGGTGGGTCCAACTGCGGACGAGCCGGCCCTTCTGATAATTCAGATGCGCGAGCTCGACCTGCAGCGAGCCTTCCTTCGTGCGGGCCCGTTCGCCGAAGATTTCGAGGATCAGGCCGGTGCGGTCGAGAACCTTGACGTTCAGTTCTTTCTCGAGGTTCCGCTGCTGCACCGGCGTCAGCGGATGATCGACGATCGCCAGCTCGGCGTGGGTTTCCTTCACGACATCGGCGAACTCGGCGACCTTGCCGCTGCCGAGAAGTGTCGCCGGACGCGGATCGTTGACGGCGACGACGCTGGCATTCACCGGATCGAGATCGATTGCGCGCGCGAGTCCGAGGGCTTCGTCAAGGCGCGCCTGCGCAGATCGCGCCAGGCGTGGCCTGCTTTTGTCGTCCTCGTCCGGATTCGTGCGATTCAGCACCGGGACGATGACAAGCGCCCGCGTCTGGCCCTTGTCACCGTTATCCGTTCCATTGCCGCCGCGTGCCACGCGGTCCGCATTCCTGTCTTTTTGCAACTAACCGCCTTGATTTTCCTCGCCATCGAACATCTGAACCGGCTGGCTCGGCATGATCGTGGAAATAGCGTGCTTATAGACAAGCTGGGAATGACCGTCCCGCCGCAGCAGAACGCAGAAATTGTCGAACGAGGTGACAACGCCGGTCAGCTTCACGCCATTGATAAGGAAAATTGTGAGTGGATTCTTGCTCTTTCGAACTGAATTCAGGAACAGGTCCTGAAGATTCTGCGATCGTTCCGCCATTATTCTTGTCTTTCACCGATCCCCGTGGATTTGCACGCACGCGCCAAAATAAGGAGCAAAAATCAGTGGTGCAAACGTACTGCCGCATTAATACCTTTTTGCGGTTATCAGGCCGGCGTTTTTTCCGCAACGTCAAAAAGCGCCTTCCTTAAGGAAAGCGCGATCGAACCGGGCTTGCCGTCGCCGACCGGCTGGCCGTCGATTTCCACCACTGGCAGGGAAATCGTCGTGGCCGAGCTGATGAAGGCCTCGCGCGCCGCCTTGGCTTCCTTGACCGAGAAGCCACGCTCCTCCACCTTCAGGCCAAGCTTTTCGGCGACCTCGAACAGGGTCGTGCGGGTGATGCCGCGCAGGATGCCGTGCACGGCCGGCCGGGTCACCAGCACATTGTCCTTGGTGATGATCCAGGCATTCGACGAGCCGCCTTCCTTCACCATCCCGTCCGCATCGACGAACCATGCCTCCTGTGCGCCGGCTTCCTTGGCCTTCTGCTTGGCAAGCACGTTCGGCAGCAGGCCGACGCTCTTGATGTCGACCCGCTCCCAGCGGGTTTCCGGCACTGTGATGACCTTGATCCCCGTCGCCGCGCGCTTCTCCGCCGCCGCGGGGCTGGCTTTCCGGGCCGTCACCACGAGCGATGACGCGACATTCGCGGGAAACAGGAAGTCGCGGCTGGCGACCCCGCGCGTCACTTGCACGTAGACAAGCCCGTCATGCACGCCGTTACGCCGGACAACCTCACGAATGATGATCTGCAGCACCCGCCGGTGGACCGGCCAACGAATAGAAAGCTCGGTCAGCGAGCGGTTGAGCCGGTCGAGATGGCGGCCCATGTCGACGATGAAGCCCCGCGCAACCTCGCACACCTCATAGACACCGTCGGCGAACTGGTAGCCGCGGTCCTCGACATGGACGGCGGCATCCCGATGATTGACATACTGGCCGTTGACGTAGGCGATGCGCGGCATGGACTCACCGTAGGAAGGAATAGGAAATAGGGAGTAGCGAATAGCGAATAGGGGAACAAGGCAAAAGCAGCGGCGGGTAGGTCCGTCCCGCCAATCCCTACTCGCTACTCCCTACTCGCTACTAGCTCACACGCCCAGCGACTTCAGCTTCCGGTGCAGCGCCGAGCGCTCCATGCCGATGAATTCGGCCGTCTTGGAGATGTTGCCGCCGAAGCGGTTGATCTGCGCGATGAGGTAGTCTTTTTCGAACTGCTCGCGCGCCTCGCGCAGCGGCAGCGCCATGATGTGCTGGTCCGACTGATTCGGCGTGCGCGGCATGACATCGCCAATTTCCGACGGCAGAAGGTCGGCGGTGATCGGGGCGTCGATGTCGTCGCCACGCGCCAGGATCATCAGCCGCTCGACATTGTTGCGCAACTGGCGGACGTTGCCGGGCCAGTTATGCGCCTGTAGCACCGCCATCGCATCGTCGCCGATCCGCCGCGGCTTGATGCCGGACTGCCGCGCGATCTGCTTCATGAAATTGTCGACGAGATAAGGAATGTCTTCCCGCCGCTCCGACAGGCCGGGCACCGTCACCGGCACCACCGCCAGCCGGTGAAAAAGGTCCTCGCGGAACCGGCCTTCGGCGATCATGGCTTCGAGATTCTGCGCCGTGGACGAGATGATCCGCACATCGACCTTGACCCGCTTGGTGCCTCCGACGCGCTCGAACTGCTGCTCGACCAGCACGCGCAGGATCTTGTTCTGCGTCTCGCGCGGCATGTCGGCGACCTCATCGATGTAGAGGATACCGCGATGCGCTTCCTCCAGCGCCCCCACCTTGCGTTCGGTGCCGTTCGATTCGGTGCCGAACAGCTCGATCTCCATGCGCTCCGGCGTGATCGTCGCGGCGCTTAGCGTCACGAACGGGCCGCTCTTGCGGGCCGAAAGCGCGTGGATGGCGCGCGCCGCCAGTTCCTTGCCGGAACCTGATGGGCCGATGATCATGATGCGGCTGTTGGTGGGCGCGACCCGCTCGATCGTCTGCCGCAGCTGGCTCATCGCCGACGACATGCCGATCAGGTCGAATGTCTCGCCGCTGCGCTGCTTGAGGTCGGAGACTTCGCGCCGCAGCTTCGAGGTTTCCAGCGCGCGCTCGGCAATCAGGATCAGCCGGTCGGCCTTGAACGGTTTCTCGATGAAATCGTAGGCGCCGCGCCGGATCGCCGAAACCGCCGTCTCGATGTTGCCGTGGCCGGAGATCATCACCACCGGCAGGTTGGGGTGAAGCGTCTTGATCTCGTCCAGCAGGGCAAGCCCGTCCAAGCGCGATCCCTGCAGCCAGATGTCCAGGAAGACCAGCCTCGGCACCCGGTCGGCGATCGAGGCCAGCGCGCTGTCCGCATCGTGCGCCGTGCGCGTCTCGTGCCCTTCGTCGCTCAATATGCCCGCGACCAGTTCGCGGATGTCTTCCTCGTCATCGACAATGAGAATATCAGAAGCCATTACCGACCTTTTCAGTTTGTCTGTCCTGTGCCGCGCCCGCCGCCGCGGCTCCGGCCGAAGCCGGCAGGATGATGCTGATCATGGCGCCCCTGCCGCCATGGAAATCCGAAGGTGCGTCGTGAAGCTCCAGGCGCCCGCCATGGTCTTCGACGATCTTCTTGACGATGGCCAAGCCAAGACCGGTGCCTTTCTCCCGCGTCGTCATATAGGGCTCGAGCAGCCGTTGGCGATTTTCGCGTGGCAGCCCCTTGCCATTGTCCATCACGTCGACGCGGATCGCGCCGTTCTGCTGCCCGGCGCGGATGCGGATGACGCCATGCGAGCCGTCGCTGCGATCCACTCCCTCCATCGCCTCCGCCGCGTTCTTGATCAGGTTGCCGAACGCCTGCGCCAGCAGCCGGCTGTCGAACGTTCCCTTCAGCGGCTCGTCGCCGAACGCCCGCTCGAAGGCGATGTCCGACCGGCTGACCTCCACCAGGAAGGATGCCTCGCGCAGCGGCTCGCGCAGATCGATCGCCTTCATCTCCGGCTTCGGCATGCGCGCGAAGGCGGAAAATTCGTCGACCATGCGGCCGATGTCTTCGACCTGACGGATAATTGTGTCCGTACATTGATCGAAAACCTCCCGGTCCTCGGTGATGACTTTTCCGTAGCGGCGCCGGATGCGTTCGGCCGAAAGCTGGATCGGCGTCAACGGGTTCTTGATCTCATGGGCGATGCGGCGCGCCACGTCGGCCCAGGCGGATGAGCGCTGCGCCTGGACGAGGTCGGTGATGTCGTCGACCGTGACCACGTAGGACTTCTCTTCCGGGTCGCTGTCGCCTTCCTCGATGGTGATCTGGACGTTGAAGGTTCGCTCGGCGCCAGCGCGGTAGAACGTGACCTGGTCGCGGTAGACCGGCTTGCCCGACTTGCGGCCGATCTCGAACACGCGCCCGACATGCGGCAGCACGGCCGACAGGTTGCGGCCCAGCGCGGCTGTTCCGGAAATCGCCAGCATGGTTTCGGCGGAGCGGTTGACGATGCTGACGATGCCGGACGAATCGACGCCGATGACCCCGGCGGTCACGCCCGCCAGCACCGCCTCGGAGAAACGGCGGCGCTCATCGATCAGGTCCTTGGCCGACAGCAGCTCGTTGCGCTGCGATTTCAATTCCAGCAGCATGTTGTTGAACGTATCGCCCAGGGACGCCACGTCGCCGTCCGACGGGCGGACGGGAACCGATACGTCGAGATTGCCGGTGGCAACCTCGTCGGCGGCGCCGATGAGCTGACGGATCGGCCGCACCAGCCGGTCGGCCACTGCGATGCCGGTCCAGATCGCCGACAGGATGATGATCAGTGTCAGGGACAGATAAGGCAGGGCGAAGGCGACCTGCGAGGTCGCCCTGTTGTTCTCCAGCCCCCGATATTCGGCCGTATTGGCCTGCACGATCTGGCGCGCCCTGATCACTTCGGGATCGACCACGCGGATGGTGTAGAGATAGAGCCCGTCGATCTCGCGGAGCTTGATGATGGCGCCCATGATGTTGCGCGTGCGCGGCTCGATGAGCAGCGGCCGCCCGTCCGCCGCCTGGGCGACCGAGCCTTCCGGCGGTTCAGGCATGGCGAAGTCGGCATTGGTCTGCGCGCTCATGACGAAAGAGCCGTCGGGCTTTACCAGCGCCGCGTGAGCCAGCCCGCGTCCTATCGCTTCCTTGTTCATCAGGTCGAGAAAGCCGGTGCGGTCGAGGCCGTAGAGAGAACGCGCATTGTCGAGGTCATAGGCCATCGACATCGTCGTGCCCTGCAGGTTGCGGGCGTTTTCCTGCACATAGGCGTCGGCGATCGACAGCGAAGAATTGATGATCGTCTTGGTGCGGATTTCGAACCAGCGGTCGAGACCGATGTTGAGCGTCACGGCGGCGATGATCGCCACCATGATCGCCGGGATCGCCGCCACCAGAGCGAACATGGCGACGATGCGGACATGCAGGCGCGATGCCGCCTTGCCCACCTTGCGGGCCATGAGGATGCGATGGATTTCCCGCCCGATAAGCGCCGTCAGCAAAATGATGAAAACGGCGTTCAGCCCGATGAGCGCCAGCGTGGTTGTCTCGTCGGGCGTGATCGGCGTGACACCCACCAGGATCGCGAAGGACACGGCCGCGGCCAGCAGCGCGCCCAGGATGGCGATCACGCCCGGCAGCGCCAGCAGCCGGCGCGCGTCGCGATTGGCCTTCCTGCGGAAAAGCGGGCCGGTGAATGTGGGGGCTTGAATCGCCATGTCGTCGTTCGAGAACCAACAGTTGCGTTACACCTATGCAACGCATTGTGGCGATTATGCAACAAATCGGCGGCTTACGAAAATCTTTCGCTGGCTTTCCACGTGAATGTGAAAGGGCTCAAACCTGACGCGAAGATTTATAGACGTTGACGCCCAGTTCGCGGATTTTCTTGCGCAACGTGTTGCGATTGAGGCCCAGCAGTTCCGCTGCCTTGATCTGGTTGCCGCGGGTCGCCGTCATTGAGGCGAGCACCAGCGGATATTCCACCTCGGCAAGGATGCGGTCGTAGAGGCCGGGCGGCGGCAGATCGCTGCCGAATGAGGCGAAGTAGCGTTGCAGATAGTGCTCGACCGCCTGGCCGATCGAAAGATCGTCGGGAATCAGCACGGTCGCGCCGGGTACCACCGGCATTTCGCCGGTTTTCAGTTCGGCCTCGATGATTTCCGGCGATATCTCGTCCTGGGCGTAGAGCGCGCCCAGCCGCCGGACCAGATTCTCCAGCTCGCGCACGTTGCCTGGCCAGGGATAGCGCTTCATCAGCTCGATGCCGCCATTGGAAATGCGCTTGGTCTGCAAACCTTCCTTCGCCGCCAGCTTGAAGAAGTGCCGCACCAGGTCCGGTACGTCCTCGGACCGCTCGCGCAGCGCCGGCAGCCGCAGCGGCACGACATTGAGCCGATAGAACAAATCCTCGCGGAAAAGCCCCTGATTGATGAGCGTGCGAAGATCCTTGTTGGTCGCGGCCACGATGCGCACATCGGTCTTGATCGGCGTGCGGCCGCCGACCGTCGTGTACTCGCCCTGCTGCAGGACGCGCAGCAGCCGCGTCTGCGCCTCCATCGGCATGTCGCCGATCTCGTCGAGAAACAGCGTGCCGCCCTCGGCCTGCTCGAAGCGGCCGGTCGAGCGGTTCTGCGCGCCCGTGAAAGCGCCTTTCTCGTGACCGAACAGTTCCGATTCGATCAGGTCGCGCGGGATCGCCGCCATGTTGATGGCAACGAACGGCCCGCCGCGGCGGCGGCCGTATTCGTGCAGCGCGCGCGCGACCAGTTCCTTGCCGGTGCCCGATTCGCCGCTGATCATCACCGTCAGGTCGGTTTGCATCATGCGGGCGAGCATGCGGTAGATGTCCTGCATGGCGGCGGAGCGGCCGACCAGCGGCATCGTCTCCGGCTGCTCGTCCGAACGGCTTTCCGCCTTGGGGCGGCGCGGCTCCGCCAAGGCGCGGTTGACGATGTTGAGAAGCTCGGTCAGGTCGAACGGTTTCGGCAGGTACTCGTAGGCACCGGTTTCCGAAGCCCGGATGGCGGTCATGAACGTGTTCTGCGCACTCATGACGATGACCGGCAGCTCCGGACGCGCCTTCTTGATGCGCGGCAGCATGTCGAAGGCGTTTTCGTCAGGCATCACCACGTCGGTGATGACGAGATCGCCCTCGCCCGCCGCCACCCAGCGCCACAGTGTCGAGGCATTCGATGTCACGCGCACATCGTGACCGACGCGCGACAGGGCCTGGTTGAGCACGGTGCGGATGGCCGCATCGTCATCGGCCACGAGGATATTGCCGCGGGCGCTCATATGCGCACTCCTTCGTCGTATTCGGTTTCCGGCGGCGTTTCCCGCCAGGCAGGCATCAAAATCCGGAATGTGGTGCCCCGGGGCGTCGAATCGCACTCGATGACGCCGCCATGCTCGCCCACGATCTTCGCCACCAGCGCCAGCCCAAGCCCCGAACCGTTGGGTTTGGTGGTGATGAAGGGATCGAACAGGATCGGCAGCAGGTCCTCGGAGACGCCGGAGCCATTGTCGTGCACGCAGAATTCGAGCGGCAGCGACACACGGTCCTGTGTGCCTGGAACGGCCATGCGGATGCCGGGGCGGAACGCGGTGGAGAGGGTGATTTCGCCCTGCGGGTCGCTGCCTATCGCCTCCGCCGCGTTCTTCACCAGATTGAGGAACACCTGGATCAGCTGGTCGCGGTTCGCGTAGACCGGAGGCAGCGATGGATCGTAATCCTCCAATATCTTGATCCGATTGGCGAATCCATTCCGGGCCAAGGCTTTCACATGATCGAGGACGACATGGATGTTGACCGGATAGCGGTCGATCGGCCGTTCGTCCGAGAACACCTCCATGCGATCGACCAGCGATACGATGCGGTCCGTTTCGTCGGTGATCAGCCGCGTCAGCGCGCGATCCTCGTCGGACGCCGACAATTCGAGCAGTTGCGCCGCGCCGCGGATGCCGGAAAGCGGGTTCTTGATCTCATGCGCCAGCATCGCGGCAAGGCCCGTCACCGAGCGCGCCGCGCCGCGATGCGTCATCTGCCGGTCGATCTTGTCCGCCATCGAACGTTCCTGGAACATGACCACGACGGAGCCGGGAAATTCCGGCACCGGCGCGGCGTACAAATCGACGATCTTTTCGATGCCGAGGCGGGGCGATGAAATGTCGACTCGGTATTCGTTGACCGGCGTGTGCCGCTCACGCACTTGGTCCACCAGCGCCAGCAACGGGCTGCCGAAGGGAATGAGCTTGGCGAGCGTGTTGCGCGCCAGCATCGTCGCGCTGGACCGGAAAAAATCCTCGGCGTCGGCATTGGCGTAGGTGATGTGGCCGTCCGGTCCGATCATGACGACCGGGCGGCGGATGGTGTTGAGCAGGATTTGCGCGGCGTCCGCGATATCGGCTTGCTGTTCGGGCATCGTTTTCATGCTGCCCTCCGCAAATTCGCATCCGCCGTCCGCAGAAATGCCTCGCCGAGCGCCGCGATGACGGCTTTCGGATCGAACCCTGTCAGGATCGCCTTGCGCAGCTCTGCGGATACATCGGGGGCGTGCCGGTCGAGGTACCAGCCGAGATGCTTGCGCGCCTGCCTGACGCCGCTTTCCGTGCCGTAAAGCGCCAACATGCCCTCGTAGTGAGACACTACATAGTCGCGCAGGGATTCCGGCGTCTCCGGAACACCGGCATAGGCCGTGCCTGACGCCTCTGCGGCGATCTGGCCCGCTAGCCAGGGCGCTCCGTAATGCCCGCGGCCGATCATCACCGCATCGGCGCCGGATCGCGCAAGAATTTCAGCCGCGTCGGCTACGCAAAGCACGTCGCCATTTGCCACCACCGGAATGGATACGGCTTCCTTGACGCGCGCGATGGCTGCCCAGTCCGCCCTGCCCTGGTAGAACTGGCAGCGGGTGCGGCCATGAATGGTCACCATCTTCACACCGGCCTGCTCCGCGCGACGGGCCAGTTCAGGCGCGTTGAGTCTGCTGTCGTCCCAGCCCAGCCGCATCTTGACCGTCACCGGCACGTCCGCCGCTTCGATCACGGCTTCGATCAGGGTCATGGCGTGGTCGAGGTCGCGCATCAGCGCCGAACCGGCATAGCCGCCGGTGATCTTCTTGGCAGGGCAACCCATATTGATATCGATGATGTCGGCGCCCTCGCCCGCCGCGATCCGCGCCGCTTCGGCCATGTAAGCGGCTTCCCGTCCGGCAAGCTGCACCATATGGGTCGGCAGGCGGCTATGGCGGATGCGCAGATCGAACCTCGCCCTGCCTTTGACCAGTTCGCCGCTGGCGACCATTTCCGACACGACCAGTCCCGCGCCGTGCGCATGCGCGCGACGGCGGAACGGCTCATCGGTAATTCCGGACATCGGCGCCAGGAAGACCCGATTGGCGGCTGTTGTTCCTCCTATGGAGAGTGGCCGCGCCAAATCCGTCAATGCAGACATGCACAAAAACCAAGCAAACTCATCGTTTGCACATTCCTTAGACAAGTTTATTCGCATCTGCAACCTGCAATGGCGGCAAGATTGAGACGGAATGCGAAAAATACTGGCATTGGCCGCGAACGCTGACTACGACCATTCGACATGACAGAAACGACTGACAAATCCAGCCAGGAATCGCCGCAGACGACTGCCGCCGTGGTTGTCGCGGCAGGCCGCGGCGAACGCGCCGGCAAATCGCACGGACCCAAGCAATATCGCGAGATTGGCGGCAAGGCGGTTATAGCTCACGCCGTCGACGCTTTTTTGACGCAGCCGCGGATCTCTACTGTCGTGGCCGTCGTCCATGCCGACGATCTCGACCTGTTCAAGTTGGCGGTCCCATGCTGGAAGGAACTGACCATTGTAACCGGCGGGCCGACGCGACAGGACTCCGTGCGGCTCGGCCTGCAGGCTCTGCGGCGCGAGAGACCGAACCGGGTCCTCATTCACGATGCGGCCCGGCCCTTCGTCGACGGGGAACTGATAGGAGGCGTGGTTTCGGCGATCGGTGAAAATATCGGCGCCCTGCCGGCCCTGCCTGTCTCCGACACGTTGAAATCCGCACCGGCGGGCATGGTCGAAGCAACCGTGCCGCGCGACGGGCTCTTTGCTGCGCAGACACCGCAGGGCTTTCCCTATAACGCTCTGCTCGAAGCGCACGAAAAGGCCCATGCGGCGGGACGAAGCGATTTCACCGACGACGCCGCCATCGCCGAATGGGCCGGCATGCGGGTAAAAATCGTCGCCGGCTCGCCGGATAACATCAAGATCACTTGGCCGCGGGATATCTATATGGCAAATCAACGGCTTGCGGCGGAACGTTACCCCGATGTCCGCACCGGCAACGGTTACGACGTTCACTCCTTCGAAGCGGGAGACCAAGTCACGCTTTGCGGAGTAAAAATCCCGCACGGCAGGAAGCTTTCGGGCCATTCCGACGCCGATGTTGGTCTTCACGCGCTGACCGACGCGCTGCTCGCCACCTGTGGCGCCGGCGACATCGGCACGCATTTCCCGCCCTCCGATCCGCAATGGAAAGGCGCGGCGTCGCGCCTGTTCGTCGAGCACGCGGCGCGGATCGTCCGCAGCCATGGCGGCCGCATCGCCAATGCCGACATAACCCTGATCTGCGAGGCGCCAAAAATCGCGCCGCACCGCCAGGCGATGACGGAAGCGCTTGCCGCAATGCTCAGCATTTCAGCCGATCGCATCTCGATCAAGGCAACCACAAACGAGAAACTGGGTTTCGTCGGCCGCGAGGAAGGCATCGCGGCGATCGCAACGGCCAGCGTAATCTATCCCGGAGAGGTCCCGGCATGAATGAACCCGGTACAGGCGAAGTGAAACAGACGGAAATCGGCGCCCTAGCCGACCGGTTCCTGAAAGCCTGTTTCCGTAACAAGATTCTGGCTGCTACCGCGGAAAGCTGCACCGGCGGCCTGATCATCGCGGCGATGACCGATATTCCCGGCTCCTCCTCGATGGTGGACCGTGGTTTCGTCACCTACTCCAACGAAGCCAAGATGGACATGCTGGGCGTGCTTGCGGCGACGCTCGAAGCGCATGGCGCGGTGTCTTCTCAAACCGCCGGCGAGATGGCGACAGGCGCGCTCGCCCGCTCCAGGGCCGGCATCGCGCTCGCGGTGACCGGCATTGCCGGTCCCGACGGCGGCAACGCCGCCAAGCCCGTCGGGCTTGTCTGGTTCGGCCTGGCGCTCGAAGGCAAGCCTGTCGTGACGGAAAAGCGCCAGTTCGAAAATCGCGGCCGCGACTTCATCCGCCGCGAAACGGTGCGGCACGCACTGGAAATGGGATTGCGCGCGCTGGAAGCCCAGTAGCGGCCGCTGGAGCTTTGCCTGGGCATTCGGCACTTGACCCCCTCTCCGTCTCGCCCTTCGGGCTCGGCACCTCTCCCCCATTCCGGGGAGAGGATAGACGCGAACTCGCCGGCATTGGCTCCCATCCTCTACCCCTTCAGAGGGAGAGGTGCCGAGCGCAGCGAGGCGGAGAGGGGGTATTTGCGAAGGACCAGCGTTGAGCCTTTCGCGCCAACGCCGGCGCCCTCACCTGCCCGCCGCCCGCATTGCTACGGAACCGGACTGTTCACACGGCTTAACCGCCGGGCGCGCCGCCGTAAATCGCATCGGCCCGTTTCTCGAAAGCCTCGGCGAACATGCGGAAGGCACGGTCGAACATCGTGCCCATGACGGCTGCCAGGATGCGGCTCTTGAACTCGTAGTCGATGAAGAAGCGCACGAAACAGCCGTCGCTCGCCGGCTCGAAGCTCCAGATGTTGGTGAGGTATTTGAACGGGCCGTCGATATATTTGACGTCGATGACACGTTCGTCCGGCTTAAGCAGAACCTGCGTCGTGAAGGTCTCGCGGATCGCCTTGTAGCCGATGCTCATGTCGGCGACGAGGATCGTGCGCCCGTCGCGCTCCTTGCGCGAACGCACCGTGAGCGCTTCGCAAAGCGGCAGGAATTGCGGGTACTTCTCCACATCCGCCACCAGCGCGAACATCTCGTCCGGCGTGTGGGCGACGCGGCGCGTGGCTTCGTATTTCGGCATCAGCCGGTCAGGCGCTTTTCTGCAACTGCGCCTCACGCGCCGCGCGCAGCCGGGCGAAATCGTCGCCCGCATGGTGCGACGAGCGCGTCAGCGGGCTGGAAGCGACCAGCAGGAAGCCCTTGGTCCTGCCGACCGTCTCGTAGGACTTGAATTCGTCGGGTGGGATGAAGCGGACGACCGGATGGTGCTTCTTCGACGGCTGCAGATACTGGCCGATAGTCATGAAGTCGACATTGGCCGAACGCAGGTCGTCCATGAGTTGCAGGACTTCGTGCCTCTCCTCGCCGAGACCGACCATGATGCCGGACTTGGTGAAGATCGAGGGATCGAGTTCCTTCACCCGTTGCAACAGCCGGATCGAATGGAAATAACGCGCGCCGGGCCGTACGGTCAGATAGTTCGACGGTACGGTTTCGAGGTTGTGATTGAAGACGTCCGGCTTGGCGGCCACGACGATCTCCAGCGCGCCTTCCTTGCGCAGGAAGTCCGGCGTCAGGATTTCGATGGTGGTCGAAGGGGTCGCCGCGCGGATGGCGCGGATGACATCGGCGAAGTGCTGCGCGCCGCCGTCGGCGAGGTCGTCGCGGTCGACGGAGGTGATGACGACATGGGTCAACCCCATCTGCTTGACGGCATGCGCAACGCGGGCCGGCTCATCGGCGTCGAGCGGCATCGGAATGCCCGTCGCGACATTGCAGAAGGCGCAGGCGCGCGTGCAGATCTCGCCCATGATCATGAAGGTGGCGTGCTTCTTGTCCCAGCACTCGCCGATATTGGGGCACCCGGCTTCCTCGCACACCGTCACCAGCTTGTGCGACTTCACGATCTCGCGCGTTTCGGCATAGCCCTTCGAGACCGGCGCCTTGACGCGGATCCAGTCAGGCTTGGGGAGCACCTCCTGATCCGGCCTATGCGCCTTCTCGGGATGGCGCGGCCGCGGCCGGTTGGCAATCGTGTCGAGTACAGTGACCATATCGAACCCAGGTTCCGGCGGCGCCGCTCAACGGCGCCAACCACCATTTAGGACTTTTCGCCTTCAGGAAAAAGGCCGGCGCGGCGCATGCCCCGGCGGCCTTTTTCGCATGGCTTGCTTCCCCGCTAGCGCCTCAGGGCGCGGCCGAGGAAAATCAGGATGCAGGCGCCGATGAAGCCGGTGATCAGGTAAGCGACCCAGCCGGTGCCGAAACTCTGGATATTCAGGGCCGCGAGGATCGCATTCAAAACGACCGCGCCGACGATGCCCATGATGATGTTCATCAGGATGCCGGTATTGCTTTTCATGACCATCTCTGCCAACCAGCCGGCAAGCCCGCCGACGATAATCGCCGCAATCCAACCCACGCCATTCACATCCATGCTGTCAGCTCCTCACCTGAACAGGGCAAATCCATGCCCGATATCGATCCCCTCGCGCCCCTAGTTTCCACCATGCGCGGCGAAGTGCAAGGCTTCACGCGTTCAGCGCCCGGCCATAGGCATCGAGCACGCTCTCCTTCATCATTTCCGACAGCGTCGGATGCGGGAAGATCGTGTGCATCAGTTCTTCCTCGGTGGTTTCGAGGTTCATCGCCACGACAAAGCCCTGGATGAGTTCGGTGACCTCCGCGCCCACCATGTGGGCGCCGAGCAGCTGGCCGGTCTTCTTGTCGAAGACGGTCTTGACCATGCCCTGGTCCTCGCCGAGCGCGATGGCCTTGCCGTTGGCGACGAAGGGAAAGCGGCCGACGCGGACGTCGTGGCCGGCTTCCTTGGCCTTGGCTTCGGTCAAGCCAACCGACGCGACCTGCGGGTTGCAATAGGTGCAGCCGGGTATCTTGAGCTTGTCCATCGGATGCACGTTGGGCAGGCCGGCGATCTTCTCGACGCAGATCACCGCCTCATGCTCGGCCTTGTGCGCCAGCATGGGCGGACCGGCGACATCGCCGATGGCGTAGATGCCGGGCACATTGGTCTTGCCGTAACCGTCGATGACGATGCAGCCGCGCTCCGTTTTAACGCCGAGCGCTTCGAGGCCGATATTCTCGATATTGCCCTGTACGCCGACAGCAGAGATCATGCGGTCGGCGGTAATGGTCTGCGTCTTGCCGTCCTTGGTCTGGACATGCGCGGTCACCGAGTTCGCGGCCTTGTCGACCTTGGTGACCTTGGCTTCGAGCAGGATTTTCATGCCCTGCTTCTCGAACTGCTTCTGCGCGAATTTCGCGATCTCGCTGTCTTCGACGGGCATGACCTGCGGCAGCACCTCGACCACGGTCACCTCGGCGCCCAGCGTGCGGTAGAAGGAGGCGAATTCGATGCCGATGGCGCCCGATCCCATGACCAGCAGCGACTTCGGCATTTCCTGCGGCACCAGCGCCTCGAAATAGGACCAGATCAGCTTGCCGTCCGGCTCGATGCCGGGCAGAGCGCGCGGCCGCGCGCCGGTGGCGACGATGGTGTGCTTGGCCTTGTAGGTGCCCTCGCCCAGCGCGTTCTTGGGCAGCGGCGCCTGCGGCTGCATCGGCTTCTTGGCCGTCTTCGACACGACGATCTCGCCGGGCTTCGAAAGCTTCGCCTCGCCCCAGATGACGTCAACCTTGTTCTTCTTCATCAGGAAGCCGACGCCGCCATTCATCCGCTCGGCGATGCCGCGCGAGCGCGCCACCACGGCCTTCAGGTCGGCCGTCACCTTGCCTTCCACCTTGAGGCCGTAGTCCTTGCCGTGCTCAGCATAGTGCAGGATTTCCGCCGAGCGCAGCAGCGCCTTGGTGGGAATGCAGCCCCAGTTCGAGCAGATGCCGGCCAGGTGCTCGCGCTCCACGATCGCCGTCTTCATGCCCAGCTGCGCGGCGCGGATGGCGGCGATATAGCCGCCGGGCCCCGAACCGATGATGATGACGTCGTAGGTGTCAGCCACGGGTGTCTCCTTGTTTCAAAGGTCCAGCAGGCCGCGCGCCACAGGCGCGAGAGCCTTGCCGATCCTGCGGGTGTTTTCGGCATCGAGATGCACGCCGTCCACCGGCGTCACCTTGGCCACGGTTCCTGCGTCGAAGAAGCCGCAGCCTTCCATTTCCGCCAGGTCCGCATACAGGCTGGCCAGCGCCTTCGAGCCTTCGTTGCTTGCCACGTGGAAGCCCGGCAGCCTCGGGTCGTCGATCCGGCTCATCGGCGGCGGCGAAACGAGCAAGATCGCCGGGGCCGCAGCTCCCATCGGGTATGGATGGCCGCGCACGATCTGCACCAGCCGTTCCATGCCGCGCTGCACCGCCGGTGCATTACCCTGGATCGACGGCTTCATGTCGTTGCTGCCGAGCAGGAGGATCACGAGGTCGAGCGGCGAATGCGTTCCGAGCAGCGTCGGCAGCAAGCGCGCGCCGTTGCGGTCTTCGGCGGCGGTGTGATCGTCGAAGGCGGTCGTGCGGCCGTTCAGTCCCTCGGCGATGACCTTGAAGCCCTCGCCGAGTTCCGCCTGCAGCACGCTCGGCCAACGGTCCTCGAACGCATGCCGGGCCGGGCCGACCGCGTTGTAGCCCCATGTCAGGGAATCGCCGAAGCAGAGGATAGTTTTCATGGTGACGCGCCTACGCACTCCCCTCCCCCTTGCGGGGAGGGGTTAGGGGTGGGGGTCGATCTGGCGGGTGCCGAGTTGACCCCATTTTTTGAGATTTGCTTCCACGGCATTTAGAAATCTCCAAACCCGAAATCGGCGCCACCACCCCCACCCGGTCGCTAACGCGACCACCCTCCCCGCAAGGGGGAGGGTTTCGCGCAGAGCCGCCTCAAACCAGCATCCCCATCGGGTTTTCGATGTAGCGCTTGAAGGCGCCGAGCAGTTCCGCGCCGAGCGCACCGTCGACGGCGCGATGATCGGTCGACAGCGTCACCGACATGACGGTCGCGACCTTGATCTCGCCGTCCTTCACCACCGCCCGCTGCTCGCCGGCGCCGACGGCAAGGATGGTCGCGTGCGGCGGGTTGATGACCGCGGCGAAATCCTTGATGCCGAACATGCCGAGATTGGATACGGCGGTGGTGCCGCCCTGGTACTCTTCCGGCTTCAGCTTGCGGTTCTTGGCGCGGGCCGCGAGGTCCTTCATCTCGTTCGAGATGACCGACAGCGTCTTCTGCTCGGCCTTGCGGATGATCGGCGTGATCAGCCCGCCCGGAATCGACACCGCGACGCCGACATCGGCGTGCTTGTGCTTCACCATCGCGCTGTCGGTCCACGACGCGTTTGCATCGGGCACCGCCACCAGCGCCATCGCCATCGCCTTGATGACCATGTCGTTGACCGAAAGCTTGTAGGCGGGAACCTCGCCCTTGTCGGTCTTTTTGACCGGCGCGGCCGCATTGAGCTGCGAGCGCAGCGCCAGCAGCGCGTCCAGCTCGCAATCCAGCGTCAGATAGAAATGCGGGATGGTCGATTTCGCCTCGACCAGACGCCGGGCGATGGTCTTGCGCATATTGTCATGCGGAACGAGGTCGTAGGAGCCTTCCTCGAACAGTTTCAGCACCGCGTCGTCCGACATCGGCTTTGGAGCCGGGGCGGCAGCGCCCGCCGGAGCCTGGCCAGCCGCGGGCTTCGGCGCGCCGCCCTTGGCGGCCGCCTCGACATCGGCTTTGACGATACGCCCATGCGGACCGGAGCCGGTCACGGCCGAAAGATCCAGGCCGGCGTCCTTGGCGATGCGCCGCGCCAGAGGCGAGGCGAAGACGCGGTCGCCGGAGGCAGGCGCGGCGCCATTTCCCTCCCCGCTCCGGGGAGGGTGGCCAGGCAAAGCCTGGACGGGTGGGGCCGAAGGTTGCGCAGCCCCCTCCGTCGACTCCGTCGACACCTCCCCCGAGGCGGGGGAGGAAACCGCCGGCTTCGCCGCTTCCGCCTTTGTTTCCGGCTGCGGCGCCTCATCCTTGGCCTTCGTCTCGCCGCCCTTGGCGGCGGCGCCCGCGTCCTCGCCCTCCGCCGCCAGAACGGCGATCAGCGCGTTGACCTTGACGCCTTCGGTGCCGGCCGGGACGACCAGCTTGGCCACCGTTCCCTCGTCGACGGCCTCGACCTCCATCGTCGCCTTGTCGGTCTCGATCTCGGCGATCACGTCGCCGGGCGAAACATGATCGCCTTCCTTGACCAGCCACTTGGCGAGATTGCCCTCTTCCATCGTGGGCGAGAGGGCCGGCATGGTGATGTTGATAGGCATTTCTGTCGCCTCCCTAATGACGCCCCATTTCGCGTTTCAGAAATTCACAAGTATCTGCAGACAACGGCCACCAAGCCTCTGCGGATACGGTTGGACCGTCTAGACGATAGCCCGCGCGGGCAGCGGACGGATCAGCAAAGTAATTGGCGTCTTCGACGCCCAATTGGATTGGCCCACCTTTGCGACGATTAATATGGGCGTTTACAAACTCTTCGAACGTTAGGTTTTCAAAACGAAGGACAAGCGTCCGGACCAAATTCTTCGCCGCAGTTTCGCTTAACCTGTGAAACGGAACGGAGTGGCTATATTGTAGCCCGTTCGATGCTGTGGCCGTGACTATCCAATGCTTGCCCATCGCGGCTTTCCTCAGCGATACGTAACGGCTTTCACCGCCTCGACGACCTCGCCGACATTCGGCAGGGCCAGCTTCTCGAGATTGGCCGCGTAAGGCATCGGCACATCCTTGCCGGCGATGGTGATGACCGGCGCGTCGAGATAGTCGAAGGCCTGCCGCGACACCTGGTTGGCGATGAAATCGCCCACGGACGACTGCGGATATCCCTCCTCCACCGTCACCAGCCTGTTGGTCTTCCTGACCGAGGCGATCACCGTGTCGAGGTCCATCGGGCGGATGGTGCGCAGGTCGATGATCTCGACGTCGATGCCCAGCTTGGCGAGTTCGGCCTCGGCCTTGACCGCATAGGTCATGCCGATGCCCCAAGACACGAGCGTGACGTCCTTGCCGGCCTTGTGGATGCGGGCCTTGCCGATCGGCAGCACGAAATCGTCCAGCTTCGGCACGTCGAAGGAGTGGCCGTAGAGGATTTCGTTCTCGAGGAAGATGACCGGGTTCGGATCGCGGATTGCCGCCTTGAGCAGGCCCTTTGCATCGGCCGCCGTATAGGGCTGCACGACCTTGAGACCCGGAATGTGGCTGTACCAGGCGGCGTAGTCCTGGCTGTGCTGCGCGGCGACGCGCGCCGCCGCTCCGTTCGGCCCGCGGAACACCATCGGCGCGCCCATCTGGCCGCCCGACATATAAAGCGTCTTCGCCGCCGAATTGATGATCTGGTCGATCGCCTGCATGGCGAAGTTGAAGGTCATGAATTCGACGATCGGCTTCAGGCCCGCCATCGCCGCACCGACGCCGACGCCGGCAAAGCCGTGCTCGGTGATCGGCGTATCGACGACGCGCTTGGCGCCGAATTCCTGCAGCAGACCCTGCGTGATCTTGTAGGCGCCCTGGTACTCGGCCACTTCCTCGCCCATGACGAAGACGTCCGGGTCGCGGCGCATTTCCTCGGCCATGGCGTCGCGCAGCGCCTCGCGCACAGTGGTGGAGACCATCTCGGTGCCGGCCGGGATATCGGGGTCGGCGGCGACTTCGGCCTTCGGCGCGGCTGCGACCGGCGCTGGCTTTCCCTCCCCATCCTGGGGAGGGTGCACAGGCGCAGCCTGGGCGGGTGGGGCTTCTGCACCTTCCGCCTGCTTTGCAGCCACCTCCCCCGCATCGGGGGAGGAAATCGCGCCGGCGCTTTCGCCATCCTGTAGAAGCACGGCAATCGGCGTGTTGACCTTGACGCCCTCGGTGCCGGCGGCGATCAGGATCTTGCCCAGCGTGCCTTCATCGACGGCTTCCACTTCCATGGTCGCCTTGTCCGTCTCGATCTCGGCGATCACGTCGCCCGAGGAAACCTTGTCGCCCTCGTTCTTGAGCCATTTGGCGAGATTGCCCTCTTCCATCGTCGGCGAGAGAGCGGGCATCAGAATTTCGATCGGCATATCCCTGCCCTCCCTTTAGAGTACGATGTCCGTCCAGAGCTCGGATGCATCCGGCTCGGGATCGGTCTGGGCGAACTCGGCGGCGTCGGCGACGATGTCGCGAACCTCCTTGTCGATGGCCTTGAGCTCGTCCTCGGTCGCCCACTTCTTTTCGATCAGACGCACCTTGACCTGCTCGATCGGGTCGTGCTCCGACCGCATCTTCTGCACTTCCTCCTTTGTCCGGTACTTGGCCGGGTCCGACATGGAGTGGCCGCGATAGCGGTAGGTCTGCATTTCGAGGATGATCGGCCCCTTGCCGGCGCGGCACCATTCGGTGGCGACGTCGCCTGCGGCCTTCACCGCGCGCACATCCATGCCGTCGACCTGGATGCCGGGAATCTTGAAGGAAGCGCCGCGGTGCGAGAAATTCGTCTCCGCCGAGGAGCGCGTCACCGCCGTGCCCATGGCGTAGCGGTTGTTCTCGATGATGTAGATCACCGGCAGCTTCCACAGCGAGGCCATGTTGAAGCTCTCGTAAACCTGGCCCTGGTTGGCGGCGCCGTCGCCGAAATAGGTCAGCGAGACGTTCTTGTTCTCGCGGTAGCGGTTGGCGAAGGCGAGCCCGGTGCCCAGCGACACCTGCGCCCCGACGATGCCGTGGCCGCCGTAGAAATTCTTCTCCTTGGAGAACATGTGCATGGAGCCGCCCTTGCCGCGCGAATAGCCGCCGCGCCGGCCCGTCAGCTCCGCCATCACACCGCGCGGAGACATGTCCATCGCCAGCATGTGGCCGTGGTCGCGATAGGCGGTGATCATCTGGTCGCCTTCCTGCAGCGACATCTTCATGCCGGTGACGACCGCCTCCTGGCCGATATAGAGGTGGCAGAAACCGCCGATGAAGCCCATGCCGTAAAGCTGGCCGGCCTTTTCCTCGAACCGCCGGATGAGCAGCATGCCCTTGTAGGCGGCAAGCTCTTCTTCCTTGCTGAACT
>CBFGLW010000005.1:0-134496 GCA_965649745.1 uncultured Mesorhizobium sp. | reverse complement strand
CGGATGCCGAAGGCGATGTTCTCGTAGATCGACATCGGGAACGGCGTCGGCTTCTGGAACACCATGCCGATCTTGGTGCGCAGAAGGTTCAGATCCTGCGACCGGTCGAGGATGTTCTTGCCGTCGAGCAGCACCTGTCCGTCCGCGCGCTGCTTCGGGTAAAGCTCGTAGATGCGGTTGAAGACGCGCAGAAGCGTCGACTTTCCGCAACCCGATGGGCCGATGAAGGCGGTGACGCTGCGCGCCGGCAGTGACAGCGAGATGTTCTTCAGCGCCTTCGACTCGCCGTAGTAGAAGTTGAGGTCCTTGACCTCGATCTTGGTCGTTGCGGGAGCGACGGCGACGGCGTCGGACATGGCGATTTCATTCGACAGCATCGGTTTCATATCTCTCTAGGTCCTGCGTCCGGTGAGGCTCCGGGCAAAGATCGACAGCGCCAGAACCGTGAGGGTGATGATGAGCGCGCCCGTCCAGGCAAGTTGCTGCCATTCCTCATAGGGGCTGAGCGCGAACTGGAAGATGGTGACCGGCAGGCTGGCCATCGGCGCGTTGAGGTTGCTCGACCAGAACTGGTTGTTGAGCGCGGTGAACAGAAGCGGCGCCGTTTCGCCCGATATGCGGGCGATTGCCAGCAGGATGCCGGTGACAATGCCGGAAAGGGCGGCGCGGTAGGCGACGGAACGGATGACGATCCAGCGCGGGGCGCCGATGGCGGTACCGGCTTCGCGCAGGGTGTTCGGCACCAGCGTCAGCATGTCCTCGGTGGTGCGGACCACGACCGGAATGACCAGAACGGCGAGCGCAAAGGAGCCGGCTATCGCCGAGAAGTGCCCCATCGGCCGCACCAGCAGTTCGTAGACGAACAGGCCGACGATAATGGAGGGCGCCGAAAGCAGGATGTCGTTGATGAAGCGCACCACCACGGTCAGCTTCGAGAACCGGCCGTATTCGGCCATGTACGTGCCCGCCAGGATGCCGATCGGCGTACCGACGACGATGCCGATGACGGTCATGGCGATGGAGCCGGCGATGGCGTTCAGCAGGCCGCCGGCGTCGCCGGGCGGCGGCGTCATTTCCGTGAACACGGACAGCGAAAGCCCGGCAACGCCCTTCCACAGAAGCGCGCCGAGGATAAGCGCCAGCCAGGCCAGGCCGATGCCGGCCGCGACCATGCACAGCGTCATCATGATGGAGTTTCTGGCCTTGCGGCGTGCGTGAAGCGATGCAGCGGTGGACATGTCAGGCTCCGGCGCGGCGTTCGAGCCGCAGCAGCATGAAGCGCGCTGCCGCGAGGATGAAGAAGGTGAGGATGAACAGGATCAGGCCGAGCGCCACCAGCGAGGACGTGTAAAGCGAGCCGTCGGCCTCGGTGAACTCGTTGGCGATGGTGGCCGAGATCGTCGTCCCGGGCGCGAACAGCGAGGCGCTGATGCGATGGGCGTTGCCGATGACGAACGTCACGGCCATGGTTTCGCCGAGCGCCCTCCCGAGACCCAGCATGACGCCGCCCATGATGCCGATGCGCGTATAGGGGATGACGACGCGGCGGGTGACCTCCCAGGTGGTGCAACCGATGCCATAGGCCGATTCCTTCAGCACCGCCGGCACCGTATCGAAGACGTCCTTGGTGATGGAGGTGATGAACGGCAGCACCATGATCGCGAGAATGAGCGCCGAGGTCAGCATGCCGATGCCGTAGGGCGGGCCGGCGAACAGGCTGTTGAGGCCGGGTATGCCGTGGAAAACATTGATGATGAAGGGCTGAAGCGTCGTCTGCAGGAAAGGCGCGAAGACGAACAGGCCCCATATGCCGTAGATGATCGACGGAATGCCCGCCAGAAGCTCGACAGCGATGCCGATGGGGCGCTGAAGCGGGCGGGGACAAAGCTCGGTCAGGAACACGGCGATGCCGATGCCGATCGGGACAGCGATCAGGATGGCGATGGCGGCCGTCACCACCGTGCCGTAGATGGGCGCCAGGGCGCCGAATTTCTCCGTGACCGGGTTCCATGACTCGGTGGTCAGGAACGAAAAACCGAATGTCGAAAGCGCTTCCCACGATCCCGCCACAAGCGATATCGCCACGCCGCCCAGAATGAGCAGCACCAGGATGGCGGAGCCGCGGGTAAGCCACTGGAACAGGCTGTCGGTCAGGGCGAAGCGTCGGACCCGGCTTTCCCTGGCTTGTGCGGCCGCAAGCGACGATGGCATGGTTTCGGCGACGACGGTCATGGGGCTCTCGCTCTCGAAGGAATACGGGGAAGACGCAAGCGCCCTCCCCGCCAGGCATTACATTACATTGCCGAATAGAGCGGCTTGCCGTCGCTGCCGACGATGTCCTTCGACCAGGTCTCTTCGATGCTCTTCACGACATTGTCGGGCATCGGCACGTAGTCGAGGCCGGCCGCGAGTTCGTCGCCCTTGTCATAGGACCAGGAGAAGAACTTGAGAGCCTCGGCCGTCGCAGCGGCGTCGTCCGGCTTCTTGTACACGAGGATCCAGGTCGCCGCCGTCATCGGCCACGACTCGGCGCCCGGCTGGTTCGCGAGGATGACGCCGTAACCGGGCTGCGAGCTCCAGTCGGCATTGGCTGCCGCCGCTGAGAACGAGGCCGCGGTCGGCTCAACCTTCTTGCCGTCCTTGTTCATCATGTCGGTGTAGGTCAGCTTGTTCTGCTTGGCGTAGGCGTACTCGACATAGCCGATCGCACCGCTGGTCTGGGCGACGTTGTTGGCGACGCCTTCATTGCCCTTGGCGCCAATGCCGACCGGCCATTCGAGCGCGGTGTTGACGCCGACTTTCTCTTTCCACTCGGCATTCACGTCGGCGAGGTAGTAGGCGAAGTTAAAAGTCGTGCCCGAGCCGTCCGAACGGTGGACAACGGCGATGGCCTGGTCGGGCAGCTTGGCGTCGGGGTTCAGCTTCTGGATCGCCGCGTCGTTCCAGTTGGTGATCTTGCCGAGGAAGATGTCGCCGAGCGTCGGGCCGTCGAGCACCAGCTGGCCGGGAGCGACGCCTTCGAGGTTCACGACGGGAACGATGCCGCCCATGACCATCGGGAACTGGGCCAGACCGGTAGCATCGAGGTCCTCACCTTTCAGCGGCGCATCGGAAGCGCCGAAGGTGACGGTCTTGGCCTTGATCTGCTTGATGCCGCCGCCGGAACCGATCGACTGGTAGTTGAGACCGATGCCGGTCTCCTTCTTGTAGGTGTCGGCCCACTTCGCATAGATCGGATAAGGGAAGGTCGCGCCGGCGCCGGAGATGTCCGCGGCAATGGCCGTCGAAAGGGTGATGGTGGACGCCGCAGCCATTGCGATCGCAACGGCCGCAGAGCGGAGGAAATGTCTCATTTGGCCTGCTCCTGTTCGGAATATGGTCTCTAGACGCTCTCTTTGTTTCAGCGTCAGGGAGGCCATAGACCCGGTTTATTACAGTCGCATGACAGTTTCGTGTCGGGTCGGTAACGCTCCACCGGACGCGGCCGAAAGCACGGAGCGCAAACCCCCTGCCGGCTCGGCGATTCTGTTTTTGAATCGAATGCTTTACAATCGCCACACGCCGCCGCGGCACGGAAACAGGCGCCGCAGAATAAAACCGGATGCGGTTGGGTCGAAGGAAGGCGTTCCTCAGGCGGAACGCTGCCCCGTTTCCCTCGTACCGATCCACAATTCCAGTTTTTCGAGAAGCGCCTTCGGGCTGATGGGCTTGGAGAGATAGTCGTCCATGCCTGCTTCCAGACAGCGGTCGCGATCGCCCTTGAGCGCATGCGCGGTGACTCCGACGATCGGCACGTGTGCCTCATCGCCCTCGATGCGACGGATTTCGGCGGTAGCCTCCATACCGTTCATCTCCGGCATCGAAACGTCCATCAGGATCATGCGCGGTTTCAGTTTGCTCCAGGCATCCAGCGCCTTGCGGCCATTGCCGACGATTTCGAAGCTGTAGCCTGTCTCGCCCAGTATCTGGGTGAAGACGAGCTGGTTCACCTCGTTGTCCTCGGCCACGAGGATATCGACGCGGCTCCCCCGCTCCTCCAGCACGCTCGGCCGCGGCCGGATTGCGGGCGGCTGCAACGCCGCGCGCTTCGGATAGTGCGAAGCCGCCACTGCAGGACTGTCGGATACGACGGCACGCTGCTTGTCGGATTCGTCAAGACGCGCCGGCATCCCGGCAGCGCGATGGCGCTGGATGGTCGCGACCAATGTCTCCAACAGCGCCGACGAGCGCGCTGGCTTGATCAATTGCGCATCGATCTGCAGGTCCCGGTAGTTCGAACCGGCGAACTGGTCGACCGAGGTCAGCATGATGATCGGCGTGTCGGCGATGCCTTCGGTGCTGCGCATGATCTGGGCCATTTCCATGCCGCTCATGCCGGGCATCTGGTAGTCGAGCACCACGCAGTCGACCGATACCCCGTAGGCGGCGGCTGCGATCAGCACCTTGAGGCCCTCCGCGCCGCTTTCGGCGGCGCAGGAATCGAATTTCCAGGATGTCATCTGCTCGGTCAGTATGGAGCGGTTGACGGCATTGTCGTCGACGATCAGCACCCGCGCACCGGTCACATCGATCGGCATGATGCGCTGTTTGCCCTGATCGTCCGCCCTCGGCAGCGTCACGGTGAACCAGAATGTGGAGCCTTTGCCCTCGGCGCTTTCAAGACCGATCTCGCCGCCCATCAGCTCGACGAGGCGCGATGTGATGGCAAGTCCGAGGCCTGTGCCCTCATGGCGCCGGGTCGAGGATGTGTCGACCTGGCTGAATTTCTCGAAGACCAGCTTCAGCTTGTCCTCGGGAATACCGATGCCCGTATCGGTGACAGAGATTTTCAGCCGGGTCCCACCCGGCATCGCCCGGCCTTCGACATCGACGAGGACATGGCCTTCGTCGGTAAACTTCACCGCATTGCCGAGCAGGTTGGTGACGATCTGGCGGATGCGTCCGACATCGCCCACGAACAGGCCGTCGAGGCCCGGTTCTATGCGAACGATCATCTCGAGGTCTTTTTCCTTCGCCCGCGTCGAGACCAGCGTTGCGACGTCCTCTATCGCTTCTGCGAGGTTGAAGGGCGCCGGATCGAGGACCAGCTGCCCGGCATCGATCTTGGAAAAGTCGAGAATGTCATTGATGATGGTCAAAAGCGCGTTGCCGGACTTCACGATGATGTCGGTGAAGGTGCGCTGCTTCGGATCGAGATCCGATTTGGAAAGCAGCTCGGCCATGCCGAGAACGCCATTCATCGGCGTCCGGATCTCGTGGCTCATATTGGCGAGGAATTCCGACTTGGCCCTGTCAGCCAGCACCGCACGCTGCCGCGCTTCCTGAAGCTCGGCCTCGCGCTGCTTCAAAAGCGTGATGTCCGTCGTCGAGCCGATAAGGTAGAGCGATCCGTCGGAGGCGATCATCGCGCCCTTGCGCGCGAACTGGTGGCGGATCGTGCCGTCGAGGGCCGTTACCGTCTCCTCGATTTCCTGTGTCTCGCCGGTGCGCAGCACCGCAAGATCGCCTTCCACCAAGGTCTCGCCCTCGGCGCCGAAAATCTCGATATCGGTTTTGCCGATGGCGTCTTCCTTCGAGATTCCGGTCAGGTCGCACCAGCCCTGGTTGACGTAGAATTGCCGCAGGTCGGAGCGCTTGGCGTAAATCGATACCGGCACGTTGTCGATGAGGCTGCGGAACACCTCGTTTTCGCGCATGCTTTCCTGCAAGGCGCGTTCGCGTTCCTTCACATCGGTTATGTCCGCGCTCGACCCGATGAGGTGTACCGAGCCGTCCTGCGCGACGAGTGCGCTCTTTCGGGTGACAAGCTGATGAACCTTGCCGTCGCGCCCGGTAACCGCTTCCTCTCTTTCCTGCACCAGCCCCGTCTTTATGACATCTTCGTCGTGCAGCGCGTAGCGGTCCGCATCGGCGGGTTTGAAAAGATCGTGATCCGTGTGGCCGACCGCCTCTTCCTTCGCGATGCCGGTCAGCGCCGACCAGGCCTTGTTGACGAATTCGATTTTGCGTTCCGCCGTCTTGATGAAGGCCGCGACCGGCAACTCGTCCATGGCGTGCCGGAACAGATCGATCTGCCGCATGGATTCGTGCAGAGCCAGTTCGCGCGCCTTCAGTTCGGAAATGTCGAATACGAATCCGGCGACATAGTCGCGGCCGCTTTCCAACCTGACGCGGTTCTTGCGTACGATGCGGAAGCGGTCGAGGCCGCCGAGTTCAAAATTCTCCTCGACCTCGTAAGGATCGCCGGTGGCCAGCACGTGCCGCTCGCTTTCCTCGAACAGCATCGCCTCGTGGGGCGGCAGGAAGTCGCCGATGCGCTTGCCCAGCATCTCGTGTGGCTTGACGGAATAGAAGGAGGCAAGCGCTTCGTTGACGAACACGAAGCGCAGATCCTCGTCCTTGACGAAGATCGGATCCTCGACATTGTCCATGACCGCAGCGGCCAGTCGCGATTTTTCAAGCGCCTCGGCGAGTTCGGCCTCCCGCTGCTTCATGTCGGTGACGTCCACATAGGACACCAGCCGCTTGCCGCCGGACAGCGACGTGACCGAAAAGATCATCGTGCAGCCGTCCGCCCGCTGGAATTCGCGCGGGGCGACGTCGCCGGCGCGGATTTCCTCCAGCCGCGAAGCGACATACTCCTCCCATCGGTCGTCCGCCACGGCATAGATGCCATTATGGCGATTGGCCTCCATGATCTGACGCAACGAAACGCCGACACGCATCTGCTCGGGGGCCAGTTTCCAGATGTCGTAGAATGCGCGGTTGATGATTTCGGTGTTGAGATCGGCATCGAGGATCAGGATGCCCATCTTCATCGCGTCGATGGTTCGCTCGAGGTCGTAGAGCAATTGCCGGCCGCGCTCGACGGCATCGAGCAATTCATCCTGCTGCTCGGGATGACTGTCCCGTCTCAGCTGCCTGAACGAATGATTGAGACCGGTGATATTGCGGGCCAGCCCGCGATATCCGAGAAATGCGCCGTGCTCATCGAAACGCGGAAGGCCGGTGATCGACACCCAGCGGCATTGCGGATGTGCGTCCTTGATCTCGTAGATGAAATCCTTGAATGGCCGGCGCGCCTCGATATCTTCAAGATGGGCGGCGGCACTGCGGCTGCCTTCCGAAACCTGTTTGAGGAAATCGAAACGGAACCGTCCGATCACTGTCGCCGGGTCGATACCGGTTTCACTCTGGTAGCTGTCCGAAAGCCAGGAAAACCGCAGTTCGGCGTCGGTCTCCCAAAGCCAGTCGCTGCCCGCCTCGAGCATCTCCCGAACGGATTCCAGAGACCATGAATTCAAAGCGGGCATATCCGCGGACGCCTTCCCGCCCCGGGACCCGCACGCCCCGCTTGTCCCGTCACTGTCTTCCGTCTTTCCCATTCCTGCCCGCCTAGAACGCCGGACCCCTCCGCGGCCCGGGTTAACATCGCCGACATGCATTAATTATCGACTAACCTTAATGAAATTGCGCCGGCGCAATAGTCGCCTTTGAACCGTCTTGGCGGCGAACCTGTCCCGCAATCCGAATTGCCATCCGAGCCGCCGGCGCGATAATATCACCGCAATGATGCGCGCATCGAAGCTTTTACTCCTCGTTCTCCTGGCGCTGCCTGCGGCCGGTTGCACACGCAGCAGCGACGGCACCGTCGTAATTCCCCGGCAGATGGACATGAGACGTATCTGGGACCGCGAACCGCCGGTCCAGCGCGTGCGTCTGGAGCAGAACCCGCAGGTCTTTCCCGTCTCGCCGCAAACCCGCCAGCCGCCCCGCCGCATTGTCGCCGCTGCGCCGCGCCCGCGACATGTCCCTGCCCGCATATCGACGATGCGGAACGAAGCTGCCGCCGCAACCTCTCCGTTGAAATGCCGCAATGTGAGCGAGCCCGGAAAGCGGGCACGGGTGGTTTGCGACTGACCGGAACCCGCTGTCGAACGGAAGACGGCGGAATCAGGTCGCGCCGGCGGTTTCACCTGCCGGCGAAATTCTACTCTTCGGGAAAGAAGGCCGGGCCGACGATCCGCACAGGCTTGTTTGCGTCCAGTTTCTCCACGGAAGCGCTCTGTGCCTCGCCGTGAGCCTCGTTGCCGATCGCACCCGTGCGTTCGGCGATATCCGGGCGGGAAGCCGGCAATGGAATGATAGCATTCTTCATGTTCGACGGCGTCACGGTCCGAGCCCGCAGTTCGGCGACGCGGTCATAGTAGCGTTTCAGGTCGCAAGCCTTGAAATTGGCGTCCTCGCGGTACCGGAAGGCGGTCGGCAGCTCCTTGTAAGGCTTGCGCTCCTCCACCGACACCATCTCTTCGGTTTCGAGACCGAGGTCGCTGAGCGAATAGACGTCCACTGCGGCATCGTCGCAGATATACCGGCACTGATCGAGCGTGTCCTTGACATCGTCCTGCTTGGCAAATTGCGATTTCGGCGCGGGGAAATAGTATCCATCCGACTGGCGGACGCAAAACAGTATCGCGCCGCTGGCGACATAGGAGCCGCTGGGACGCACCTGCTTCGGCCGCTCCTCCCTGCTGGCGGTAGCAGCGGGCGCACGCCGGGAGGAGCTGTCGTCCTCACAGCCGAGCGACACATATCGTGCCCTAAGCCTGGATGTATCCGGCCTTCCTGAGGCCTCTGCGAGTTGCCGCTGTACGTTCGCCTTGCGGCTGGCGATATCGCCGCAGGCATCGAAGAACCCGCCCGAGCCGCCCCTGCACCCACGTTGCCTTTCCAGGCTCTGCAAGGCAACGAGTTGTCGCCTCAGCATCGCCGCCTGGGCGCTGTTTCCGCCCCCACCGCCGCTACGGCGCAACTGGCTGGCGATGGCAGAGCAGGCGTCGGCATAGGAAACTGTGACGCTGGCGGCGAGTGAGGCCAGCGCGAGAGCGATCACGACAAGGAGAGAATGGACCGAAGCCTTGTCCCGCATCGTTCCACCGGAGGAATTGTTTTTACCGGTCGCCTGTACGCACGCCTTCGTCACGCGCATGCCAGCCGTCGTCTCCGCCGCCAAGGAAAACATGATGCCGACCTTCAAACCTGAGACAGGCACTATACTTATGAGGGCCTCAAACTTGGAGTCTTTATTCGGGCAGATTCATTACAGAATTAAGAAGAGGTGTGCAGCCGTTCCTTCCGCATCGGCGGAGGGCGGCTCCTTCCCGAAAAACATGTATTTTTATGATTAAGAAGGGCGGAAAATCGAAAGAGCTCGAGCTCAAACGCCGGGGAATACTTTCCGTGGACCAATCAATCGACGCCGTCGGCCAGCCACATCTTCAAAGATGGACTGGTACGCCCAAGGGGAATCGAACCCCTGTTTGCGCCGTGAGAGGGCGCCGTCCTGACCGCTAGACGATGGGCGCAGCCGAGACGGGCGATATAGGCTGACGGCCCGGAAAAAGCAACAGGTCTGCGAAGCTAGCGATTGCGCACCGCGAACCGGCCCACCAGGCGTTTCTCACCGATATCGTAGACGAAGATCGACCGGCTGCCGTCGGCGAGTTCGGCGTCGATCGATATCCGGTTGCCGGAAAGCGACTGCGACAGCACACGCGACCCCGGCGGAAGCACGATGTCGCCGGTGGCTGGCTCCCCGGCCGGGGTCTGTATGTCGCCCGCGATCGGACCCGTTGCCTGCGGCGCGGTGCGCGACTTGTAGACAAGCGCCGCGACCACCACCATAAGGGCGAGGAACAGGAGGCCGAGATTGATGCCCATGAAGCGAACCAGCTTGCGGCGCACCTTCTCGACATTGGGGTCGAGCGGCTTTTCTTCTTCGTCGGCTTGAACGGGCGCCATGGCGAATTTCCGGAACGGTTTCTATGGTCGCACCTGATAGCGAAGGGCACCGGCAATTGATAGGGGCGAGATCGGCCGCCGCGGACCCGGTGCTGGTCCATGCGGACACGGAAGCCGAAGGCCAGCGGCTAGACCAGTGGCTGGCGGAAAAGCTTGCGCCCGGCCTGTCGAGGACACGGGTCCAGTCCCTTATAAGACAGGGCGCGGTCCGCGTCGGCGGCAGGATCGTCACCGAGCCCAAACAGAAGCTGATGGCGGGAGCGGAAATCGCGGTCGAGTTGCCGGAACCGGAACCCGCCGAACCGCAGGGCGAGGAGATCCCGCTCGATATTCTCTATGAGGACGAGACCCTCATCGTCGTCAACAAGCCGCCCGGACTGGTGGTGCATCCCGGCGCCGGCAACTGGACCGGCACACTGGTCAACGCACTGATCCATCATTGCGGTGATACGCTCTCCGGCATTGGCGGTGTGAAACGACCCGGCATCGTCCATCGCCTCGACAAGGATACCAGCGGCGTCATGGTCGTGGCCAAGACCGACCACGCCCACCGCGTGCTGTCGGAAGCTTTCGCCGACCATGGCCGCACCGGCGATCTCGCCCGTGCCTATGTCGCGCTGGTCTGGGGCATACCGCAGCGCGCCACCGGCACCGTCGATGCGCCGCTTGGCCGCGCCGCCGACCGTATCCGCCGCGCTGTCGTGCGGGAAGGCCGCGACGACGCCCGCCATGCGGTGACGCACTACACGGTGGAGGAACGGTTCGGCTTAGGACAGAAGGAGTTCGCCACCGCCAGCCTGGTCGAATGCCGGCTGGAAACCGGCCGCACCCATCAGATACGCGTGCACATGGCCCATATCGGCCATCCGCTTGTGGGCGACCCGGACTACGGCCAAGCCTTCAGGACGAAGGCCAACCGGCTGCCCGAGCCGTTGAAGACAAAGGTCCAATCGTTCCGCCGGCAGGCTTTGCATGCCCGCCTCCTTGAATTCTCCCATCCCGATACCCATCTGACGATGAGGTTCGAGGCGCCGATGCCAGAGGATATGGAGACCCTCGTCGGCAGTTTTCGCGAACTCTGAACCTTCAGGAATTCCGAAACTCACCCCACGAGAAACCTGACTGACATTGTTCACTTTGACGTGACACTCTGTTTCGCATTGAACAAATGCTGTCTTTTCTGGTTTTGTTCCTGTATAAATCGATTAGCGAGGATGAGCCGTCTCGGCATCCCCGCCATATGCCCGCCGCGATCAGGGGGCATCACTCCAAAGAGAGGGAGGGCGCTGTCATGGCCCAGTCACTACCCAGTATCGTTTCCGGCGAAGGCGGCCTCAGCCGCTACCTGGAAGAAATCCGCCGCTTTCCGATGCTCCAGCCGCAGGAAGAGTATATGCTCGCCAAGCGGTATCAGGAGCATGAAGACACCGGCGCCGCTCACAAGCTCGTCACCAGCCACCTTCGGCTCGTCGCCAAGATCGCCATGGGCTATCGCGGCTACGGCTTGCCGATCGGCGAGGTCATTTCGGAAGGTAATGTCGGCCTCATGCAGGCCGTCAAGAAATTCGAGCCGGAACGCGGTTTCCGGCTGGCAACCTACGCCATGTGGTGGATCAAGGCTTCGATCCAGGAATACATCCTGCGCTCGTGGAGCTTGGTCAAGATGGGCACGACTGCCAACCAAAAGCGCCTGTTCTTCAACCTGCGTAAGGTGAAGGGCAAGATCCAGGCACTGGACGACGGCGACCTCAAGCCCGACCAGATCGCCGAGATCGCGACCCGCCTCAACGTCTCGGAAGAGGAAGTCGTGTCGATGAACCGCCGCCTGTCTGGCGACGCCTCGCTCAACGCGCCGATCCGCGCGACCGAGGGCGAGAGCGGCGAATGGCAGGACTGGCTCGTCGACGATCATGACAGCCAGGAAGACATGCTCATCGAGCAGGACGAACTGGACAATCGCCGGCAGATGCTGTCTGGCGCCATGGGCGTACTGAACGATCGCGAGCGCCGCATTTTCGAGGCCCGCCGTCTCGCCGAGGATCCGCTGACGCTGGAAGAACTGTCGAGCGAATTCGACATCTCCCGCGAGCGCGTCCGGCAGATCGAGGTGCGCGCCTTCGAAAAGGTGCAGGACGCCGTCAAGGCAGCCGCCAAGCGGCAGGCGCAGTCGCTCCGCACCATCGAGGCCCAGCCGGCTGCATAAGCCGGTTCTCGATCCAGCAGGCAAAAAGGCGGCACCGGATTCCGGCGCCGCTTTTTTCTTGATCCGATTTTCATTGAGGAAGCGTCATCCCCGGCGGAAGCATAGGCTCGCTTCCGGGATGACGCTCCGTACTGTTACGCTGCCGGCTGCTTGGTCTTGCGCAGATAAGGCAGCACGGTTTCGTACGCGCCGAACCGCTTGATCGCGTCTTCGTTGGAAACGGCGGCGGTGATGATGACGTCGTCGCCCTGTTTCCAGTTGGCCGGCGTCGCCACCTGGTGCTTGGCGGTCAGCTGCATGGAATCGACCGCCCGCAGTATTTCGTCGAAATTGCGGCCCGTGGTCATCGGATAGGTCAGCACCAGCTTGATCTTCTTGTCCGGGCCGATGACATAGACCGACCGCACCGTGGCGTTGTCGGCCGGCGTGCGGCCCTCCGAACTGTCGCCGGCGCCCGCCGGGAGCATGTCATACAGCTTGGCGACCTTGAGATCCTTGTCGCCGATCAGCGGATAATTCACCGTGTGGCTGGTCGCCGTCTTGATGTCTTCGGCCCACTTGCCATGGCTTTCGACCGGATCGACCGAAATGCCGATGACCTTGACGTTCCGCTTTTTGAACTCGCCTTCCAGACCTGCCATGGTGCCGAGTTCGGTCGTGCAGACAGGGGTGAAGTTCTTCGGATGGCTGAAAAGAATGGCCCAGCCGTCGCCGATCCAGTCATGGAAATGGATCGGACCCTGGGTGGTTTCGGCGGTAAAATCCGGCGCGATATCGTTGATGCGAAGGCTCATGGCGGTCCTGCCCCTATCGTGTTGTTATGGATTAGCCGCCGGCAAGCGCGGCAAGGCTTCCAACGCCATTCTATCTGTTCTCAAAAACATGCCGGAAGGAAAGAACTTGCTGGTCCGGCCGAATATGCAGATACAAAAATCCGGATACCGGCCAAGTCGAGGAATACTTTGCCCTTATAGTTGAAGCTGGCCGGCTACGCCTTCCTGACCGCCAGCGTGGAGGCGAGGTCCTCCATGCGCTGCGCCAGCGCTCCGAGCGCGCCGGTCAGGGCGGAATCGTTCTTGTCGGCCTTGATCAGCGCGTCGTCGCGCGTCTTGCGCAGCGTCTGCACTTCGCTTTCCATGCCCATGATGCGCTTCTGCAACTCCGACAGTTCGTCCATGACCATGATGCCCGCCATGACGGTCAGCCGCTGGTCGCCGATCTCGCCGAACGATTCCTTGAGATGCGACACATAGCGGTCGAAGCGCTCGGCCAGATCGACAAGATGCTCTTCCTGTCCTTCGTCGCAGGCCATCCGGTACTGCTTGCCGTCGATGGAAACCGTCACTTGCGCCATGGTTTACCTGTCCAGAACCGCGCGGATGGTTTCCATCGCGGTCACCAGCCGTCGCGAAACTTCCTTGTTGGCGTCTTCGAGACGCTCCGCCCGCGCTTCCGAATTGTCGAGCTCCTGCGCCAGTCGGGAACGGTCGGCGTTCATTCGCTGGACCTCCGCCTCGGCCTCGGAATAGTCGCGCTCATGCTCGAGCCGGGCGGCCACGGCGTTCTCGAGTCCTTCTATCGCCTTCCCTAGCCTGGCGATCACTTCCTTGAGCGTTGTTTCGCCGGTCATGGCCTTCGTCCCGTGATTGCCCATCACCGAATCGCGCGCGTTCAGAACGCCTTATTCTTGAAACATTATGCGCCGGGTTAAGCACGCGTCAACAAAGCTCTCGCGTCTGTCCCCTGCTAAGGGAAAAATGCCGCCGAAATACCGCTTCATGGCGGGTCAAAGATGGACTAAATCGATTTAGAGTTTGTTGACTAAAACCGCTGGCCTGATATGTGTCGCGCAACCTGGAAAGCGCGCAAACTCCCGAAATAAGCTGGCGTTGGAGGAACGATGTCTACGCGAGAACAACACGACCGGATGGCCAACGCGATCCGTTTTCTGTCGATGGATGCGGTCGAGAAGGCCAATTCGGGCCATCCCGGACTGCCTATGGGCTGCGCCGACATCGCCACAGTTCTGTTCACGCGCTTCTTGAAATTCGACGCCAAGGCACCCCACTGGGCCGACCGTGACCGCTTCATCCTGTCGGCGGGCCATGGTTCGATGCTGCTCTACTCGCTGCTCTATTTGACGGGCTACGAGGACATGACAATCGACCAGCTGAAGAATTTCCGCCAGCTCGGATCGAAGACGGCAGGCCATCCGGAATACGGCCACGCCGCCGGCATCGAGACCACCACCGGCCCGCTCGGTCAGGGCCTCGCGAATTCGGTTGGCTTCGCGCTCGGCGAGCGCATCATGAATGCCGCCTTCGGCAACGATCTGGTCGATCACTACACCTACGTGCTGGCCGGCGACGGATGCCTGATGGAAGGCATCAGCCAGGAGGCCCTTTCACTGGCCGGGCACCTGAAACTCAACAAGCTAATCGTCCTGTGGGACAACAACGACATCTCCATCGACGGCCCGGTTTCCCTCGCCGACTCCACCGATCAGGTTGCCCGCTTCCAGGCCTCGGGCTGGAACGCCATGCATGTCGACGGCCACGATCCGGAGGCGATCGCCTACGCCATCGAGGCTGCGCGCCACTCCGATAAGCCGACCCTGCTCGCCTGCAGGACCACCATCGGTTTCGGTGCGCCGACCAAGGCCGGCACCAACAAGGTGCACGGTTCGCCGCTGGGCGCCGAGGAAATCGCCGGCGCCCGAAAGTTCTTCAACTGGGACCTGCCGCCCTTCGAGGTTCCGAAGGACGTGCTGGACGCCTGGCGCGCCGCCGGCAAGGCAGGGGCCAAGGCGCGGGCCGAATGGGAAGGCCGGCTTGCCAAGTCCGACAAGAAGGCCGAATTCGAGCGCCGTATGGGCGGCAAGTTGCCCAAGGGCTTCGACGATGTCATCGCCAACTACAAGAAGAAGCTCAGCGCTGACAAGCCGAAGGTCGCAACCCGCAAATCCTCCGAAATGGCGCTGGAGGTCATCAACGGCTTCGTGCCGGAAACCATCGGCGGCTCGGCCGACCTGACCGGCTCCAACAACACCAAGACCAGCCAGACCAAGAACATCACGCCCGGCAACTACGGCGAGCGCTATGTCCACTACGGCATCCGCGAGCATGGCATGGCCGCCGCCATCAACGGCCTGACCCTGCATGGCGGCCTCATCGCCTATGGCGGTACCTTCCTGTGCTTCTCCGACTATGCCCGTCCTTCCATGCGCCTGGCGTCGCTGATGGGCATCCGCTCGATCTTCGTCATGACCCATGATTCCATCGGTCTCGGCGAGGACGGCCCGACGCACCAGCCGGTCGAGCATCTGGCCGCCCTGCGCGCCATTCCAAACCACAACGTCTTCCGCCCGGCGGACGCCGTCGAAAGCGCCGAATGCTGGCAGATCGCCCTCGAAAGCGAAAAGACGCCATCGACGCTGGCCCTGACCCGCCAGAACCTGCCGACGGTGCGAACCGAGCATGTGACCGAGAACCTGAGCGCCAGAGGCGCCTATGAACTCGCTCCCGCCGAAGGCGGCGATGCAGCCGTGACAATCTTCGCCTCGGGTTCCGAGGTCGAGATCGCGCTCGATGCCCGCAAGCTCCTCCAGGGCCACGGCCACCCGACCCGCGTCGTTTCGGTTCCATGTACGGAGCTGTTCGATCAGCAGAGCGATGCCTACCGCAAGAAGACGCTCGGCGTCGCCAAGGTGAATGTGGCCATCGAAGCAGGCATCCGCGAAGGCTGGGATCACATCATCGGAACCGAAGGCATCTTCATCGGCATGAAGGGCTTTGGCGCCTCCGGACCTATCGAAGATCTCTACAAGCATTTCGGCATAACCGCCGAAGCGGCCGCCAAAGCTGCCGAGGCTCGCCTGCATGGCAAATAGCCCCGTCTGAGAAACCGTTCCCGCCGGGCCAGCACCGCTGTTCCGGCGGCTTGGCGGCTGGATTATTTGCTGATCCGACGCTATGAGTCTCAAAATTGAAATCCCATCCGCTCCCAGGGAGAGAAGCATGCCTGTCAGAGTCGCCATTAACGGGTTTGGCCGCATCGGCCGCAACGTCCTGCGCGCCATCCATGAGTCCGGCCGCAAGGACATCGACGTCGTCGCCGTGAACGATCTCGGCCCGGTCGAGACCAACGCGCACCTCCTCCGCTACGACAGCGTGCACGGCCGTTTCCCCCATGAAGTCACCGTACAGGGCGACCAGATTTCCATCGGCTCGGAAAAATTCAAGGTCACCGCGATCAAGGACCCGTCGCAACTGCCCTGGAAGGAACTCGGCGTCGACATCGCGCTCGAATGTACGGGTATCTTCACCTCCAAGGAAAAGGCTTCTGCCCACCTGACCGCCGGTGCCAAACGCGTGCTGGTTTCAGCTCCTGCCGACGGCGCCGACCTGACGGTCGTCTACGGCGTCAACCACGACAAGCTGTCGAAGGACCATATCGTGGTCTCGAATGCCTCCTGCACGACAAACTGCCTCGCGCCGGTCGCCATGGTGCTGAACAACGCCTTCGGTATCGAAAAGGGCTTCATGACCACCGTGCACGCCTATACGGGCGATCAGCCTACGCTGGACACCATGCACAAGGACCTCTACCGCGGCCGCGCCGCCGCCATGTCGATGATCCCGACCTCGACGGGCGCCGCGAAGGCTGTCGGCCTCGTCCTGCCCGAACTGAAGGGCAAGCTCGACGGCGTCTCGATCCGCGTGCCAACGCCGAACGTTTCGGTTATCGATTTCAAATTCGTCTCGAAGAAGCCGGTCACCGTGGAAGAGGTCAACAAGGTGCTGGTCGCCGCCGCCGACGGTCCGCTCAGGAACATCCTCGCCTACACCGGCGAGCCGCTGGTCTCGATCGACCTGAACCACAACCCGGCGTCGTCGACCTTCGCGCTCGACCAGACCAAGGTCATCGACGGCAATCTCGTCCGGGTCATGTCCTGGTACGATAATGAATGGGGCTTCTCGAACCGCATGAGCGACACCGCCGTCGCCTTCGGCAAGACGATTTCCTGAGCGAATTCTTTTCCTGCCGCTTCGAACGCCCGGCTTTGGCCGGGCGTTTTCATTTGCGGGCTGCCCGCCGCCAAAATTCTGCACTTTGCAGCAAAAAATCTCGGTCTTGCCTTGCACTGGCCATGCCTTCGCCCCACTCTGCGATGAAGCCATATTTTCAAGGACTTGAGGGGGTGCTTTCCGCATGGAGCATGCGATCTATCTCGTAACGCTGGTCGGCACCGGCCTTGTGGTCGCCGCTGCGTTTTCGAGCCTGATCGCTTTCCGTTTCGGCGCGCCCCTGCTGCTTCTGTTCCTTTGCATCGGTCTTGCCACCGGCGCGGACGGCCTCGGCATCCAGTTCGACAACGCCCGCGTCGCCTATTTCGCCGGCTCGCTGGCGCTTGCCGTCATCCTCTTCGATTCCGGTTTCGGCACGCCTTTGAAGGTGCTGCGGCAGGCGGCCGGGCCGGCGCTGTCGTTGGCCACCTTCGGCGTGGTCCTGACCACCGGTCTCTTCGGCGCGGGAGCCTATTACCTGCTAGACCTGTCCTGGCTGGAATCCTTCCTGCTCGGCGCCGCGGTCGCATCGACCGATGCGGCGGCCGTGTTCTTCCTGCTGCGGGCCGGCGAGATCAATCTGCGTGAACGCGTGCGTTCCACCCTTGAGGTGGAGTCCGGCACCAATGACCCTATCGCCATCTTCCTGACGATCACTCTGGTTGAGGTGATCGCTGCCGGCGCCAACCCGGAAGCCAAGGTGCTGATCACCGATCTCATCCTGGGCTTCATCCTGAATATGGGGCTCGGCGCGGCGGTCGGCATCGTCGGCGGCATGCTGATCGTGCGCTTCGTCGAGCGACTGAACCTCGATCACGGCCTGCTGCCGATCTTCGTCCTCACCCTCTCGCTGATGGTGTTCGCCGCCGCCGGCGCCATCGGGGGATCGGGGTTCCTCGCCGTCTATCTCGCCGGGCTCGTCGCCGGCAATTCCGACATCCGCGCCGTCACCATCATCAAGCGGTTCCAGGACGGCATGTCCTGGCTGGCGCAGATCATCATGTTCCTGATCCTCGGCCTGTTCGCGACGCCGTCGCAGTTTCCCGTCATACTGGCGCCGGCCATCCTGCTTGGCCTCTTCCTGATGTTTGTGGCGCGCCCAGTCGCGGTCTGGCTGTGTCTTCTGCCGTTTCGCCTGCCAAGGCCCGAGATCGCCTTCATCTCGTGGGTCGGCCTGCGCGGCGCCGTCTCCATCCTGCTTGCGATCACCCCGCTCCTGAGCGGCCTGGAGCATGGGCGCACGATCTTCAACGCCGCCTTCATCATCGTGCTGGTCTCGCTCGTCATCCAGGGTTGGACAGTCGGACCGCTCGCCCGCCGCCTGGGCCTGATCGTCCCGGCTCGTATCGGTCCTCTCGACAAGGTGGAACTGGAGCTGCCCGGTTCCGCCCACCATGAACTGCTGGCCTACCGCGTCGTTCCCGGCAGTCCGGTGGCGCGCGGCGAACGCATTCCGCGCTGGGCGCGTCCCTCGCTTGTGGTGCGCGACGGCCGCTCCATGCGCTTCCAGGACATGGGCCGGCTGGCGGCGGGCGACCACGTCTATATCTTCGTACCCGACCGCTATCCCCGCCTGCTCGACAGGCTGTTCGCCAGCCGCGCCGTCGTCGATCCCGAAGACGCCGACTTCTTCGGCGCGTTTGCTGTCGACCCGAACCGTTCCGCCGAGGAGCTGGAAGCCGCATACGGCCCAGGCCTGACAACAGAGGAGCGAAAGCTGACCGTCGCCGATCTCGTCACCCAGCGGCTCGGCGGCAAGGCCGAATATGCTGATCGCGTCTCGATCGGTTCCATTGAGCTGATCGTGCGTGATGTGGATGAAAAGGGGCGTATCACCGGCCTCGGACTCTCGTTCGAGCCGACCGCGCCGGTCGCGCGCGTGCCGGTCTTCCTCAGCGCCGGCGAGATCAAGGATCGTCTCGTCGCCTTGATCCGCAACTGGCGCGGTGCACCCCGCGATGTGAAAGTTCAGGCGGAGCCGTCGGAGCTGCCAAGCGCCACGGCGGAAGCGTTGGAATTGCCTGTCGAGGCCGAAAGGCGCTCGAACGAATCCTGAAACGCGGGCCACGCCGGTTTCGGTGCAGTTTTTACCTTTCCGCCCCGGCCGGCGCTTGCATCGTCCGTGGCGGATAGTAATGTCCCGCCGGTTTTCCGCTGGAGCGAACGAGACATGGCCGACTTCAAGACATTGGACGACATTGGTGAGGTAAGCGGCAAGCGTGTCCTCGTGCGCGTTGACCTCAACGTCCCGGTCGCCGATGGCAAGGTCAGCGATGCGACCCGCATCGAGCGCATCGTCCCGACTCTGGATGAACTGTCGAAGAAAGGCGCCAAGGTCATCCTGCTCGCCCATTTCGGCCGGCCCAAGGGCAGCCCGGCGCTGGAATTCTCGCTCGACCCGATCGCGGCCGCCTTAGAGGCGATGATCGGCCGCCCCGTCGCCTTCGCCGCGTCCTGCATCGGCGAAGAGGCCGCCAAGGCCGTCGCCGCCATGAAAGACGGCGACATCCTGCTTCTGGAAAACACCCGCTTCCACAAGGGCGAGGAAAAGAACGATCCGGCCTTCACCGGGCAATTGGCCGCGAACGGCGATATCTATGTCAACGACGCCTTTTCAGCCGCCCATCGCGCGCATTCATCGACCGAAGGGCTCGCAAGGAAACTCCCCGCCTATGCCGGACGGACAATGGAAGCCGAGCTCGAGGCGCTCGAAAGGGGCCTCGGTAAGCCGGCCAAGCCGGTCATCGCCATCGTCGGCGGCGCCAAGGTCTCGACCAAGATCGACCTCTTGATGAATCTGGTTAAGAAGGTCGATGCTCTGGTGATCGGCGGCGGCATGGCCAACACCTTTCTAGCCGCGCGCGGCGCCGATGTCGGCAAATCGCTCTGCGAGCACGATCTGGCGGACACCGCTAGGCAGATCATGATCGAGGCGGCGGAAGCCGGCTGCGCCATCGTGCTGCCCTCGGATGGCGTCGTCGCCCGCGAGTTCAAGGCGGGCGCGGCGAACGAAACGGTCGCGGTAGAGGACGTTCCGGCCGACGCCATGATCCTCGACGTAGGGCCGAAAACCTTGCAAGCCGTCAACCAATGGATCGACCGCGCTGCGACGCTGGTCTGGAACGGCCCGCTCGGCGCCTTCGAGATCGAGCCGTTCGATGCTGCCACGGTTTCGGCTGCAAAGCATGCGGCTCAGCGCACCAAGGCCGGCAAGCTCGTCTCGGTCGCCGGCGGCGGCGATACGGTTGCGGCGCTAAACCATGCCGGCGTCGCCGACGACTTCACTTATGTTTCGACTGCCGGCGGCGCATTCCTCGAGTGGATGGAAGGCAAACCCCTGCCAGGCGTCGAGGTGCTGAAGGCTTGAGCCCTCCTGAATGCGGCAGGCATTTGTGCCGGGCCGTGCAGCTACATGGTATTGAAGCGCCGCTTCCGCTATTGGATTTTGGAAGCTGGTCGGCCTAGGTCTTGGTGACAAATTAGGGAGAGAGAGATGAACAAGGATATGGCCGCGCAGGCCGCGAACAAGGACGGCTTCATCGCGGCGCTCGATCAGTCAGGCGGCTCCACGCCGAAGGCGCTCAAGCTTTATGGCGTCGATCAAAGCGCCTGGTCGAACGACGCGGAAATGTTCGACCTCGTCCATCAGATGCGCGCCCGCATCATCAAGTCGCCGGCCTTCACCGGCGATAAGGTGATGGGCGCCATCCTGTTCGAGCAGACCATGGACCGCGATATCGACGGCACGCCGACGGCGCAATATCTCTGGGAAAAGCGCCATGTGGTGCCCTTCCTGAAGGTCGACAAGGGGCTGGCGGAGGAGAAGGACGGCGTCAAGCTGATGAAGTCGATGCCTGACCTCGACGCGCTGCTGAAGCGCGCCGTCGCCAAGGGAATATTCGGCACCAAGATGCGCTCGGTGATCGACGCGGCAAACCCGAAGGGCATCGCCGCCGTCCTCGACCAGCAATTCGAAGTCGGCAGGCAGATACTGGCACACGACCTGGTTCCGATCATCGAGCCTGAGGTCACGATTTCGATCTCGGATAAGGCGGAGGCCGAGGACATTCTGCTGGCCGAAATCAGGAAGCATCTCGACACCGTGCCGGCCAGCAAGCAGATCATGCTGAAGCTGACGCTGCCGACAAAGGCGAACCTCTACAAGCCGCTGATCGACGATCCCCGCGTCATGCGCGTGGTCGCGCTCTCCGGCGGCTATTCCCGCGACGATGCCAATGCGAAGCTGCGGCAGAATGTCGGCATGATCGCCAGCTTCTCCCGCGCCTTGACGGAAGGGTTGTCCGCGCAGCAGAGCGACGACGCGTTCAACGCTGCGCTGGGAGCCTCGATCGACAGCATCTTCCAGGCATCGCGGGCCGGCGGCAAAGCCGCCTGATCGCAACGTCTTCGCAGATATGGAAAAGCCCGGGCACCTGCCCGGGCTTTTCTTTGCCCTGTAGGAAAATTTTCGACCGCATGTCGTAAATCGCCTTTGCCAAACGTCCTTTGAACGTCATCAAAGGAGCAGGCTATGTCGAAGAACAGGATCGTGCCGCGCGAGGACTGGTTCCGCGCCCACGAAAAACACCTCGCCCGCGAGAAGGAATTGACGCATCTGCGCGAGAAGATCGCCGCCGAGCGGCGCGAACTGCCATGGCTGAAGATCAGGAAGGACTACGTCTTCGAGACCGAGCGCGGGCCGGAGCATCTCGCCGACCTGTTCAAGGGCAAGAGCCAGCTCATCGTCTATCATTTCATGTTCGGCCCGGGCGCCGACTATCGCTGCGAGGGCTGTTCCTTCCTTGCCGATCATATCGATGGCGCCGATCTGCACCTGAAACATCATGACGTTTCGCTTGTCGTCGTGGCGCGCGCGCCGCTCGCCGAGTTCCTTCCCTACAAGCAGCGCATGGGGTGGAAGTTCGACTGGGTCTCGTCCTACGCCAGCGACTTCAATTTCGACATGCAGGTCTCCTTCACCGACAGGCAAATCGCCGAGGGCGACACGCCCTACAATTTCCGGAAGCGCCCGCTGACCTCGCGCGACCTTCCCGGCGCCAGCGTTTTCTACAGCGATGGGGCAGGCAATATTTTCCTGACCTTCGTTACGCGTGCCCGTGGCGGCGAGCCGCTGATAACCACCTACGACTATCTCGACATGACGCCGAAGGGCCGCCAGGAGAACGGCCCCTATCGCGGCCTGATGGACTGGGTTCGCCTGCATGACGAATATGAAAATGCCGGCGAGGATATGAAAAGCTGCTGCCATTGACGCTGCGTCAGGAGTTCACCTCCCGAAAATCATGCGCTAAGGCTTAAGCGTCGTTCCGCCGAAAAAAACCTTGATCCATGTCCCGTCTCGCCGCTCTCGCCACCTGGCTCGCCTTCCCGGTCTATGTCTGGCAGGGACTGGCCGTGCGCCGCCGCACCACGCGCATGGTGCCGGCACAGGGGCCGGTGATCCACGACATGCCCGGCGAAGAGCCGGCGATCCGGTTGCTGGTCCTCGGCGACTCCTCCGCCGCCTCGGTCGGCATCGGCCGGTCCGAGGATGGCTTGGCGCACCAACTGGCACTGATGATCGCCGAGCGGACCGGCCGGGCCGTCCGCTGGCGCGCCGCCGGTTTCAATTCGGCAACGTCGGGACAGATCCGCGACCATGTCCTGCCCAATCTCGCACCCGACGCCTGGACCCATATCGTGCTCACCATCGGCACCAACGACACCAAGAATTTCCACTCGGTGCCGCGCTTCAAGAAGGAATTCGGCGGCCTGCTCTATGGCCTGCGCGCCAAGTGGCCGCAGGCGCGTATCGTCTGGTCGCCGGTGCTCGAATTCACCCGCGCGCCGGCCATGCCTTCCTGGCTCGGCCGTATCCTGGAAGTACGCGCCCGCGAGATGAACCGCATGGGCGAGCGCCTTTGCAACGAACGGGGAGCTGTTGCGTTGACGCGGCTGCCGATCCTCGATCCGGACGCCGGCTTCGCCAGCGACGGATTCCACGCTTCGGCGGTCGGCTACAGGGCTTGGGCGGAATATATGCTGCCGACGGTTCTGGAAGGCGACCCTGCGGCTCAGCCCGGATAATCATGCAAGCCCGCAAGGTGGGTTTCGTTCAACTCCAATGCCCGAGCAGGGCAGTCAGCGAAACCGCCGCCAGCGCCAGCACAGCCAGTTTCCAGAAGTCGGTGCGGCGCTTGAGGCCTGGCAGGCCCAGCGGCTTGATGATCTGTATTGCCATGATGGCGATCATCGCGAGGGCAAGGAATTTTGTCATGCCGCCTGAGCTTCCGGTTCGCCCGTTCCGGGCGGAATATTTCTAAGCTGCCGCCTTTGAGCATTCCTGCTCGTCGGCGTCAAAGCCCGACAAGCGTCCGTCCTTAGTCAGATGGACGGAACGCCTGCCGAGACGCTAGAACGGACCGAAAAGCATATCTGGGAGGATAGGCGATGGCTTCGCGCTACCACGAAATCTACGAGAGCTGGAAACGCGATCCGGAAGCCTTCTGGGCCGAAGCGGCGCGCGCGATCGACTGGTATCGGCCGGCCGACAAGGTCTTCGATGCGGCTGACGGCGTCTATGGACGCTGGTTCGCGGGTGCTGCCTGCAACACCTGCTTCAATGCCGTCGACCGCCATATCGAAGCCGGCCGCGCCGGCCAGCTGGCGCTGATCCACGACAGCGCCATGACCGGCAGGGTGCAGAAATTCACCTTCGCCGAGCTGCGGCGCGAGGTGGTGGCGCTGGCTTCGGTGCTGCGCAATCAGGGTGTCCAGAAAGGCGACCGGGTCATCGTCTACATGCCAATGGTGCCTGAAGCCGCCATCGCCATGCTCGCCTGCGCGCGTCTCGGCGCGGTGCACTCCGTCGTCTTCGGCGGTTTTGCGGCGCGCGAACTCGCCACCCGCATCGACGATGCCCGGCCAAAACTGATCGTCTCCGCTTCCTGCGGCCTCGAACCGGGTCGGATCGTTCCCTACAAGCCGCTGCTCGACGGCGCCATCGAGCTTGCGGCGCACAAGCCGGAACGCTGCATCGTCCTCCAGCGCGACGAACTGCGCTGCGAGCTCAGTGAGCCTCGCGACCTCGATTATGCGGACGCCGTGGCCCGCGAGCGCGCCGCCGGCGCAAACATCGACTGCGTGCCCGTCGCCGCCACCGATCCGCTTTATGTGCTCTATACTTCCGGCACCACCGGCCAGCCCAAGGGCGTCGTGCGCGACAATGGCGGCCACATGGTCATGCTGAAATGGTCGATTGAGAACGAATTCGGTGTCAGGCCGGGCGAGGTGTTCTGGGCCGCCTCCGACGTCGGCTGGGTCGTCGGCCATTCCTACATCGTCTATGCGCCGCTGCTGCATGGCTGCACCACGGTCCTGTTCGAAGGCAAGCCCATCGGCACGCCCGACGCCGGCACCTTCTGGCGCGTCATCGCCGACCATGGCGTCGTGGCCCTGTTCACCGCCCCCACCGCCTTCCGCGCCATCAAGGGCCAGGACCCCAAGGGCGAATTCGTGCCGAAATACGATCTGTCGAGATTCCGTACTCTTTTTCTCGCCGGCGAGCGCGCCGACCCCGAAACGGTCAAATGGGCCGAGCAGAAGCTCGGCGTGCCGGTGATCGACCATTGGTGGCAGACCGAGACCGGCGCGCCGATCACCCAGAACCCGGTGGGCCTTGGCATGCTGCCGGTGAAATACGGCTCGCCCGGCGTGCCGATGCCGGGCTACGACATCCGCGTGCTGGACGACGCCGGCCACGAGGTGTCGCGCGGCATACTCGGCAATGTCGTGCTCAAACTGCCGCTGCCGCCCGGCTGCCTGCCGACCCTGTGGAATGCCGACAAGCGGTTCCGGCAGTCTTATCTTGAAGAGTTTCCTGGCTTCTACAAAACCGCCGACGCCGGCATCGTCGACGATGACGGTTATCTCTTCGTCATGGCCCGTACCGACGACATCATCAATGTCGCCGGTCACCGGCTGTCCACCGGCGCGATGGAGGAGGTGCTGGCCGAGCATCCCGATGTCGCCGAATGCGCCGTGATCGGCGTCGCCGACGCCATGAAGGGGCAGGTGCCGCTCGGTTTCGTCGTGCTCAACGCCGGCGCCGCCCGCGAAAGCAGCGATGTCGAAAAGGAGGCGGTGGCGCTGGTACGCGAACGCATCGGACCTGTCGCCGCCTTCAAGACGGTGGTCACGATCAAGCGCCTGCCGAAGACGCGGTCCGGTAAGATCCTGCGCGGCACCATGCAGAAGATCGCCGACCGCGAGGACTGGACGATGCCTGCCACGATCGACGATCCGGCGATCCTTGAGGAAATCGCCGCCGCGCTGAAGGCGCGAAACATCGGCGGCCAGGATCGCAACTAGAACCCAATTCCTAATCAGGGTCTGCATCCCGCCGGCCTGCTTCTGTCCCGCTTCGGCACGCAAGAGTTAAAATCTGCTCCCGGCTCAGGCTGGAAGCTTCATCGAGCCCTGTGGATTATCGGTGGATAAGCTGTGTGAAACACAAGATGTTGCGGTGAACAAAACAGGAAAATTCGACGATCTCTGATTCGTCGCCGATTCGTTCCGCCTTTGATCGAAGTGTTAATGCGGAGAACCGGCAAAACGATGCCAAGGCTTAAAACCGGTTAGGAAACATTAGCAAATTCATAATGTTGTCAGTTATCGGCCGCCTCTCCTTCGAGCCAGCTTGGAAACATGCCGGCAAAAGTTAACGCCACGCTGCGAAACAGCCGAACGCATGATCGCAGTGATTCAGCATCTGGTGCCGCCGATGCCTCGAAAACCCACATTTAGCCGTGAACAGATCGTGAATCGTGCCGAGTCAGCGATTCGTCGCCGATTCGTTCCAGACTCGTTCCATGCCTTAATTTCTGCCGCAGAAAGGCCGGCAGAAAATCAGGCCTGCCTCCTTTCCGGCAACATTGTGCTTTCACCTCGCCCGCCCAGACCCTATGTGTCGAAAGCGGGTCCGGGAAAGTTTCCGCCGGATCGCCCTCAGCCGCCAGGCTGTGCGTTGAAACGATCACAGGCCAGATTGCGGGCGAGAACAGTCCTTCCCAGCCGATGAACATCCAGCCGAAAACGAATGAACCGCTGATCCTCTCCGGGCGCGATGTCACCGCTGTGCTGGGTCCGACCAACACCGGCAAGACGCATCTGGCGATCGAGCGCATGGTTGTGCATGAAAGCGGCGTCATCGGCCTGCCGCTTCGCCTTCTGGCCCGCGAGGTCTATGCGCGTCTGTGCGAGAAGGTCGGCGCCCACAAGGTGGCGCTGATCACCGGCGAAGAGAAGATCCAGCCGGCCGGCGCGAAATATTCCGTCTGTACCGTCGAAGCCATGCCGCGCGAGACGGACGCCGCCTTCGTCGCCATCGACGAGGTGCAGTTGGCCGGCGACCTCGAGCGCGGCCACATCTTCACCGACCGCATCCTGCATTTGCGCGGCCGCCAGGAAACGCTGCTGCTTGGCGCAGCGACCATGCACGGCATATTGCAGCGGCTGCTCAAAGGCGTGTCGGTGGTGACGCGGCCCCGCCTTTCGCATCTCGCCTATTCCGGCTCGAAGAAGCTGACGCGCTTGCCGCGCCGCACCGCCATCGTCGCCTTCTCCGCCGACGAAGTCTATGCCATCGCCGAGCTGATCCGCCGCCAGCAGGGCGGGGCCGCCGTGGTGCTCGGCGCGCTCTCGCCGCGCACCCGCAACGCCCAGGTCGCGCTCTACCAGTCCGGCGATGTCGACTATCTGGTTGCCACCGACGCCATCGGCATGGGCCTGAACCTCGATGTCGACCACGTCGCCTTCGCCCAGAACCGCAAGTTCGACGGCTATCAGTACCGCCAGCTCACCGCCGCCGAGCTCGGCCAGATTGCCGGACGCGCCGGCCGCCATCTGCGCGACGGCACCTTCGGCGTTACCGGCAAGGTCGATCCGCTCGACGACGACCTCGTGCACAAGCTGGAGAGCCACGACTTCGAACCGGTCAAGGTGCTGCAGTGGCGCACGGCGAATTTCGACTTCTCGAGCCTGGACGCCTTGAAGCGCTCGATCGAGACCAATGCGCCGGTGGAGGGGCTGACGCGCGCGTTGCCCGCGGTGGACGCGCAGGCCCTCGAATTCCTGTCGCGGGATGGCGAAATCCGCGCCCTTGCCACCAATCGCGAACGGGTATCGCTGCTGTGGGAGGCCTGCGCGCTGCCGGACTACCGCAAGATCGCGCCGGCGCAGCATGCCGACCTGATCGCCTCGATCTACATGGACCTCGCCAGGCGCGGCCATGTCGACGAGGCCTATATGGCCGAGCAGGTTCGCCGCGCCGATACGACCGAAGGCGACATCGATACGCTGTCGCACCGCATCGCCCAGATCCGCACCTGGACCTTCGTTTCGAACCGCCCCGGATGGCTTGCCGATCAGACACACTGGCAGGAAAAGACTCGCGAAATCGAAGACAGATTGTCGGATGCCTTGCATGAACGGTTGACGAAACGCTTCGTAGACCGCAGGACTTCCGTCCTTATGCGGCGCCTGAGAGAAAATACGATGCCTGAAGCCGAAATTGACGCGACCGGAACCGTGCTGGTCGAAGGCCATCACGTTGGAGAATTGCAGGGATTTCGCTTCACGGCCGACCAGAGCGCCGGCGGCGAGGACGCCAAAGCGGTGCGCACCGCCGCTCAGAAGGCGCTGGCAGCCGAGTTCGAGGCCCGCGCCGAACGGTTCGCCGCTTCCGGCAACAACGACATCGCTTTGGGCTCTGACGGCGTGTTGCGCTGGATCGGTGCGCCCGTCAGCACGCTGGTCGCCAGCGAGGATCTGCTGAAGCCGCGCCTTGTGCTGCTGGCCGACGAGCAACTGACCGGACCGGCGCGCGACAAGGTCGCGGCCCGGGCCGAACGCTTCGTCAACTTCCAGATCGAGACGCTGCTCAAGCCGCTGATCGACTTGCGCGACGCCGAGCAGCTTTCCGGCATCGCGCGCGGCATCGCCTTTCAGCTCGTCGAGAATCTCGGCCTGATCAACCGACGCGACATCGCCGAGGAGATGAAGTCGCTCGACCAGGAGGGTCGCGCGGCGCTGCGCCGCCTCGGCGTACGCTTCGGCGCCTACCATGTTTTCGTGCCTTCGCTCATCAAGCCGGCGCCAGCCGGGCTGGTCACGCTTCTGTGGGCGCTCAGGAACGACGGCAAGGACAAGCCGGGTTTCGGCGACGTGGTCCACGCGCTGGCGTCGGGTAGGACGTCGGCGGTCATCGATCCGACGTTCGAAAAGGCGTTCTACAAGCTTGCCGGTTACCGCAATCTCGGCCGTCGCGCCGTACGGGTCGATATTCTGGAGCGCCTTGCCGATCTGATCCGGCCGGCAACGAACTGGAAGCCGGGCGTCGGCCCTCGCCCCGAGGGCGCCTATGACGGCAGCGCTTTCATGGTGACGCCGCCGATGATGTCGATCCTCGGCGCCACCGCCGACGACATGGAGGAAGTCCTGAGAGGACTGGGCTACCGGTCCGAGGCGAAGCCCGCGGCCGACGTGAAGGCCCGGCTGGACGCCATCGACGCTGCAGCGAAGGATGCTGCGGAGAAGGCCGCGCAAGCCAAGGCAGCCGAGGCCGAGGCGGGAGAAGCAACGGTTGATGAAGCTACTCCGGAGAGCGGCGCTGTCGACGCGGAACCGGCTGCCGGGCAGACTGAAAACGCCGCTCAGCCAGACGCGGCCGAGCAGGCTGCTGCCGGCGAAGCTGCAACGCAGGAGGCAGCCGCGGCAGCCGCGCCAGTCGACGCGTCCATGGACGAGCGTGCAGCGATGAGCGCTGAACAGCCGGCCGAGGCAACGGCCGCCACGGCTGCGGATACGGTTGTCGCGGAGCCCCCAGCTGAAGCCGCGCCAGCGAACGAAAATGAAACTGCGGCCGAAATCGAGGAGCCGAAACCCATTCTCCTGTGGCGGCAGGTTCGCTTCGACCGCCATCGCGGCGGCCATCGTCACGACCAGCGCCAGCGCGGCAACCGCGTAGCCCATGGCCAGCCGGCCAGTGAACATGGCGGCCCCGCAGGCGAGCGGTCCGCCGGTCGCGAGCGCTCCGGGCGCGACCGTTTCAAGGGGGCTCAGGGAGAACGGCCGCAGGGTGAACGTCAAAACCGCCCGGATTGGAAAAAGGGCGGCAAGGACCAGCAGCGCGATGGCCATGGTGGGTCGCAGGGCAAGCCGGCTTTCCGCGACAGGCCCCGCGAGGAGCGTCCGGCGCGCATCGATCCGGATTCCCCCTTCGCCAAGCTCGCCGCGCTGCGTGACCAGCTCAAGAAATAGGACGCTGGCGATCCGATGGTCGCCGCGGACCGGCAGCGTATCGACAAATGGTTGTACTTTGCCCGCGCGGTGAAATCGCGGTCTCTGGCCGCCAAGCTCGTCGTTGCCGGGCGCGTCCGCGTTAATCGCGACAAGGCGGAACAGGCGTCCGACACCGTCAAGCCGGGCGACGTGCTGACCATTACGCTCGACCGGCGTATCCTGGTCTGGAAGGTCTCCGATACAGGCCTTCGGCGCGGACCTGCCGAGGAAGCCCGCAGGCTCTATGAAGATCTGTCTCCACCTGAAGCCGGAGAGGACCCGGCCCTGCCGGCTGCGCTGGCGCCAATGCGCAAGGCAGGAAGCGGCCGTCCCACCAAAAGGCAACGCCGTCAAACCGACCGGCTTTTCGGTAACAATTGACCATGCCCTGCGTTGGAAAGAAAAAGCGTTCCCCTCAATGGCGCACCGCTGGCACGGCTGACCCTTGCAAGCGCTCTGCAAAGGCGTTACTCACCGCGCAAAAGACTTACAAAGACGGGGCGTTCCCGGAGCCGATTGATGACTTATGTCGTTACTGACAATTGCATAAAATGCAAATACATGGACTGCGTCGAGGTTTGTCCGGTCGATTGCTTCTACGAAGGCGAGAACATGCTCGTCATCCATCCGGACGAATGCATCGACTGCGGCGTCTGCGAACCGGAATGTCCGGCCGACGCCATCAAGGCGGACACGGAAAGCGGCCTCGACAAGTGGCTGCAGATCAACGCCGAATACGCAGAAAAGTGGCCGAACATCGCCGTCAAGAGAGAAGCGCCTGACGACGCCAAGCAGTTCGACGGCGAAGCGGGAAAATTCGAAAAGTACTTTTCTCCCGAACCCGGCCAAGGCGACTGAAGACGGCTGCACGGACCGGCGCGCGAGGGACGAAGTGTCATGGCTGCATTAACCGCCTTGACAAGCGTCCCTTCGCGTATGCAGCAAATTGTTGATTCTTCCGACTTTTTGTGGTACACATCTGGAATATGCCGGTGACACAACGTCGATTGATGGCGCAGACGCCCTAATCACTGAAAGGTGAAACCTCCAATCCGGACCAGAGAAATCTGGGCCCGGCAACGCATTTCGCGTTTGCCGTCGGGCTTGTCTGGTGGGTTTGCCTGTTGTGCGGCGAAGGCAGGGCCTTTCCGGTCCGCCGTTTGAGTTGGGCCGGCATCCGCCGGCGGCAAAACTAAGGAGTCCAGGGCGTAATGGCAACAACCACCCCCCAGAAGAAGACCGCGACAGCCGGCAGGCACGGCTTCAAGACCGGCGAATACATCGTCTATCCTGCTCACGGCGTCGGCCAGATCGTCTCCATCGATGAGCAGGAAGTCGCCGGGCACAAGCTGGAACTGTTCGTGATCGACTTCCAGAAGGACAAGATGCGCCTCAAGGTTCCGGTCGCCAAGGCGACCTCGATCGGCATGCGCAAGCTCAGCGAGACCGACTATGTTGATCGCGCTTTGAAGGTCGTGCAGGGCCGCGCCCGCGTCAAGCGCACCATGTGGTCGCGCCGCGCGCAGGAATATGACGCCAAGATCAATTCGGGCGACCTGATCTCCATTTCCGAAGTAGTCCGCGATCTCTACCGCGCAGACAACCAGCCGGAGCAGTCCTACTCCGAACGTCAGCTCTACGAAGCCGCGCTCGACCGCATGGCGCGCGAAATCGCCGCCGTGAACCGTATGTCGGAGACCGAGGCCGTGCGCCTGATCGAGGTCAACCTCAACAAGGGTCCCAAGCGCGGCGCCAAGGCCGACAACGAGGAATCCGAGCAGGAAGAAGCAGCCTAAGCGGCGTCTCCCTTGAAGGATCGAAGCCCGGCTTAGCGCCGGGCTTCTTCTTTTGCGACGGCCGACTGGCCGCCGCCCGCCGCTCCGTTCACTCCTTGCCAAGGCTGCCCGATTGTTTTCGGGCGCCGCCGTCAAGGGAACCATCCCCCCTCCGCTTCGTTATACGCCCGTCCTAGGGCGCCGCATCGACGTTTCAAGGTCGGGGCGCAGGCTCCACATCACTGAAATCCAGCGGAGAACGATCGGATGATGGAAGACAGTGCCGGACGCGCATTCATCCGCACCGCAATGAGGGCTCCCTATCTGGAGCGCGAGCAGGAACATCAGCTTGCGCTGCGATGGAAAGAGAACCACGACCAGCATGCGTTGCATCAGATAACGCTTTCCCACATGCGGCTGGTCATCGCCATGGCGGCCAGGTTCCGTCATTTCGGATTGCCCGTCGGCGATCTCGTACAGGAAGGCCATGTCGGTCTGCTCGAGGCGGCCTGCCGGTTCGAGCCGGAACGCGACGTCCGCTTCTCGACCTACGCCACCTGGTGGATTCGTGCCTCCATGCAGGACTACATCCTGCGCAACTGGTCCATCGTGCGCGGCGGCACGTCCTCGGCACAGAAGGCCCTGTTCTTCAACCTGCGACGTCTCCGCGCGAGGCTTGCCAACGGCTCTGAGCCGCTTTCCAACGATACGCTCTACCGCGAGATTTCCGCTGCGCTCGGCGTTTCGGAAACCGATGTGGCGATGATGGATTCGCGCCTGTCCGCGCCCGACAGCTCGCTCAATGCGCCCCTCGCCGACGACAACGGTGCGGCCGAGCGCATGGACTTCCTGGTCGCCGACGATCCGTTGCCCGACGAAGTGGTCGGCGACACCATCGACATCGAACGCCGCACGGGCTGGCTGAAAACGGCGCTCGGTGCGCTGAATGCGCGAGAGTTGCGCATCATCGAGGAGCGGCGTCTCGCCGATGAAGGCGCTACACTGGAGCAGCTGGGCGAAACGCTCGGCATTTCCAAGGAACGGGTGCGCCAGATAGAGGCCCGGGCGCTGGAGAAGCTCAAGGTCGCCCTGGTCAAACAGAACCCGGAATTCCTGGCCGCTTAAATCGTCACCCGGACGACAGTGTCAGACCCGTTGGCCACGGCACACATCCAGCAGTGTCTATGCCTTCTTCGGCTTCCTTTGATTGCGTGCCGCCACATTCAAATCCACGGCGGCGCGGACCAGCGCCGTCAGCGCCTCCTCGTCGATCTCTTCTCCCTCACGGATATCGATGGCGCGCCGCGTATTGCCCTCGAGACTGGAGTTGAACAGACCCGAAGGATCTGGCAGCGAGGCACCTTTAGCGAAGGTCAGCTTAACGACCGCCTTGTAGGTTTCGCCGGTGCAGATGATCCCATCGCGCTCCCAAACCGGAACGCCTCGCCACTTCCATTCCTCGACCACTTCAGGATCGGCCTTCAGGATGATCTTCCGCGCGCGGGCGAGCGTCTGTCCGCGCCAATCCCCCAGCTCCTCGATCCGCGCATCGATTCTCTTCGATGGAGAAACCGCTTCGTCTTTTCCCGTGGTGCGGCTTTTCTTCATGAGCTATCTCGCCTTCCTGACGCCCAGCTTTTGACTTCACATTTTCTCGCCGGGCAATTTGCTGGCCTGTTTCACCCAGGCAACGAACTGAGCTTCGTCGAACCTATCGTCCTCGTGAATATGGAAATAGCGGACGTCCTTGTGCTTGGAGGCGACGGGCGGAACCGGATCGAGCGACGCGCCCCGGAAGAACGCCACCTTGATGTATCTGGCGAAGACGTGGAAGCTGAGGAACCAGTGCTGCTCCTCCATTCCATACATTGGCGAGTTCCATTTGACCGCCTTCCTCACGCCTGGAACCGTTTTCACGATAAGCGCGTCGAGGCGGTGCCCAACCTCGCTTTTCCAGCCCGGCATGGCGGCGATATAGGCCTGCACCGGCGCGTCGCCATAACCCTTGGCGATCTGCGGATTGCCGCCGGAAAGAAGGACAGGTTGATCGGTCTTGGCCGGTCGTGATTTGGCCTTCGCCGCTTTGGCGGTGCCTTTCGCCGGTTTGCCGGGCGTCACAGCAGCCATTGTGTCTTTCCTCCGCGGACAATTGTCCAAGATAACGGATCGGTGGCGGTGACTCAATTTTGCCCAGCCACGCGCGAGGAACGGCTTCCAACCCGACTGATTTCTGAACTGTACGCTGTGTGCGGATCGTCACCGGTCGGTGACGATCTTGACCTTGTCGCCGGTCGAAACGCTGGCGCCTGGCGCCATCGCATTCAGCACCCGGAAGAGATCGAGCTTGCGATCGACACCGACCATCTGGGCGGCGAGCGACCCCATGGTCTGGCCAGGCTGTACGGTCACGATACGGATGCGCAGCGGCTTCAGCGCCGCCTTTTCCGACGCACTCAGGATGCGAAACGAACCGCTGACCGAACGCGCTACCGGATCGAGCGCATTGCTGGCAGCAGGCGCCGCCGTCAGAAGACGGTATATCTGCCCGCCGGCGCGTATGACGGTGATATCGAATTGCCAGCCATCGGCACGCGCCGTGGCCATGGCTGCTTCATTGCCGTTGATCGTTTGCGGGCGGACACTAGCATCATCCAGTCCCGCCACCCAGCCGCTGCGGATGTAATCCGGCAGGGATTTGTCCTTGTCGACTGATACCCCGTCGAACCGCACGGCGATATCGCCGGGTCCGGTCGCGGTGACCGCCGCGGCGGTGTTGTCGATGACGAAGCCTTCCGGCACCGAGAACGAGACGCCCAGGCCGGGGTGCAGGAAGACGTTGCCGCGCACATAGCCCTCCTCTGGCGTATCGCCGTAGAGCAGGCCGTCTATGCCGGCCAGATAGGAGTCGCGGTCGCGCGTGCCGACGCCCGGCTGGCCGAAATTGCGCGCATGGCGCTGCGCCAGTTCGATCCGTTGCGGTGTATTGGGGTGGGTCGCGAGGAAGTCCAGGCTGGCGTCGGTGGCGCCGCTGATGGAGCGGAAATCGGTATAGGCCGACATCGACTGCAGAAAACGCCCGGCGGCGTAGGGATCGTAACCGGCCTCGCCGACGGACTTGATGCCGATGGCGTCGGCTTCCAGCTCCTGATTGCGCGAGAACTGCGCCATCCTGAGCTTGCCGCGGATCAGCACCGCCTTGGCCGTCGGGCTGTCGCCGAGCACGTCGGAGACGACCTTCGTCGCCAGCACCTCCTCGGCTTCCTTCTGCTGCCGCTGCAAGCCGTGATTGGCCGTCACGTGTCCCATCTCGTGGGCGATGACAGCGGCAAGCTCGGAGGAATCGTTGGCAAGCGCCAGCAGGCCGCGGGTGATGTAGAGATAGCCGCCCGGCAGCGCGAAGGCATTCACATTGGGCGAATTCAGGATTGTTATGCGGTAGTTCTGCGTCGGATTGGCCGAGACCGTGGTCAGGCTGCCGACGACCTTCGCCACCATGCGCTCGAGCTTCGGGTCGGAATATTCCCCGCCATAGGTGGCGAGGATGCGCGGATGCTGCGCGCGCGCCAGTTCGGCCAACTTGTTGTTGGCGGTGACATTATCGACCGTAACCGGCCTGTTCGACGGCTGGAAACCGGACTCCTGCACCGAATCCGGCATGACCGCCTGACATGCCGCAAGGGACAGGCCAAGCGCTGCCGTTGCAATGCGGCGCGCCATCGCTTCGGCTTGCTTCCTCATTCCCTGCATATCGAGGCCGGTCGGCAGATCGGCATTCCTTTCAGCTTTGGCTAGGCAAATCAGGCCGCACCGGTCTGTGCGGAACTAGCCACAGTTCACTGGTCTTTGGCAAGCAAACGCCCCGCTCGCAAAGCCCGGTTTGACCGTAAATTATGTCGGCTTCCGGGCAACATGCCGTGATTGAGCACCTGGCGTATCGGCGCCGATATAGCGCCTGAACGCTTCAGGTCCAGTTTCGGCAAAGAATTTCTCGATTGGACCGCTGGCGGCAACCTTGCCATCCTCCAGAAACAGCATGGCGCTGGCGATCCGCCGCGCATCGTCCGGCTGGTGCGTGACGAACAGCACCGTCATGCCGCGTTCGGCATGCAGCGCAGCCACAAGCTCCAGCATGTCAGCCCGCAACGCAGGCCCGAGCGATGCGAAAGGCTCGTCCAGCAAAAGCACCGGCCGATCCCGCACCAGCACGCGGGCCAGCGCAACGCGCTGGCGCTCGCCACCGGAAAGCTCCCGTGGCAGGCGCTTTTCCTTACCGGCCAGACCGGTGCGCCCCAGCGCTTCGGCCACGGCTGCGCGGTCTGTCTGGGTCAATCGCAATGACGGCGAACGGCCAAGGGCGACATTCTGCTCGACGCTGAGATGCGCGAACAGATTGTTCTCCTGGAACACCATGGAAACCGGCCGCATCGAAGGCGGACTGACGGTGACGTCTACATCGCCGATCAGCACCTTGCCGGCAACCGGCGTCTCAAACCCGGCGACCAGATTGAGCAGCGTCGACTTTCCCGAACCGCTTGGACCCATGATCGCAGTGATTGTGCCTGGCTCGAACGCTGCGTCGAAGGAGAACGTCACGTCGCCATAGGCGAACATCACCCCGTCCAGCCGCACCTTCGCCCCTTTGCTTGCGGCAGCCATTATACCTCGCGTCCCTTCCCCAGCCGGTCCGCGGCCAGCACCAGCGCCAGGCAGGCCAAACCGAGCAGCAGTGCCAATCCGGCTGCGTCTTCCGTGCGATAGCTGCCCATGCGTGCCAGCAGAAGGTAGGGCAGAGTCTGCACGGAATCGCTGCCGAACAAGGCGATGACGCCGAGGTCGCCCAGCGACAGAGCCATGGCGAAGGAAAACGCCGTCGCCAAAGGCCGGCGCAGCGGCGGCCAGTCGATCAGCCGCAGCCGCTTCCAGCCGGCAAGGCCGAGCTGGGCGCACAACCGTTCATGCCGCTCGCTCGCCGCATCGTAGGCAGGCCGCAGCGCGCGCAGGGCGAAGGGCATTGCCATCACCGCATTCACCGCCACCACCATGACCGGCGCAATGGCAAAGACTTCGGTAAAGTGGCGCAGCAGCATGAACCATCCCGCGCCGAGCACGATGGGCGGCACGACCAGCACGAAGGCCGGACCGGTGTCGGAAAGCATCTCCAGCAGCGATCGTCGGTTACCACGGCGGCGCAGCGAAAGTGCCCTGCGCGCCATGACGAGCGACAGCGAGATCGCCACCGACAAGGCGGCGGAAAGAAAAGCCAGCACGAGGCTGGTGATGGTTGCCTGCCTGACGGCTGTCTCGCCGGCAAGCCGGCCGAGATCGGCGCCAAGTCCCGCCGTCACGATCGCAGCCATCGGGCCGGCGACGAAGGCCAGCGCCAGCAGGACGAGGACAGAATTCAAGACCCTCTCGATACCGCTGGCCGAAAGATACCGCCGCGGCGCCACCGGCAGGTTGGCGTCGCCGGTCATGTTGGCGCCGAGCCGCGACAGCACTCCCAATACCAGAACCGTCAGCGCGATCTGCACCAGCGTCAGCGCCACTGCCCGCGCCGGATCGAAATCGAACCGCAGCGTCTGATAAATGGCGACTTCCAGTGTCGTTGCTGCCGGACCGCCGCCCAGCGTCAACACGATGGTGAAGGACGTGATGCACAGCATGAAGACGAGGCCGGCAACGCCCGGCAGCGACGTCCGCAGTGCCGGCCATTCTATCAGCCGGAAGCTGGCGGCAGCGTTCATGCCGAGCTGGCTACAGAGCCGCCACTGGTCGGCCGGCACGGTCTGCAGCGCTTCGAGGAACAGGCGCGTGGCGAGCGGCAGGTTGAAGAAGACATGCGCCACCAGAATGCCCGACAGGCCATAGATGCCGGGCCACGCCTGCCCTCCGAGAAAGCTCAGCGCGTCGGCGAAATAACCGGCGCTTCCGTAAAGCGCCAGGACCCCGAGCGCGGCGACGATCGCCGGCAGCGCCAGCGGCAGCGCGAACAGTTGCAGGATGAACGTGCGTCCGAAAAACGCCGGATGACGCGACAGGGCGCGCGCCACGAACAGCGCAGGGACGACGGATAGCAAGGTGGACAGCGCCGCCTGCCAGAGCGTGAAGCGCATAATGCGAAAAAGGTAACCGTCGAAGGCTGTCGCCGCGCCGGCGAGATTCCCGGCCCCTTCCGCGATCAGTCCGGCAAACGCGCCGCCAATGAGCATGGCGATGGTGGCAAGCGCAACCATGCCGGCGGTGACGCGGCTGTCTCGAAACCCTTTACCCTCCCCCTTGTGGGGAGGGTCGGCGAGCGGCTGTTGCAAGGCAGCAGGCGTGAGCCGGGGTGGGGGTACGGTTCCAGTCAACCCCCATCCCCCCACCCCGATCCGCTTCGCGGCTCGACCCTCCCCACAAGGGGGAGGGGAAGGCGTTTCCTCATTTGCTCATGGCGGCCAGCCATTCATCCACCCAGGCCTTGCGGTTCTGCGCCACTTCGTCAGGAGCCAGCAGCAGACTGGTTGCCGGCTTCACCAGCTTCTCGAAGGCAGGATCGAGCGGCTTGTCCATCCTGCCGGCCGGAAACATCCAGTTGGTCTCCGGTATGACGTCCTGAAACCCCGGCCCGGTCATGAAGGCCATGAACTTCTCCGACAGCGCGTTCTGGGCGCCCCTTTTGGTGATCGCGGCCACCTCGATTTGCAGGTAGTGCCCTTCGCTGAAGGCTGCTGCCTGATAGCGCTCGGTCTTCTCCGAAATGATGTGGTAGGCGGGCGAGGTCGTGTAGGAAAGCACCATCGGCGCCTCGCCCTTGGTGAACAGCCCATAGGCCTCGCTCCAGCCCGGCGTCACCGTCAGCACACGGCCCTTGAGCTTCGCCCAGGCATCCGCCGCCTTGTCGCCATAGACCGACTTGATCCAGAGCACCAGACCGAGACCCGGCGTCGAGGTGCGCGGATCCTGGATGACGATCTTCTGGTTCGGATCGCCTTCGATCAGGTCCTTCAGGCTTTGCGGCGGGTTTTTGAGTTTCTCCGTGTCGTAGACGACGGCGAAATAGCCGTAGTCGAACGGCACGAAAATATCGTCGTCCCAGCCGCCCGGCACGTTGATGTCCGAGACAGCTCCATGCGGCGCAAACAGGCCGGTCGCCTTGGCGTCCGCCGTCAGGTTGGTGTCGAGCCCCAGGACGATGTCGGCCTTGGTCGCAGCGCCCTCCAGCTTGACGCGGTTGAGCAGAGCCACGCCGTCGGCGACCGAAACGAAGGAAACCTCGCAGTCGCAGGTCACCTCGAAGTTCTTCTTAACCTGCGGTCCGGGCCCCCATTCCGCGGTGAAGCTTTCATAAGTGTAGACGGTGAGTTTTTCCTTGGCCGACACAGGTGCGGCAATTGCCAGCACGGCGAGCGCGGCTGCGATAAAACCAACGAGATCATTTATGCGCATCGGCGCTTCCTTCATTCGAGTGACAGGGGAAGCGGCGCCTTGGTTGAGCGTCTAAATCCCTCCGCCGGTGCAAGCCGGATCAGGTTCGACGGGTTGGTGCGAAACCTCTCAGCCCGCCACGAAAGACTGCAGCCGGCACCCCGTTAGAGCGTTGAGAGAAATAGGGCTGTCCGGCCGCGCAGGCAAGCGAAAGGTTGACGCAAAAGGCGGATCGCCGCGGCGGTCAACCACTTCCGTTTCCTTCACCTGCCTGATAGAGGCCACGCCCATGAGCCGTTTCACAATTCTGCTCGGCGGCGAGCTTGTCGTCACGCCCCGACTGCGTCGGCAGGTCGACGGCACGCGTATGATCGCCGCCGACGCCGGCATCGCCCACGCCACCGCCTTGAACGTCGTGCCCGAATTGTGGGTCGGCGACTTCGATTCCGTACCGGCGCAATTGCCGGCCTCGCTTGCCGACGTTCCGCGACAAACCTTTCCGCCGGAAAAGGACATGACAGACGGGGAACTGGCCGTTGCCGTCGCGCGCGAGCGCGGCGCGACCGACCTGATGTTGGCCGGGGCTTTCGGGGGACAGCGCGCCGACCACGCCTTCCTGCATCTCACCCTGGCGATCCGGCTGGCTGAAACAGGTGTCGGCGTGATCCTGAGCAGCGGTTCGCAGGAGGGCGTTCCCCTGTTGCCGGGCCATTTCGGATATGACTATGAAGACGGCACCCTGTTTTCGATCCTCGGCTTTTCCGACCTCGCCGGCCTGACTGTTAGCGGGGCCAGATGGCCCCTCGACAATGTCGAAGTGCCGTTCGGCTCGTCCCTGACGATCTCCAATCGGATCAAGGGAAAGCTCGAAATCGGCCTCACCCATGGCCGCGCCATGCTCCTCGTCCATCCCTATCCCGAATTCCGATAGCATCATGGCGCCTCCGCTTCTCAACCTCGCCGGCATAAGACTCACCTTCGGCGGCACGCCGCTGCTCGACGGCGCCGATCTTTCCGCTTCCGCCGGCGACAAGATCGCGCTGGTCGGCCGCAACGGCTCGGGCAAGTCGACGCTTTTGAAGATCGCCGCAGGGCTTGTCGAAGCCCAGGACGGTGAGTTGTTCCGCCAGCCGACCGCGACGATCCGCTACCTGCCGCAGATGCCGGACATGGAGGGCTTCGCCACCGTCCGCGCCTATGTGGAGGCAGGGCTCGGTCCTGCCGACGATGCCTATCGCGCCACCTATCTGATGGACCATCTCGGCCTCACCGGCGAGGAGCGTCCCGTCGACCTCTCCGGCGGCGAGGCGCGCCGTGCCGCCCTTGCCCGTGTCATGGCGCCTGAACCGGATATCCTGCTGCTCGACGAACCGACCAACCATCTCGACCTTTCCGTGATCGAATGGCTGGAGGAGGAGCTAGCGCGCACGTCCTCTGCGCTGGTGCTCATCTCGCACGATCGCCGCTTCCTCGAACGCGTTACGCGCGCCACGGTGTGGCTCGACCGTGGGCAAACGCGGCGGCTGGACAAGGGCTTCGCCCATTTCGAGGAATGGCGCGACCAGGTGCTGGAAGAAGAAGAGCGCGAGCAGCACAAGCTCGGCCGCCAAATCGTGCGGGAGGAACACTGGCTGCGCTACGGCGTGACGGCCCGGCGCAAGCGCAACATGCGCCGGCTCGGCGAGCTGCAGGCCATGCGTCAGCGTTTCCGCACCCATCGTGGCGCCGAAGGCACGGCCACCCTTGCCGCCAGCGACGCGGCCGAATCCGGCAAGCTGGTGATCGAGGCGAAGGCCATCGAGAAAAGCTTCGGCGAGCTGACCGTGGTCAAGGGTTTTTCGACCCGCATTCAGCGTGGCGACCGCGTCGGTCTGGTCGGCCCCAACGGGGCCGGCAAAACGACGCTGTTGAAAATGCTGACTGGGGAGCTCGCTCCCGATTCCGGCTTGGTGCGGCTCGGCGTCAATCTGGAGATCGCGACCCTAGACCAGAAGCGCGAAGCGGTCGATCCGGCTGAGACGCTGGCGCACTATCTCACCGACGGACGGGGCGAGAACCTCGTCATCAATGGCGAGCAGCGCCACGTCGTCTCCTATATGAAGGATTTCCTGTTCAAGCCGGAGCAGGCGCGCACGCCGGTGCGCGAATTGTCCGGAGGCGAACGGGCCCGGCTTATCCTGGCGCGTGTATTGGCGCGTCCGGCCAATCTCCTGGTGCTCGACGAGCCGACCAACGACCTCGATATGGAAACGCTGGAACTGCTGCAGGAACTCGTCGCCGGTTTCGCCGGCACCGTGCTGCTGGTCAGCCACGACCGCGATTTCCTCGACCGCACCGTCACCTCCATCGTCGCCCCTGACGGCGACGGACGCTGGATCGAATATGCCGGCGGTTATTCGGACATGCTGGCCCAGCGGGGCGGCAAAAGGCTCGAGGATCGCAAGCGGTCGCGTTCGGACGCGACATCCCAGCCGCCATCAGCGCAGAAAAAACAAGCCGCACCACCCAAAGCCGCCAGCAAACTGTCCTTCAAGCAGAAGTTCGCGCTGGAATCGCTGCCCAAGAAGATCGAGGCGGTGACCGCCTCAATCGCCCGGCTCGAGGACGCCATCGCCGATCCCGCCTATTACGAGCGTGATCCAGGCGGGTTCCAGAAAACCATCGCCGCGCTGGACAAGGAACGCCTCACCCTCGCCGCTCTTGAAGAAGAATGGCTGGAGCTTGAGATACTGCGGGAAGAACTGGAAAGTTAGCCTGATCACATCCCGAGGTCGCCGAATTGCCCTCCGCCGTAGGCAACGTGGCCCATCGCGACCGGATCGCTTCTATCCCCGACTTCCTCTTTCAAGGTTTTTGAACGCACCTTGGCTGGATAATCGGCCATCCTCTGTTTAGGCTGGTTTGGACAGATCTCGGGAGGAGAGCATGAGCGAACCGGTTCGATGGCGCCAGATGGCGAGCGCCCCCAAGGACGGCAGCCGCATCCTGGTGACGATCAAGCCCTCCGAACAGGGACCGGCCGAGGTGGATGTTGCCTATTGGGCGAGGGCCGATCAATACGGCATCGAAGGCTGGCGCGCCAACGACTCCTATCCGGGCCACATGATCGAATATCCCGAGACGGAGCTTAAATGCTGGATGCCCATGCCCCGCGCCGAGGCTGCCGCGCAGCCTGGCTCCCCGCTGCCGAAGCCATGGGAAGGCGACGAACACGAGCTTTACGGATCAGGCATTTGACCGCTAGAATGCCCGGTCGTGGGCTCCAACCCTTAGGCCAAGCCTGACTTTCGGGATCAGCCACCGCTCGCTGGCGCGGCGGCGGCCTTTGCCTGCCAGGCCTGCATCGCCTCGTCGAAGACCTTGTCCCCAGGTATGCCTTTTTCGACCGTCAGCAGCGCCCGTCGACCGGATTTGTAGACCACCGGTATGTCGATCCAGTCCTGGTTACGCAGCAAGGCGAGATTGGTGTCTTCCTCGGCCTTGCTGTCGTTGAGTGCCACCAGGAAGAAGCCGTCGGCGATCTTGGCCGGAATGCCGATCAACGGGCTGCCGGCCTCCTGCTCCGAAGCCTTCATCGCCACCCGCAGGACATTGTCGATGCCGCCTCCCTCGAAACCGTCAGGCGTCAGGAAGATCATCTCGATGATATGGCTGGCCGGCAGGGTCTGGTCGGCGTTGCGGCGGATCGTCATGCGCAGTTGGATATCCTTGCCGGGGATCGTCGCCTCGGCGCGGATCGCCGGTTCGGGCGGCGCATCGCCACCCGGCGATTCCTGCACCACCGACCAGACGATATTACCGGGCTCGGCCGAACCTTGGGCGACGCTGGTCCGCTCTTCATAAAAGATCGCCTTCTGGCCAACCGCCACGGCCTGTTCAGCGGACGGATTGCCAGGGGCGGGCGGCGGGGTCACGGCATCGATTGACGGCGTTCCCTCGGCTGGCGGCGGCGCGCCGCCAGGAACGGGAACATCCGGACCGGGAGTGCCGGGCGCCGGCGTATTCGCAGGCGGTGGCGTGGTCAGCGCGACGACCGACGTTCCCTCGCCGATGCCGCTTTCGCCACCCGCCGGGCCAGGATCGGTTTCCTTTCCATCGGGCAACAGCCGTTGCGTGAATTTTAAAGCTTCGCCGGATGCGGCGTCGCTTGCCGGCGACGAAGGCTGGGCCGGCGCGGCAGGCTGCTGAGGCACAGGTTTGGCCGGCGTCGCCTCGATCGGCTCGTTCGACGCCACTTCACCCTGGCCGATGCCGAGCATATTCTTGAAAGCATCCTGGTTGAGCCAGATGCCGTAACCGCCGCCGGCAACCACCAGCAGCGCGATCGCCGCTGCGACCAGGCCACCATAACCGCGTTTGCGTTCGTCGCTGTCCAGACGGTCGAACGTATCGGCATCGCCATCTTCATCCGGCACAAAGATCGGCGGCCTGCCAATCGTGGGGCCTTTGTCTGCGACGGGAACCGAGGATGTCGCGGGTCGCGCAGGCGAAAGCGGCAGCGTTGGGCGCTTGGCGCTTTCCGCAAGCGGCGGCATGGGCGGCATCTGCGGCGGAACGGCCGGCTTCTGGACCTGCTCGGCCGGTCGCGCTTCCGTCTGCGGGCGCTGCCACGTCGGCTCCACCTTGGCGCCGGGCCGGACATGATTGGGCTGGTTCCGGTTGCGGTCTATGGAGGAGAAGATGTTCTCAAGCTCGGCCAGCGGATCGGCTTCCGGCGTTTTCCGGCCATAGTCGCGCTCGATGGTCGAAATCGCGTCTTCGAGGGCCTTGCGCTGGCGGTCGGCCACGGCGGCGGACGGCGGCGGATCGAGCGCTGCAAGCTTCGCCGCGATCGTCGAGCGGGCCTTGTCGTAGACCTTGGCGCGCATCTCCGGCGTCGTCTCGCCGAGGCCGTCGAGCGTCTTTCTCAGAACAGCAACGAAATCTGCCATGCTTCAGTCGACCTGTAGTTCTCGCTTCTGGGCTCGTCCCGCCAAATCAGTCAAGAATGCCCGGAGAAGCGCCATGATTAGTCTTGAAACGGATCGGTCACAAGTATCGTGTCGTCCCGCTCCGGGCTCGTTGAAAGCAGCGCCACCGGCGCGCCGATGAGTTCCTCGATATACCGCACATATTTAACGGCCTGTGCCGGCAGGTCGTTCCAGCTCCGCGCCCCGGCGGTGGTTCCCTTCCAGCCTTCCAGCGTTTCGTAGATCGGCTGGACCCGCGCCTGCGCGCCCTGGCTGGCCGGCAGATAGTCGATCGGCTCGCCATCGAGCAGGTAACCGGTGCAGACTTTGATCTCGTCCAGCCCGTCCAGAACGTCGAGCTTGGTCAGCGCGATGCCCTTGATGCCGTTGACAGCGACAGCCTGGCGCACCAGCACCGCGTCGAACCAGCCGCAGCGCCGCTTGCGTCCGGTGACGACGCCGAATTCGTGACCGCGGGTGCCGAGGAATTCGCCGATCTCGTTCTGCTGTTCGGTCGGGAACGGCCCCTCGCCGACACGCGTCGTATAAGCCTTGGTGATACCCAGCACATAGCTGATGGCGCTTGGCCCAACACCCGCGCCAGCGGCCGCCTGTCCGGCCACCGTGTTCGAGGATGTGACAAAGGGATAGGTGCCATGGTCGATATCCAGCAGCGTGCCCTGCGCACCTTCGAAGAGGATGCGCTCGCCATCGCGCCGGCGGTCGTCGAGCACCTTCCACACCCGGTCCATGTAGGGCAGGATCGCATCGGCGACGGAGGTCAGTTCCTGCATGATTGCATCGTGCGAGACCTCTTCATGGCCAAGCCCGCGCCGCAGCGCATTGTGGTGCGTTAGCAGCCTGTCCACTTTCAGCGGCAGCGTTTCCAAATCCGCCAGATCCATCACCCTTACCGCGCGGCGCCCGACCTTGTCTTCGTATGCCGGACCGATGCCGCGGCGCGTCGTGCCAATCTTGGTGCCGGAATTCGAAGCAGCGTCCTCGCGGAATCCGTCGAGCTCCCGGTGCACCGAAAGGATAAGCGCCGTGTTTTCGGCGATTTTCAGGCGCTCCGGCGTCACCACGACGCCTTGGGCCTTGAGCTTTTCCATCTCGGCGACGAAGGCATGCGGATCGAAAACCACGCCGTTGCCGATAATGGAGAGCTTGCCTTCGCGCACCACGCCGGAAGGCAGCAGGGACAGCTTGTAGACCTTTCCGTCGACGACGAGCGTGTGCCCGGCATTGTGGCCGCCCTGGAACCGCACCACCACGTCGGCCCGCTCCGACAGCCAGTCGACAATCTTGCCCTTGCCCTCGTCGCCCCACTGCGAGCCGACGACAACCACATTGGCCATGTTTCTTCCCTTCGATCCTAAAGCTGCGCATCCGGCCACCGATCGGATGGCGAATACGCTGTAACCATATTGATGACGGCTGTAGCCGTTCTGGCACCAAATGACAGGCCTCTATAACCGCAACACCCGCGCTGCGCGACCGTTGTTTGGCCAGTTTGCAGCTACGAGGCACAACAATTTTCGCCTTTCGCATCATTTACTTGGCACAGAAGCGGCCATAGGTCGGCATAGTCTGCCTTACAGGGAGCCGTTATGAACCACCGATCCGCCTATGCCCTGCTGTTGCTGACCACGGTGTTGTGGGGCGGCAACGCCATCGCCGGCAAATGGGCGGCGGGGCACATATCGCCGATGACGCTGGTGTTCCTGCGCTGGGTGGTGGCGACCGCCGTCATGCTGCCGATCGGCTGGCGAAGTCTTATTCAGGACTGGCCGCTGGTGCGTAGACACATCGTCCTGCTAACCCTGCTCGGCGGCTGCGGCTTCACACTGTTCAACGCAATCTTCTATGTCGCGCTGAATTACACCACAGCGATCAACGTCTCGATCGAGCAGGCCGGCATGCCGATCCTCATCATCGTCGGCAATTTCCTGTTTTTCCGCCTGCGCGCCGGCTGGATGCAGCTTGTCGGGGTTGTGCTGACCGTCGGCGGCGTCGTGCTCACCGCTAGCCATGGCGACCCGCGGCAGCTGCTGAAACTCGACTTGAATTTCGGCGACGCGATCATGCTGATCGCCATCGTCCTCTACAGCGGCTATTCGATTGCGCTGCGGCTCAAGCCTCCGATCCAGTGGCAAACGCTGATGCTGGTGCTGTGCGCAGCCGCGCTTGTCACCTCGATCCCGTTCATCGGCTGGGAAATCGCCGCCGGCAAGGCGGTGTTCCCAGATGCGGCCGGCTGGGCCATCACCTTCTATACCGCGCTTGGGGCCTCGGTCATTTCGCAAGCCGCCTATATCCGCGGCAACGAGCTGATCGGGGCCAACCGCGCCGGCCTGTTCATCAATCTGGTGCCGATCTTCGGCACGCTGTTTTCGATCCTGCTGCTTGGCGAGACCTTCCACGGCTATCACGCCGTGGCGCTGGCGCTCGTGTTCGGAGGCATCTGGCTGGCCGAACATGGCGGACGTCGTCATGCAGCGTTGGAGAAGCAGTGACGCGGCACGCCGTCTCCGGTGCCCGGTAGGGCAAGATCCGAGGCGTCACATCTTGCCCAGCTGCCACATGAAAAGCGCCTTCAACAAGTGCCGCTTGTTTTCGATGCCGCCTGTCCAGACCACGCTTTGCGGTCCGTCGATGACTTCGTCCGTCACCTCATCGCCACGGCTCGCCGCCAGAGGGTGCATGAAGATCGCATCCGGTTTCGCCAGCGCCATGAGATCGCTGTTGACCTGATAGGGGCCGAGCAGCTGCCGCCGCTCTTCCTTGTTCGTCTGGCCGAGCGGAACCCAGATGTCGGTGCAGACATAGTCGGCGCCCTCGGTCGCGGCGCGCGCATCGTGAACCACGCTGACATCGGCGCCCTGGTCCCTGGCCCACTCGATCTCCTCGGGGTCTGGCGCGAATTCGGGCGGACAGGCCATGCGCAACGTGCAGCCGAATTTCACGGCGCCATGAATCCACGATCGCGCCTGGTTCATCTTGCAGTCGCCCAGGAAGACGCAGGTCTTGCCCGCGATCGGACCCCGGTTTTCCTCGTAGGTCATGACTTCCACCAGGATACGGAAAGGATGGCTGAAGGAGGTGCAGCCATTGATGACCGGGCATTCCGAATGAGCGGCCATCTCCTTCAGGCGTTCATGATCGGAGGTACGAAGCATGATGATGTCACTGTGGCGGGACAACACGCGTGCCGTATCCCCGATCGTCTCGCCGCGGCTGATGGGCATATCGTGTGCGAAGAAGGCGATGACCGTACCGCCCAGATCCCGCGTGGCGGTCTCGAAATGCAGGCGCGTTCGAGTGGCCGGCCATTCGAATAGCAGCGAAACGTAACGTCCTTCCAGAAACCTGCCTCCCGGGCCGGCCGCATCGCCCCTTGCAAAATACTGTTTGAACTCAGCGGCCTTGTCGACGATCCGCCGCAAGGTGTCGGCGTCGACCGCACGAAGATCAAGCAAATGGCGTGGGTGCATCATGAACCTCCAGAAGCGGACAGCACTGGGCTTGAGGGATTTTCTATCGTCGGAATTTGTCGGTTGGCGCCCGTCATCGCGCCACCCACCAGCCGGCAAGCCGGCGTTCGGTCCAGGCGGCGAATTGTGAAACCACGACCACCATGGCAATATACAGGAACGCTGCCGCCGTGAAGAATTCGAACGGCCGGAAGTAGTAGTTGGATTGTATCTCGCTGACGCGCATCAGTTCCGCTACGCCGATAGCCGACACGATCGACGTATCCTTCAGCATTGCAACGAAGGTGTTCATCATCGGCGGGATCATCACGATCAGCGCCTGCGGGATGACGATCCTGCGGTAGACCTGATAGCGCCTGAGCCCGAGCGAAAGTCCTGCCTCGAACTGATTCCTGCCCACAGAAGCGACTCCGGAGCGGAATATCTCGGAGAACTGCGCGCCATACTGCACGCTGAGGACGATTACGCCTGCCGTCAGCGGTTTGAAGTTTATTCCGATCAGCAACGACAATCCGTAGTAGAGCCACAAAAGGAAGACGAAGAGGGGAATGCTGCGGAAAAACAGCAGATAGAAGATCGCCAGACGTTGCAGCAAGGTGAATTTCGACAACCTCATGATCGCCAGAAGAATGCCGATCGCGATGGCGAAGACGAACGAAAGTCCCGCGACCAGAAGCGTCATCCGCACACCGGCCAGGATCGCGGGCCACTGCGCCAGGATGACGGAAAAATCGATCTGGTAGTTCATCTGCGGCCGGCGGCGCCGGGCCGGTTCATGGCGCCCGGCATCACGTGCGTGTGGTCCCCCCGAAAATCCGGTCATACATCGACTTCAGCGTGCCGCGGGAATCGTGCCAGTAAACCCAGTTGTCGAGCCAGTAACAAAGCCCCATCTCGCTCGTGCGAACAGCCAGGCATCCGTATTCCGTCGCAAGAACGATCGGTCCCTGGGCGTTCGACAGTATTTTTGTGGAGGGCTGGTTCTTCGAGAATGGCGCACCGATGGAATATTCCACCATGCAGGCGTCGGCTCTGCCTGCGGCCACCTCGAGCATCGCTTCGTTGATCTTGAGCGGATTGACCTGCGCTTTCGGAAACCGTTCCCGCACCGCGTATTCGGAAGTCGAGCCGATAAGGGCGGTGATGATCCGGCCTTCGGCGTTCAACTGTTCGGGAGAAGTCACGTCGCTGTCAGCCTTCACCATCAGCACGAGATCATAGGGAAGATAGCCCCGCGTGAAAGCGATTGCGCCGGCGCGGGCCGGCGAATTGGCGGTTCCGCCCAGTGCGACGTCATACTTGCCGGCCTGTACGCCCAGGATTCTCGCGGCAACCACCGCTTCTTCGAAAACAGGCTCGACGCCCAGGTCCTTTGCAATCAGCTTGGCGATTTCAACGTCGTAGCCCGCAGGCTCACCTGTCGAAGGATCGCGATAATATTGCGGCGGCGACATGGATCCGGGCATTGCGAACACGATCTTGCCCTGTTGTTTGATCCTTGCCACGGCATTGCCCCAGGCAAATTCGGAATTTTCCGGTTGGGCTTGTTGGGCCTGTGCCGGCTGCGAGGCCTGTGCAAGAATGGCCGCTCCCGCGACAAGGCTTCCGCCACCTATCAGGCTGCGCCGCGACACCGAGATCGGGCTCGATTCTTCTTCGACGATTTTCATGCGAGTTCTCCCTTGTTGGATGCAAGCGGATTCAGAACGCAAGCGGCACGCCCATCTGGCTTTCGATCCAGCGGACGACCTTGTCGCCCTTGGCCCTCAACTCGTCCGAAGACGGCGCCACCAGCTGGACATACCCCATGCTGTCGAGATGGCTTTGCAGCGGGTATGCCCGTTCGCCGGGACCGACGAAGAGGCGATGAGCGACGATGTCCTGCTTGATCGGCGCCATCCATTCGGGGCCGAGGTCCGGATTGACGACACCGCCCTTGAACGTGGCGATGGTGCGCGACGCGGAATGCTGCTTGATCGGCAGTTGCGGCCTGTCGATGATATCGCCGCAGTAGAGAAGCACCCACTCGTTCCAGATCGGCACGCCCGTGGCCAGGCCGTAGAGAAGCGGCGTCGATCCGCCCATGAGGCGCGGATTGAACTCAATAAGACGCCATCCCGCTTTCGTCAGCGCCATCTCGATATGGGCCATGCCGACGTTGAAGCCGAGCGCCCGGATCACCTGCTCCGAATAAAACCACGCCGCCTCCGCTTCTTCCGGCGTGGTTCGCGCCGGCATCTGGGTTCCGATCGGCTGTGTCGGGTCGATTGCCGACCGCCGTCCCTCCGAAAGCATGAAACGCACGATGCTTCCGTCGGCGCACACACCGATCTCCACGGAAATGATCAATCCATCGAGATACTCCTCCAGGACATAGAGGCCGCCCTTGGGCCGCTCGACCGCCGGGATTCGGTCTTCCCTCTCGGCGATGGTCTTCAGATAGAGCTGCAACTGGGCTTCGTCCCTAATGATCGATACCAGCATGCTGCCGGAGCCATCGATCGGCTTCACCACAAAGGGAAAGCCGAAAGCCCGTGCCGCCGTGGCAAAATCCTCCCCTGGCTGCAGCACCTTGTAGCGGGCGGATGGCACGCCTGCCTTTTCCAGGCACTCGCGCGTCAGATGCTTCTTTTCACTGATCAGGGCGGTCCGGCTGCTCGTGCCCAGAAAGCCGAGTTTCTCGACAGCAAGGCCGGTTGACGTCACGATGAAATCCATTCCCGGCACGACGCCGGAAATCTTGTCTTCGCGGTCGATCCGCATCAGGGCCTCGGCAAGTTCGTCGCCGTCGCAGGTGTCGTGGATCATGACATAATGTGTCAGGGATTCTCGCAGGTCCTCCGGCATTCCGCCATAAACCACCTCGTATTGCCTGCATCCGACAAAGCTCACCCGGAAGCCGGCTTTCACCAGTTCGCGCATGCCCTGGATATTCACCATGTTGGCTTCGACGATGACGACATGCCTGTCCTGGAAGTTACCGCTGCCCATTCATCCCCACCTGGCTCGAACCCTGCGCTGTCATACGATGTCTGGCCACCGGCGCAGTCCATTCGACCAGCGCGGTTGCAACAAGGGCGAGACAGCTGACGCCCAGCGTCACGATCAAGCCGCCCACCTGGTCGATGAGCCAGCCTCCGGCCAGCGTCATGGCCAGCATCCCGCATTCGGCAATCGCGTAGAACGCAACCATCAGGCTCGCGCTTTCCTTGCCGGAGGCAGCAAGCAGCATCTCGCTCTGCGACTTGAGGAAGGTCATCTCGAACACGGCCATGAAAAGGAAATAGCCGAACGCTGCCAGCCATGGAGAACCCGCGAGCCAGCATGCGCCGCTCAGCAAGGCTCCAAGCATCATGCCGCGGGGCAGAGTAGCCGCCCTGCGCCACCTGCCAGAGAGCAGAAAAGCCATGGAGAATGTGCCGAGAACCACCCCCGCCACAGCACATATCTGAAAAAGGCTCGCTTCCGATGGGCTCAGCTTGAATTGCTGGATCGGCAGCGCCGTCCTCTGCACCTGATGATAGCCCTGGAACAGAACCGTGCACAGAAGCAGGTAGATGAACGGCCGCCGCACCGCGACATTCGTCTGCAGGATCGACCTTGTCCGCGACCAGAAGCGGCCGCCTGCTTCCGTCGCCAGCGCTTTCGGATCGAGCCTCAGTCCCATGTAAAGCAGCACGACGACGGCAACCATCGCGGCGTTGAGCAAGGCAATGGCCCGGAGCTGCGCGATTTCGACCAGCATGGTCGCCAGCAGCGCACCAAGAAAATTACCTATGACATGCGGCGTGGCCAGCATGGCGTTGACGCGTTCCAGCCTCTCCGGCGCGAAGTTGACCCGGATGGCCACGATCCGGGTCGATTTCATCGTGGTTTCAAGAAACCCGCGTGCCGTGAGAACGACGAACACGACCCAGACATTGCTTTGCGGGGTCAGACTCAGAACCAGCAGCGTAACGATCGAGGCAATATCGACGGCCACCAGCAGGCGCTGCGACGGAACGCGTCGGCACAATCGTTCCGACAACGGTGTCAGGAAAATCGCCGCGACGAAACGAGACGCGAAAATCAGCCCGGCTTGCAGCGCCGAACCCGTATTGTAGAGCACCCAGACCGAGATATAGACGAGCAGCATGTTGCTGCCCGTCATGTTGATAAGCATCGCGATCCAGAGCAGCACGATGTTGCGGCCTTCGGCATCGCGCCAGCTCCACTGCATCACGCATGTACTCCGCCCGTTTGCCGCGGGGACCGGCGCGCCGCGCCCGGCATCAGTTCACCCAGAAGCGTGTGCACCTTCGTTATGGGGATCACCTCCGCAATGAAGGGGCGGGCTTTCGGCGAAAGATCGAGCACCGTGCCGACAAGCTCCTGCAGTCCCTGGTGCGGGCTGACATGCTCGCCTGTTTTGATCGAGGCTTCCGCCGCGGCACCGGAAATATCCGGCCTCAGCTGGACGAAGCGTCCGCCGCACAGGAAATGCCGGGCGGACAGCCCGGCAGGCGGCGCGGCCAGACATTCCAGATCGGGCCATTCGGAAAGCACCGGTTCCCGGCCCGATGCCTCCCTCATATCTGCGAGCAACGTCGCCAGCAGGGAATCGACGGTCGTGCCGCTTTCGGCGATGAGATCGAGGTTCAGGCACAGCAGACCGTTCTCGGCAGGGTGGAAGAATGCCAGGCTTTTCAGTGGCGCAATAGCGCCGCCCTCATCGGTCTCGATCCAGCCGCGCGCCTTGAGCAGCACGTTCGGCCGAACGATCAGGTCGACCGGCGCCATTCCGTGGTCCGAAGTCACCACGATACGGTCGTCCTCGCCCGCCAGAGCGCGGGTCTGGCCGAGAACCGCGTCGAGGTCGGCAAGCAGGTCGGTTAGAAGCGGCATGACGACCTGTTCCCGGCTGGCCGACCAATGCGCGCAATCCACGGCGACAAAACCGGCGAGTTCGTGCAGGACCAGATCGATCGCCGGCTGATAGGCCGCGATGAAATGCGCCTCGCAGGTCTTCATCAGTTCGATCCAGTCGCGCCAGAAGTAGGACGCAAGCAGCCTTATGCCTTCGACGAACAGCACTTCGGCCGCCCCTTCGCCGCCCTGCATCAGCGTCCTCCCCAGATCGCCGCGCCGGTAGCACTTCTCCAGTCCGGAGCCGTGAAAAGGGGCGCTGCTCTCCAACCGGTCGATGGGAACGCCCCGTTGCCTGACAGTCCATGCGCCGGTGAAAATGATCCTGTCCGCGCCGTCGATCCGGCATCGCCTGACAAGCGCTTCTGCCGCTTTTTCACCGGAGCCGAAACTGACAGTCTTCCAGTCATCGCGGGGCAGGCCGTCGACCGCATCCTGCCCCAGGAGCCCTGCTGCATCGTTCGGATCCAAGACCTGCGGCGCATGAAGAGGCGGCCCGAAGCCATGAACATACCCCTTCAGCCGGTCGCCCAACCTTTCGGGAGACATGTAGGGCAGGTGCGCAACGTGGATGTCATGCCCTGCTTCGGCTTGGCCCTGCCAGATTGGATCGACACCGTCGATCAGGCTTGAAAAGCCTCGTCTCGTATGGACACCCGCGCGCGAGAAATCCGGCATGTCGAAGCCGGTAATGCCAGTTTCATGACTGGCGCCTCCGGTCAGAAGCGCTGCAATCGACGGCGGCGTCTGGCAATTCGGCTCCAGCGGCCGCATTCCGAAGCAACGTCCCTCCTGCATCAGGGTCGCCAGCGTCGGGAGACGCTCCGGAAAAAGCGCCACGGCTTTGCGGACCAGCCACAACGGCAGGCCGTCAACAATGAAGAAGGCACGCCTGCCCCTCACCGGCTGTCCTCCGCGAGAAGGTCCCCGAAGTCGGCGCCTTTGCCCGCAGCCTTCCACCATGCCGCCTCGGCCAGCAGTTGCACGGCCCAGAATACATCACGCGCTGGCGGGGTCTCGATCAACCCATGCCATTGGCCCGGCGTGAAAATCCGCGCATCCTCGATGGCCGACGACAGCGCCTCTATACGGTCGGCAGCCGTTTCGATCTTGGCAAAGGAGATTTCATCCTGCCGGACATCGGGGAAAACCAGCAGGCGGCAGCGATGGACGACCGTCCTGCTGTTGGCTCCAAGGGCCCGGCGGAAAACCGCCGGCTCGACAAGCACCTTGTGGCTGTCCGGCAAAGCTTCGCCATTCCGACGGAAGGAGATGCCACAGGCGGAAGCGAGCCGGGGAAACATGCGCAGCGTGCCGAGACCGATATGCGGATAGTCCGGCCAGGCGCGCAGCCGGACCTCGCCGTCCTTTTCGTCCAGCAACACCTTGTCGCCCGAGAAATAGTCCAGCCCGTTTGTCTCCAGCAGGGTCAGGAGCGTGGTGGTCTTGCCCTGACCCTTGTCACCGAGCACAAGAACCGCGGCGTCGCCCTGCAGGCATGCGCTGGCATGGAGGATCACCGATCCCAGCGACTGCTCCACCGCCAACGCCGTGTATCGGAATGTCTCGATGAGGTGGAAATGCGAGCTCTCGCTCACATAAAGCGTCAGCACGCTGCTGGCCGAATTGGCCTTGCATGCGGTTCCGCTGGCTGGATCGAACCCGATGCGGTTTCCATCGGAATCCATGCCCACCGTCAGATCCAGATTGAACGGAAGCGCGCTCGAGCGTCTGAGCGCGAAGGGACGCGTTGCCTGTTCGGCGAAATCGTCCGGCATGTCGCTGAACGGACGGACGACTATCCGGTAATGGGCTTCGCCTGTCTCGCGTGGACGGAATACGGGCAGAAGGCACGCGAACACCTTTTCAAGAATTGCGCTCGTGCCCTGCGCGAATTCCAGATCGAAATTGGCCTTGCCTGTCGTCAGCCGCACGAGAGGCGTTTCCTCACCCGACCGAAAAAGGCTGCCAGCGCTCAAGACATTCATGACGCATCCGCTCCGGGGGAATGCCTGCCATCCGCGAGATACGATGCCAAAAGCCGCACTTGCGCCTCAAGTCTCGCCACATCGTCCGTGACGTTCGGAATGAGGAAATCGGGAACGATCCGGGCGATCTGCAAATCGAGTTCGGAATGTTCGACCCTGGAAATATCCGCGCGGTTCTGCAGCCGCGAGAGCCGGACCGCCTCCGGCGCCACGACACGAACGATATTGAAGCCGAGTTGCTTCAACTGCGGCCAGTCCGTCTCGTCGTCACGCAGATCGTCGTTGATGACGACGTTTTCGCGGGCATTATCCAGCCGGCGCGTGAGGTCATTGACCAGCGATGTCGGCGAAATCGCCCGCAGCCGCCTTGCGATTGTCTCCAGCAGCACCTGGTCCTGCGCGCCTGGTGCAAGCGCTATGCCCACCACGTCGTAGAAAGCCTGCTGCAACTGGTACAGCGGGCGCGCCAGCTTGTAGACCCCGCAGGAGAGCTCGAGACCGCCGAAGGCCTTTATGAGCCCGTCAGCCACCGTGCTCTTACCTGAGCCGCTGGGCCCGACGATCGCGAGACGTATCTGGTTCCGCGGTTTCATGCCAGGCGCGACGCCTCGGCCGAGTTCGCTTTGCTGCGCGCCGGTGAAAGCCCGCCGGGCATATCCGACTGCCGCCAGGCGCCGACAGCGGCTTCCTCCAATTGCGCGACCCGAGCGGCCAGCGCATTGATATCCTCTAACGCGACCTCCTGCGTCAACGGTGCCCGCCCGGCTACAGGCCGGAGCGTGATGCTGCGCATCGGCAGGTCGAAGCCGGATTCCGGCAGGGAGGACGGGTCGAGGCAGATGCGGTGCGCTATGTCGAGCTCGACGAGGGTGGGCGACCGGGCCGATTCGATCCCGATGCGAACGATGTTTTCCTGGATCGCACAAAGTCGGCGCCATGGACCTGCTTCCGGCCACTGAAGCGCACCGATATTTTCCGGGCTCTGGTCGAATGGCGGCAGGTCGAGCGATTTCGGCTCCACCGTCTTGCGCCGGAACCAGCCTTCGCCTGCCCTGTCGAACCTCTCGATGTGCCATGCGATCTCGTCGAAGCTGCTTTTCTTGCGCCGTGCGCCGGATTTGACCGCGATCATGGCTGTTTCCTCGAGGGACGCCAGTACCGTGATTTTGCCATGCAGCCGCTGGACCTCGCTGCCCGATTGGAGATGGAAGCCGTGCCGCTCCGGCCCGCCAAAGGCGTCGAGCACGCCTTGCACGACCGGCGAAATATGGTGGGCCTGCAATTCGGCATGCATGGCGGCGGAAAGTTCACTTGCCGGAAACACGCAGCACTCGAAATTATTGAGCCTGAGATGCCATTTCTCGAAAAGCGCATGCAGCGTGCTGCCGAGCGTATGGGCGCTGCAGCCTCCCAGCGCGCCCGGGCGGATGAAATGCACCTGATGCTCGTCCTGCCGCAAAGCCATCGCGTCGATCTCGATGCCGTCGCCGTCGACCCGCACGATGGCCAGCGGCGCATGGACCGGGTCGATGTTGTTCAGTCCATACGGCCGCAGGTCTACGATCAGCGACGAAGGGGAAGGTTCGGAGCCGATGTCCAGCGGGTGAAGCCTCACCCTTGCCTCGGACGGCTCGTGGTGGCGGATTTGCCATGGACCGGTAACGACGGCTGTCTGCATGATCTAACCTGCCGCCTTGCGGAGAGCGGCCGCCTCGCGGGCGAAATCCAGCTTCGAAAACAGGTTCCGCTCGAACTCAACACCGTTGGCGGCCAGGTATTCTTCGATGTGCAGCGCCAATGCCTCGAATTCCGGGCGCACGTCCGTCAGCGGAAAAAGCGTCCTGCTGCGGCAGTATTCGACTTCGGCCTGTCCGAACCGGTGGACCGGCCCGGCATCTATGGTCGTGCAGATATCGAAATAGACGCCGTAAATATGCCCGGTCTCCAGCGACTCGTAATTGACGTCGAACCTCTTGCGGCGGAAGGGCGGCAATGTCCGTACCCTTCCCTTCACCCGATCGCGCGCCGCCTCGAGAAATCCGGCAACGGGCAAAGCCTGATGCGGCCACAGGCTTTCGCGGCGGATTTCGCTGTTCTCGCGGAACCATTTGCGCTTGACCGTCACCAGCCCATCGATCTGCGGGATGAAGGATATGTAGCCGGCTTCCTCGGGAGGCTCTGTCACATCGAAGATGTGATTCTCGTAGTCGAAAACCTGGAAGCCCCAATGCGGCTCTGGAAAGAAGCCGGCATAGTCGCCCGAACGCAGCTCGCGATGCAGCCCCACTGCCAGCTTCCAGATATCCGGAAGCGGGTGATAGGTATACTTGCGCTCGAACTCCAGGTCCGAGCGCCATTGCGAATAGTTCCAGCGCGTGCTGAACAGAGGCCCACGCGACACCATCGCTTCGGACTGATCGAAAAGCAGGGCCGAGACGGACCTATGGCTGATTTGAAGCCCGGTCGCCCCGGCGCTGGCGAAACGCAGCGCCAGCACCTCCGTATCGGCGGTTTCCGCCTCGCGATAGAAATCGACCCGATCCTCGTGGACCACCATGTAGATCAGCGGCCTCATGCCGATATGCCAGACTGAAGGCGCAAGGGCCGAAAGCGCGGCGTCCATTCTTTTGCGGCCTTCGCGCTGGCCGGAGAATACGTCGCCGGGCTCGAACGCTATCGGCTGTTCAGGCTCGAACGCGCCTTCCGCGGTATAAACCGCATGGACGGCCAGCGAATCTGGTCCGACGAGCAGCCCGTTGCGCCCGAAACGGAGAGCTTTCGCCTTCGTTTCGAGAAAAACGGCGCCGTGCATCGTCCCTGCATCGAGGCCGAAGCTTTCTTCGTCGAAGCACGCGACCAGTACTTTCATACATTTGGCCCCGTAGCATCCGCCAGTTGGCGACGGCCTTGGATGGCGGTGATTCCCGAGCCTCTTGTATCCAGACGCAGCACCGCGGCCGAGCAGGCCTTTTCATAAGCGGCAGGCGATTGAAGGCCCGGCAATCCATGCTCGCGGATCAGGATGGACAGGTGGCAAAGCGTCGAGGCATGCTCGAAGACGAAGCCTGAAACATAGGGCAGCAAAGCCGCAAGCACCGCATAGGGACGGTCGATGACAATGATGGGGGGATCGTCGAAACTCTGAACGCGGCGGAGAATATCGCCAAACGCGTCTCCAAGCTTGTTCGCATCGGGAATGCTGGTCAGGCTCATCGAAGGCGCGATGCTGAGGGCATACAGGGCATCGTCTGCGTCGAGCGCCAACACCGGCGCTTCCGCATAACCGTGCGCGATCACGTCCCCGTCGGGAAGCTGGATCGCATCGCCGATCTCGGAAAAATCGAGCGCGAACAGCCCGTCCCTTCCCGCAACCCATTCGATGCGGATCGGGCCGAGTTTGGACTGCGCGGCGGATGTCACATCGCGCAGTTTGATGACCTGCGACGGGTCTACGGGCGGCAGCAGGCCGGAATGACCGTTTTCCTGTTCGCCGAGCCGTACTGTAGCTGTCTTGGCGGTTCCCCGGTTCATGGCCAGCAGCCCGTCGGCGCTCCATTCCAGCACGACGGATGCCTCGCCCGGCTCACTGATCATGCCCACATCGCCGCGCACGAAATCCCGCAGCACAAAGACGTGAACCCTCGTCGGATCCGGCATCAGCGAAATAAGCTCGTCCAGCAGGCTGGCCGACGGCACGATCACCTGGCGAATCTGTTCGCTGAGGTCGACGATGACCTCGCTTCTTTTAAAGGTGCCCGCCAGGCGCGAGGCCGCCACCACGTTTTCGAGGCCGAGCCGGTTTGCCCGCACCAGCAATGCGGTGGAAACGGAAAGCCCATGCCTGATCCCGAAATCATGGATGCGCTTGCGCTTGTTGCGGAAATATCGCGCGAATTCGGGCAGCGGACCAAATGCGGCAATTCCGGCCTCGTCATCGCCATAGAGGTCGATCGTTTCCAGCACCGGCCCAGTGTCATGGTTGCCGCCGTTGCCAAGCGTGGTGATCCGACGCGCCTGAAGCAGATGAACCTTGTCTCCCGCAAGCGCCCATTCGATGTCGACCGGACAGCCAAGCTGGCTTTCGACCGCGCGGCAGAGATCGGCCACCGGACGGAAGCGCGCCTGTCCGGCGGCCGGAGCCGTGCCCTCGCCGAATACGTAGCGGCGTCCTTCCTCCTTGCCGGAGACCAGCGCCTCGCCAATGCCCTTTACCGCTTCGATCACACAGTCCGCCCGTTTGCTGACCGGGTCGATCGAAAAGGCGACGCCCGCGAAATCGGCATCGACCATCTCCTGGACGATGACGCAGATCGGATTGCCCGACTTGAGCAGCCCGTCCGAGAGTCTCTCCAGCACCGGGCCCCTGTCGAATCCGGAAACCCAGACGTTGGTAATGGCCGTGAAAATTTCCTCCGTCCCGCAGACGTTGAGTTCCGTGGCGTACAGACCGGCAAAGCTGTGATCGTCGAGATCCTCGGCAATGGCGGCCGACCGCACCGCAAACGAGGCGGTTTTCCAGTCCGGCCCGAAGACAGGCGCCATGACCGCTTCCAGTTCCGCCTCGGCATCTGTCGACCGTTGCAGCCGCGAAAGGACAGCCGCCAGCTTGGCCGTGTCCTCGGCAATGAATGTGCCCATCGTCTGCGCGATCCGGGCGACGATCTTGTCGGCCTCGGCGAGTATCTCTGCAAAATTGGAGATCAGGCTTCGCAACCTGCGCTCATCGATCAGCAGGAGCCGCGGCACGTTGAAATGCTGGCCGAGCGTAACAAGCCTGTCATATTTCGGAACTACAGTGCCAGATGACAGCATTTATACGTTACCTGCCTTGGCCTTTATTGGGAAAGGATCGTAGCTGGCAGCTCCGTTCGAAGTATCTTTCTTCTGGAAATCTCGAAATATCTGTGACGACAACGCGCCATCGGCGCCTTGATACTTGCCGTCGTAAAGTTCTATATCGCCATGGAGCCGCCAGAACATCATCTGGCCGATCTTCATACCGGGATAGACGCGGATGTTGTTGAGGGCGAACAGCTGCAGCGTCCATCGCCCGATGAAGCCGACATCGCCGAGATGGGCCGACAGGTTGATGAACATGCCGAGGCGGGCGATGGAGGAGCGGGCAGCGTAGGTGGGCACGAAATACTTGCTGCCCATGATCTCGTTCGTCGATGCGAGATAGAGACGCCGCGGCTTGAGCACGTACCCTTCTTGGCCGATCTCGATTGTCTTGGTCGGCTTCTCGACTTTGACGTCGATGACGCCCGGCCGGTAAACCCGCAGGATCGGATTGAGCGTGAAATTGTAGCTGTTGGGGTTCAGGTTCTCGGAATCGAAGGGAGATATGACGATCTCCTCCGTTTCGACGCGCTTCTTGATCTCGGACCCGGTAAGAATCATGCTCGGTCTTCAATTATTCTGGATTCGACGACGGTTTCGGAATTCAGATACCTTCCGGCATAGTGCTCAAGCTCGCCCAGAGTATCCCAGAAGCAGATTTTCCCGATTTTCATGCGCGGGTAGAGGCGCACCTTCTGGGCGACCGTTATTTCGAGCGTCCAGCGGATCACCGCGCCCGTATGGCCAAGCGGTGCGCTGGTCTGGAGGAATACGCCGCACATGGCGGTTGAAAGATTTGCGAAAAGCTCAGAGGCGAACGGTAATCCCCCGATCCGTTCCAACGTATGGCCGAGATAGAAACGGCCGGGATGGAAGACGAAGCCTTCCTCGCCGATGATATGTTCCTCGAATTCCAGCTCCTGGACCGGATCGATCCACTGGCTCTTATATTCGATCACCCTCTCGCCGAGACGAAAGCCGTAGGAATTCGGTTCGATAAGCGTCTCGTCGTAGGGATCGATGACGATGTCGCCGCTCCCCACCATCGCCTTGATCTGCGACCCCGTGAGCATCATTGGCGTATGGCCTCCATGGCGGCCGATGGCTGGTAGAGTTCGCCCAGAACGCTTTCGCGACCGAACAGATAACCCTGGTTGCGCCTGACCCGGCCCCTGAGCGCAGGATGCGTTTCGAGGAAGCGCGAGATCGAACCCAGTCGATAGAACGGCACATCCGGGAAGAGATGGTGCTCCAGGTGGAGATTGATGTTCAACGGAGCGATCAGCGCGCGCTCGAGCGGACCGGGCTTGACGGTGCGCGCAAACTCCAGCGGCCCGCCGTCGACGCGGCCCGCGTGTTCGGCAACGGCTCTGATGTGGAGGAGCGCAGGCAACACGAACCACATCGGCACGAACCAGTAGGTCAGGTAATTCCAGAAACCGGACGTCAGCGTCAGCAGCGCCAGCACGACGGCCGCGAAAACGGGAAAAAGAATGCGCTCTTGTCCAATGCCGCGCCAGTTGCTGTTTTCGCTGCTGTAGATTGCCGTCACCCCGAACGTGCCGACGGACTTCAGCATCCTTAACGATCGCAGGCCGATCAGATCTCCGGCCAGCGAGAGCAGGAATCCGCTGCGTGTCGGCGGCACTTCCGCATCCATCAGGTCGGGATCGTCATCCGTGTTTGTGCTGCGGTGGTGCTCGAGGTGATGGCGGCGATAAAGGGCCGTACTGATGAACAGCGGAAAGGACAGGAAAATGTTCGAGACCGTCTCGTCGGCCTGGCGGCGCCTGAAAAGAAGCCGGTGAGCGCCGTCATGCATCAGCACCAGCATCGCGTGCTGCCTGCCGGCAATGAAAACGATTGCGATCAGCGTCGCCGCCATGTTGTCGAGCCAGACAGCGGCGGCGATCAGCGCCGCGATCGCCAGCCAGTTGCCCGCGATGGTCAAAAGAGCGATTTGTGGATTGGCATGGGCCAAGCGCCCAAGCTCCTCCCGGTCCAGAAGATTGCGGACCGCGATTGCATCGAGCGGCGGACCGCCGGTCTTCGCTTCAGATCCACTCATCGAGCTTCTCCTTCCTGTAGCCCAGGTTCGCGGCAGCCCCGACGAGGGCATCGCGCTCCAGCAGAGGCATGAGAATCCGGGATCGGTCGCGCCAGCGCGCGGCTTTGGACGGAGCCGTGGCGTTGACGACCGTCGGTTTCCGCGCCGCATGGGCAAGGCTTCCATCCGTCTCCAGCCCGACGGCACGGGCGGCTGCGGTCAGCATGGCCTCACGGTCCTGCGGGCTGCGCACGAAATCCTCGAAGGCGAAGATCGACCAACGCTCGTTGGCAGCCGGCTTCTGTCGCCCGTCCTCGACGATTGCATTGGGCGCGAGCCATTGCTGAAGGCATATCTCGAGCATATCCGATTTCGCCGCAAACTGGCGCCAACCGGGAAAAAGATCGAAACACCACCCCGCCAGAGAAGACGCGACATCCTTTTCGGACCGCAGGTCATGCTGCCAGAAGCAATGGTGCGCCCATCCGTCCAGCAACCCGTTTATCGAAGCGAACGGATTCCGTGTCAGACGCAAAACATGCAGGGGGCGGTCGTTGAAGAGGTTGCGAAGCGTGAGCAGCCGGAAGGGATCGCTTGACGCTTTCAAAAGCAATACGGCCGGCTTCGCAGCCGCCGTCTTCAACTGGCGCGGACGCGGGATCACGAATGGCGAAATCTCGACGATCGGCACTATGCTGCGCTGTGCAGTCGCCCAGCCGTCCTGTGGCCGGTCGAAGCCTTCGAGATCGTAGAAACTGAGGTCGATTTGCGGATACCGCTCCTTGAGCGCGGCAAGCACGAGCCGGTCGAGCCGGTCCAGACTCCCGGAACCTTCGTCGGCATAGGCCGACACCGCCGCCAGCACCAGTCTGGCGATCTCATCGGGATCGAACTTCAATCCGGTCCACTGCATCGGCAGCCGGTAGGCCCATTCCCACGCATAGCGCGTCGCCTCGCCGTCCGATGGGTGCGCCTGCTCAGGCCCGAGAAAGGCCGATGTGAAGATCATCTCCAGAACTTCGGCGCGCTGGTTCGCACTGAGCGCCAGGTTCGAGCATTCCATCTCGTCGCCGCCATCGGGATAGTTGGCTCCCTGCAGCGTGAAGAAGAGACGATGCTCTCCGGACATCGCCAGGCAGCGCCCGTGGCGCGCCAGCGCCGCCTTGAACGCACTGGTGCCTCCTCTTGGCGCGCCGAGAACCAGCGCGACGGGCATGTTCTCGCACCACATCTCGACGGCGGCCCGTTCATCCGGGAACATTTCGTGGATGCGTCGCCGCGTCAGGCGCTCCTGCTCGCGGATTCCGGCGAGTTTCTCGCGGCGCCCATCGCTTTGCATGACGAGTTCGTTCATGGCCTAGCCGACCTTTCCGAGACGCGCGCCGAACCCGGCGACCAAACGGTCCTGATGGTCCTCGAGCCAGCGGTCGATGACGACGGGCATGAACATTTCTGGAGACGGCGGCGGCTGCGTCACGCCAACGGGATCGCGCACCGTATCGCTCTCGGAATAGATGCCGTAGGCCCTGAGCAGCCGCTCCAGCAGCCGGAAATCGCCAAGCCCGATCCCTGCCGGTTGCCAGGCCCGCAGGGACCGTTGGAGGAAGGCCCATTGGCGACCCTTGAGGATGGGGGTCTGGATCATCGGATCATGTCCATGCGCGACGCGGAAGAGATTGATGCGCTCTTCGGCCAGGCGCACCATTCGCTCGTAGGCGATGCGGCCTCCAGGCCCCGCGGCAGCAATGACGTCGCGCGGCGCATCGCCGCGCAGATGCTCGTCGCACAGCGCCAATAACTCATCGACGACCCAGTTGACTGGAACGAGGTCGAGCTGGCCGGTCTTCTTTCCTACCAGGAAAGGCGGCTTGAACTCGGCGAGGAACCGCAGCATTGGGTAAATGCCGTTGTGACGGGTTATCGCGCCGGTCTGGCTATGGCCGACGACAAGGCTGCAGGCGAAAACCGAGAACGGATGGCCCTCGAACATCGAACGGAGCAATATCTCCGCCTGCGCTTTGGTTTCCTCGTAGCCGTTGCGGTAGGTCCAGTCCTGGGTACTGGTGTAGGCGGTCGACAGGTAGATCAGGCGGGGTTCGGTCACCGTATCCAGCATCAGCTGGCCGAAATTCCTGGCGCCGTCGACATTGAGCCCTGCCATATCGCTGGCCGATCTTTCCCAGGACACGTCGGCCGCCGCATGGACTCCGAGCGCGCGCGGGAGGGCGCCGATTTCTCTGGCGGCAGCCTGCATCGATTCCCGATCGGTGAGGTCGGCCTGAACTATTCTGATCCTGTGACGGTAGTCTCCGGCCGCATTCAGGACAGCGGAAGCAGCCGAGGGCGAGCGCAGCAGACAGATGATGTCGGTCCACCGCTGCGCGGCCTCGCCGATGAATTCGAGACCAAGAGCGCCCGAGGCGCCGGTAACGACTATCGCCTGCTTCGCTTCTGTCATGTCGTCGCGGCCTGGCTGCAGTGAAGACGGATCGCGTCGAGCATCTGGCGGCAATTGGAGCGGATCGCCCGTTCCCCGATGGGGTCGAGGATTTCTGCGAGAGACGGAATTCCGATATCGAAATCGACGGTCAGGGCGGCGGAAAGCTGGCCGTTGACGCGCAGCAACTCCCACTTTCCCTGCCAGACTTCCAGATCGCCGTCGATCTGTTCGAACTCGATGAGGTTCGGCTCGGTCAGCGTGTCACGCTCCGTCCAGGTGAACCGGCTGCCGTTGAGAAGCACCTCCCAGGAGGTCACCATCGTGCCTTTCTCCTGCTCCAGTATGGTGACCTCGATGACATCCTCCATGAGCTCCGGATAGCGCTCGAAGTCCACGAGAGTCGGCCAGACGTCACGCTCCTGCAGGCCGGAAAGATCGACGGTGGTAACGACGCGAGGCATGCTTTCTCCTATGCCAATTGCTGAGCGGCAGCCTTCTCTGGCTCGGCGATGCCGATCTCGTGCTTCGCCGCCACGACCGCCTCGGCAAGACGGGTGACGGCGTCCGATATGTCTTCAACCGATGTCACAGCCGGTGGATAGAGGCGCAGGACCTTCGGTTCGCTGAGGCAGAAACTCACCAGAAGATCGCGCTGCATGGCCTGCAGTACGACTTCGCCGACCAGCGCGGCCGATTCGAACTCGATGCCGATCATCAGGCCCCGTCCGCGGATAGCTACGACCCCCTCGGCCGGACCGATCTCGCGAAACAGAGCAGATCCGGCATGCTCCCCCTTGGAGCGCACGTCTTCCAGGAAGCCGTCGGCGGTGACGATGTCGAGAACCGTGCCGGCCACGGCGCCGGCCAGCGGTCCGCCGGCGAAGGAAGAAGCGCTTACGACGGGATCGCGGGCGTGGGTCGAAACCTTTTCGGTCGAAAACACGACCGCCGAAACCGGCACCACACCCCCGGCCAGGGTCTTGCCATAGGCGATGATATCGGCCTGGTCGAAATGATTGAGATGACCGGCGCGTCCGAGACCCGTCTGGATCTCATCGCAGACCATCAGCGTCCCGTGGCGGTCGCAGAGATCGCGCACTGCCGAGAGAAACTCCATCGAAACCGGATGAATGCCGCCCTCGCCCTGGACAGGCTCCACAAAAACGGCCGCCGTCGTCCCAGCCGCCAGCAAGTCGGCAAGCCGCTCGACATCGCCGGCGGCGACGAAATCCACATTGCCGGGCGTGGGCGCCGCCGCGTGACGGGAATAGGAGCCGGAAAGCTGTAGCGCTCCGTCGGTGCGCCCATGGTAGGCTCGCTCGAGCGCGACAAAGCGCTTTCTGCCGGTGGCGATCCGGCACATCTTTATGATGACCTCGATGGCTTCCGATCCGGAATTGGCGAACATGACCCCCTTGTGCCTGCCGCCGGTCAGCGCGGCCAGCTTTTCGCCTGCTGTGAGGATCGCTTCGTTGGTCAATATCTTCGTGGATAGACCTAGCTCACCAACCTGCCGTCGCACCGTCTCGACCACCGCCGGATGGCAATGGCCCAGCAGATGCACGCCGAACGAACCGAAATCCGTCCACCGCCGCCCGTTCGCGTCGACCACGAAGGCGCCCTGCCCATGGGCTTCGCTCGCCGTCAGACCGGCCATCTTGAGCACCAGGGTCGCCGAGCGGCCGAATACGCGCGCATAACGGTCGAGGAAGGGGCTTTGCATCTCACACCGCCTTCATCATCTCGACCAGAAACTCGGACGACACGTCGCATTCCGTGCAGAGCTTCGTCCATTTGCGCAGGTTGACCAGCACCGCGCCCTGGTTTTCCGGCTGCAGCGGGTCGACCAGCGCGATCGGGAAATCCGCCAGTATCTTCGCCCACAGCGCCGACATCGCTTCATGCGTGGCTTGAGGCGGTTCGTCCTCGGCAAGGTGCAGCAGGGAGGCGAAATCTCCTCCCGATATGAGGCCAAGGCCGACCGTTCCACGCTCCAGCGCCAGCGGCAGGCTGTGGGAGGCATCGATATTGCCCGTGCCGAGCAGCCTGAGGTCGAGATCCGCCAGGAACTCGGCAAAGACAAGCTTCAGGGCTTCCATCAGGTCAGGGCGTTCCAGGGCCCCGTCCATATCCTCGATGATCGGATGCCCTTCCGCCATCAGCAGCCACGCCACCTCGACAAGCTTCTGCACATGCGCACGCGCATCGGGGGAGAAATTCAGGCAGTTTTCCGCGAAGAACCGCGGCAGTTCGCCGGGAACGGTCATAGGCGCCGTTGCTGTGGCAGGGTTCGACATCGTCAGCTACTCCGCCAAATCCATCTTGAGGAAACCGGCCCGCAACGCCTCCAGCACCCATCGGGCAGCCGCGGCGTCCATATCTGAAATCCCGCCGACGGTGACAGGCTTCGCGAGATTGACATGCACCTCCGGCAACAGTGCGGCGCGGCCACCATAAAGCGCGACCTGCGCACCCTGGCCGAAAGCCATGACCTTGGCGCCTTCCGGCTTGACGAAGGACACCGCGGCATCTGCATCCCCGATGCCGAAACGGCCAAGAATGGCCGCCTGTACGGACTGGACCCGGTCCGCCAGACTTGCCGGCAACGATCCGCCCAGGCGGGCGCGGACATCGTCATAGAGGCCCCGCAGCGAAGCCAGTTCGCCCGACAGGGGGTTGCCCGAAAATGCATGACCCTCATGGTTGGACCAGCGGGTCAGAATCCACTTCTTGTTGGAATAGACATAGCCGGCATCGCATAGCAACGCGTCCATGCCGGACAGCACCGTCTCGATCGCGTAGGCGACGGGCGCGCGCAGTTCGCCGGCGCGGAGCGACAGCCGCATCGAGACGGTATTCGCAAGCATCGCCTGGGAGGCGCGGCGCGACCAGACAATCGCCAGATCGGGCAAATAGTCCGCATTGGCGATCTCGAAATCCGGCGTCACGCCATTGATGATGCGTTCGACATACTTTGCCGAAATGGTCTGCTTCTTCTGCCAGGACTTGTAGTTGCGCATGACGCGCAGCGTTGGCGCGGCCGCCAGTTCCCGCATCGAGCCGAGCGTCCGCTCAAGCTCGTCGGGCGAAACGGCCACGACTTCGCAATGATGATCGCCCACATAGATTTGGGTCGCCATGCGATTGGCCGACAACGTGTCGGTGGTGACGGATACAAGGTCTATGTCGCTGGTGGGGGTCGCCAAGCCCTGAACGGGCGAACTGGTCATAAGGACCTGTGTCGACCCCGGATATTGCTCGAAGACCTTGGCGCGCAGTAAAGCAAGGTCGAGATCCCGCGCAGCGAGAAATCGCTTTGTGTTCGCAACAAGATTGGCTTTTCGCCCTTGCACGAAATCTGCTTCACTCGATTCCACGAAACCTCGCAAAACTGCAAAAATACTGCGACAAACAAATTCGACTGTCCAACGGTTCCAACACCCCGGGCATCGAAGGCCTAGCCCGGCTGATACTCCTTTCCTTCCATCAGCGAGTGCCCGTCGATGACCTTCAAGGCGTCGACGAAGTGCCCGAACCAGCCGGCCTGCTCGAGATGCCCGCGGCACCGTTCGTTTATCCCGCCCTGCGTCTCGTGCTGGCGAACCATGTTGTGCCGGCCGCGCGGGTCGCCGATGGCGGCGGTCGCGCCGAGCCCGCAGACCATTTGGGAAACAAAGGCGTGGGCAGCCGCTTCCGCCACACCCTTCGCCATGACATAGCTGACGGCTACTTCCTGAAGCTGTACATAGGTCGACATCAATCCGCCGAGGCCGGTCAGTGTGTCCAGATCTGCCTCCGTTTCGACCTTCACATTCTCGCCGAGCCCGCGCAGCATTTCCGCGAGCGCAGGATCGGGCGGATAGATGCAGATAGGACTGCGCCCGGCGCCCGCCGAAGGCAGGAGCAGCAGACGGGTAACCGGCACGTCCGGCCCCAGCAGCATGCGCAGCTTTGCAAGCGGCGTTCTTGCGGCAAGGCTCACAACCCGCTTGCCGTGGGGAAAACGCAACCCGTCCAGCAATTCCGGCACCTGTGACGGGCGAACGCCAAGGAACAGAATGTCGGCCTTGTCGACCACGGCCTGGTTCAAAGGCTCGCACGCCACATGGGGGAATTTCGCCTCCAAAGCGGCCGATCGGCTTTCGGAACGCTTCGAAATGTGGATTCGGGGCGCAGCATCCTGGCGGCTGAGACCCTCGATCATAGCCGCTGCGAGCGTGCCGACACCGATGAATCCGATATTCATGGCCATATGGTCAGATTTGCACCTGTCTTCTCACTGTTGGGCCGTCCCGCATTTCAAAACGGCCTTCACAACCTTGCCCTCGGCCACCTCCCGCATGGCGTAGTTGACGTCGGGCAAATCGAACAGCCGCACCAGCCGGGCCAGCGGAAAGGCCGCGCCGAGCTGCGGCAGCATGTCGACGTATCGCACCAGATGTTCGCCGCTGAACGCCCACGACCCGACAACGTCGAGCTGCCGCCGGACGATCTGATGCGGGTTGAAATCGGTATTGCCGCTATCTGTGTATTGGCCGACGACAAGATAGGAGCCGCCGCGGCGCGCCAGATGCACGCCCTGCGAAACCGCAACGGGAATCCCTGTGCATTCGATCACCAGGTCGGCACCCTTGGCGCGCGGCGTGAAGCTCATCGCCTCGTTCAGAGCGTCGTCCACATTGCGCTCGACGATATCGACACAAACATCGGCAAGGCCGCATTCCGAAGCCAGCCTTAGCCGGCTTGCCGGGCCGCCGACCAGAATGACCCTTGCCGCGCCTGCAAGTTTGGCCATGGCCGCCGCCGCGAGGCCCACCGGGCCGGCGCCCTGGACGATGACGACTTCGCCAAGTCGCACCGGACGGCGCTGCAAGGCATGCACCATGGTCGGACCGGCGCAGGCCAGGGCCATGGCGGCGATCGGATCGGTACCGTCCGGAACCTTGATGATCGTGGTGCCGCTCTCTAGACAGATGAAGTCGGCCCACGCTCCGGAAAGCGGCTCCCCTGCTGTGGTACTCCTGTTAACTCCGTAAGTCTGCCGATGATCGCACAGCGTCGGCTCCTTCTCGAAGGAACACGCCTCGCAATGTCCGCAACTGATCGACGACGCCCACATGACGATGTCGCCTGCCTTCAGGGGACTGCCCTTGGCATCTACGCGGAGCGAGGGGTGCAGCCGGTGAATCCTGCCCAGCCCTTCGTGCCCGAGCACAAGTGGCGTCGGTATAGGGAGATGACCCTTCTGGAGATGCAGGTCGGTGCCGCAGATGCCGCCGTAAAGGACCTCGACAACAGACCCGTTTTCGGGGGGCGGAGGCACTTCGAACGTCTCAATGGCGATGTCCCTGTCGAACCCTGTCAAGACCGCGGCACGGCTGATTCCGCCAACTTCGGTCGTGGCAGCTTCAGACGTCATGCGAATTCCGTCACGAGCGGTCTGTCGTCGACCACGAGCGGCGCGGTCACCGGCCTGATGATGTATTCCGAACGGGGCTTCTCGCTTTTCGGCGCGTTATCGACGTCATTATATGTGACGATCAGCAACCGCCGGGGGAAAGGCGACATGTTCGTCGACGATCCATGAATCACCTCGGAATGGAAGAACACCACGCTGCCGGCGGGACCCTTCGGGCTGACCATCCCATGATCGTTGATCAGCCTGCGCATATCTCCCATCGACGGCGAATAGGCGAGCGGATCGACATGGGTCGTCTCCTTGCTGCCGTCGACTTTGATCTCGGCTTCGAAATCGACATGCGACCCGGGAATGAAAATGAGCGGACCGTTGAACTCTGTCACATCGTCGAGGCAAAGCGCGATGTTGACCTGGTTGGGCTTCGGCAGCTGGTCGACCGCATGCCAGACCGAGAAATCGTAGTGCCAGGCCCATGACTCGCCGCCGAAAGGCGGCTTGGAGTTTATCTTGAACTGATAGAGATAGAGGTCGTAGTCGACCAACTGCCTGGCACAGCCCAGAAACCGTTCGCTTCTGGCAAGAACGTCGAACTCCGGCTGACGCAGATGCGATGCGTAGATGGCACGTATCTGGCTGCCGTCCGATTCCCTGATGATGAAGGGACCTTCATTGTTGCAATCCCGCTCGTATGCGGCCCGCATCACCTCGACTTCGTCCGGGGAGAACATCGCCGGAATTTCGAGAAATCCGTCGCGATGATAGGCGTCGATCTGCTCACGAGAAAGCGGCATTTCGTCATTCCTCCGAAAAATACCCTCCGGCGGCGCGGTCGCAATAATGATCAAAAATATCAGAAATTTGTCAAGCACTCAAAAATTGCGATGCGGTCTTGAAATTGGACCTGACTACGGTACTCTTTGGAAAAAGCTTTGCCTGAACATCCGTTCAATGCAGCCAGAATGAGGAGAAGGTTTCTATCGGAGTATAATTTTTCAAGGCGCAGCTCAGACAAAGGAAAAGCTCAATTTTTAGTATAAGCTTTCCACTCAAATAGGCATCGCTGATAATACTTCCGATAATGATGCAATACAAGGCGACCTAGGGAGGTCCCATGGCTCGAAATTGCAATCATTACAAGTTTTCTAAAAATATTACCAAAAGAATACCGGAACTATACACGCTCGATAATATGCACGGCCCGATGGCCGCGCTGCTCAATCTGACGATCGTGACAGCGGCCATCATCACGGTCAGGAACACCGGCTGGTATCTTTATCCTTTAGCACTGCTGGTGATCGGGTCGCGCCAGCGAGCCATGGCGACGCTTATGCACGAAGCCGCGCATGGCACGCTCGCCGCGAACCGTACCCTCAATTTCGTTCTCGGAACCTTCTTCGGCGGCTATCCGCTTTTCACCACCTTCCGCGCCTACCAGCATTCGCATGTGACGCTGCACCATGGTGAGTTCGGCGATCCCGAAAGAGATGACGACTACAGGTTCATGCTGTCGGCGGGCGTCTACGAGGACACGTCGCCGCGTCGATATGCCTGGAACGTTCTGGTTTCGCCGCTGCTGCTGCTCAGGGTTCCGAGATATCTCTGGTTTCTGCTGACCAGTCGCCTGCTCGCCACCCGAAGCCGGGATTATTATCTGGAAATCACGCTTCTGCTGGCATTCTGGACATCAACCTTGGCGGTCGTGGCTTATCTCGACGCATTCGACACATTGCTGCTGTTCTGGATTGTGCCATTCCTGACCGCCTACCAGATGATAGGCTGGTTCATCGAACTGTCCGAGCACGCGCCCCTGATGGAGAACGACACCGACCTGCACATGACACGAAACCGCAACAGCCATTGGCTGGAGCATATGTTCACCGGCATGTACGGAGAGAGCTATCATCTGGCGCACCATTTGTGGCCGCGCGTGCCTTTCTGGAATATGCGGCGCCTGCATCGACTGCTCCTGGAAGACGAGAGTTACCGCCGGCAGGACCGCGAATTCGGCGGCATCCTGTTGTCGTCGAACGGAGCGCCCTCGGTCGTCAGGCTTCTGCTGCACCGAATAGCGCAACGTGCTGGTTCCAGGCCACAGGCGACCGAAGGTTCGACGCGCCGGAACAGCATGACGGGATCGCAACAGGGCTCAACCCTTCTATGATCAAACTAAACCTGATGGATGAGTGGCTCGTCGAGAATGAACGAGCCCGCTACAATTTGGGCGAGAGCGGGGTTTCCAACATGTCCATGGCGGACGTTCTGGAAACGACCCCGGATGCTCTGGCCCGTATCGCCGCGATCGATTTCGACCACAACGACACCCGCGGATCCCGGCGACTGCGTGGCGAGATAGCGCTGCTCTACGACAATCGCGATGTCGCCGATATCCTGGTCACCACCGGCGTGTCGGAAGCCCTTTTCCTTTATTTCCAGCACCGGTTCCGCCCTGGCGCCAATGTGGTCGTCGTCACGCCGACATTCCACTCGCTCTACGATGCACCGGAGGCGATCGGCTATGCCGTGCGAAGGGTGCCGGTGCGGTTCGAGGACAAGTTCCGCTTGCCGGTCGAAGAGATCGTAGCTTGCGTGGATGCCGATACGGTTGCGGTGGTCCTGAACTCGCCGAACAACCCGACCGGCGCCGTTGTCGATCCGCAGGGCATGAAGGCTCTGCTGCGGCGCATACCGTGCGAAATCCTCGTCGACGAACATTACAGGCTGATTTCGCTCGATCAGCGGCATCCGGTGTTGCCGAGCCTGTCGTCGCTGTCCGACAGGATTATCAGCGTCGGTTCCTTCGGCAAGTGCCTGGGGGCGGTCGGCCTGCGCGTCGGCTGGATGGTCGCGCCGGGCAGGCTGATCGAGGAAATCCATGCCCTGAAGCTGATGACCACACACGCAATCTCCAAGCTGGTCGATCATCTCGCATGCGAAATCCTGTCCCGGCGTTCCAGCCTGGTTCCGCCGCTGCGCAACCGGATCGCTGCCAATGTCGGTTATTTCACGGAAGCCGTGAAACGCCTTCCCGACGCGCTTGACTGGGTGCCGCCGGTGGCGGGCACGGTCGGCCTGCCGCGGCTGACGGCTGCGCCGTCCGACAGCATGGCGTTCGCGCAGCGCCTTCTCGGTGATTACGACGTGCTCGTCCTGCCCGGAGAAAGTTTCGAGATGCCAGGCTTCTTCCGCATACGACTGGGCGTGGATGAGCAGGACTTTCGCTATGCGACGGACGCCATCGTGCAGATACTGACCCGCCGCTGACCGAAAGGCATTCCCGAAACCGCAACACTGAAGGTATTCTGAGTTTCTAGCCGACGGTTTCCAGCATAAGCGCCTTGATCGTGTGCATCCGGTTCTCGGCCTGGTCGAAAACCCGGCTCTGGCTGGATTCGAAAACCTGATCGTCGACCTCGATCAGGTCCGGATACTGACGGGCGAACTCCGTTTCCAGATCGTGGAAGGCAGGCAGGCAGTGCATGAAAATGGTGCGGCTGCGGCCGGTGTGGCGCATGATCTCTGGCGTTATCTTGTACGGCTTCAGCAGCTTAATCCGTTCCTCGACCGATACTTTCTCGCCCATCGACACCCAGACGTCGGTATAGATGACATCGGCCTCGGCCACGCCGTCCGCCACGACATCGGTCATCGTCACGCTGCCCAGACGCTCCGGCGTCTTGTCGTGGATTTCCTTCCAGGCGTCCGGGGTCGGCTGCAGCGCCTTCGGGGCGACGATCCTGAGATGGTAGCCGAACTTCAGGGCGCCGATCGCCAGCGACGTCACCATATTGTTGCGGCCGTCGCCGAGATAGGCGACGTTGAGGTCTTTCGCCGTTCCGAATTCCTCCACGAAAGTCATCACGTCTGCCAGCACCTGGGTCGGATGGTGCGTGTCGGTCAGGCCGTTCCAGACAGGAATTCCCGAGTGCTGCGCCAGCTGTTCGGCAATCTCGTGCTCGAAGCCACGGAAGGCAATGCCGTCGAACAGGCGGCCGACCAGCCGCGCGAAATCCTTGACGCTTTCCTTGTGGCCGAAACGGATATTGTCGGCCGGAAAAAACTGCAGGTGGGCGCCTTCGTCCACCGACGCGACGACGAAGGATGTGCTCGTGCGGCCGGACGGCTTGAGGAATATGCCGCAGATGTTGCGGTTCTTGAGACCCTCGTTGAATATCCTCGCGGATTTGAGCGTCTTGCAGGTGATGGATCGGTCGATCAGCGTCTTGAGTTCGCCGCTGTTGAATTCGTTGAGCGTGAGAAGGCTGCGGCCTTTGAGGTTTGCAGGCATGCGATGTAACCGATCCGATGCTTCGTGGCGGAATCGTCAGCCATTCGACGATCCGCGGTCCCGTTTATGTCTCGTTTCTGACCCTCTGGTTCGGCGAGGTGCCGAAATATCGTTTTATAGACATAACTTCCCGGGCAGGTCGAGACCGAACGTGCCTGTCGAAACGGCTGGGTCTGATCCATGCCTGGATGGCACGCTGGATACCGGCGCTAGAGCAAATCCGCTTTCGCCAGATCCCGCATCAGATGGCTGGCGCCATAGCGCCAGGGCGGGCATTCCGTCGACAGCTTTACACGGTTGACCAGCGCGCCGAGCTTTTCAGATGCAATGGTGACGATATCGCCGTTTTGGTGTGTGAAACCCTTGCCCGCTTCGCCCCTGTCCTTGACCGGCGCGAACATGGTGCCGAGATAAAGCGCCATTCCGTCCGGATATTGATGATGCGTCCCGATCGCCGCCGCCGCCAACTCCTCTGGTGAGCGGCTGATCTCGGACATGGAGCTGACGCCCTCCAGGACGAAGCCATCCTCTCCTTCTACCTTCAGGCCGACTTGTGCCGTCTTCACATCGTCTAGCGAAAATGTCGCATCGAACAACCGGATGAAGGGGCCAAGCGACGCCGAAGCGTTGTTGTCCTTGGCCTTGCCGAGCAGCAGTGCCGAGCGGCCCTCGACGTCGCGCAAATTGACGTCGTTGCCGAGCGTCGCCCCGACGATGCGTCCACGGCTCGAAACGATGACGGCGATTTCCGGCTCCGGGTTATTCCAGGTCGAGACCGGATGCAGACCGACATCGGCGCCGTGTCCGACAGAAGCCATGGGCTGGCATTTTGTGAAGATTTCCGCATCCGGCCCGATGCCGACTTCCAGATATTGCGACCAGACGCCGCGTTCGATCAGCTTCGCCTTCACGCCCGCCGCCTCGGCCGAGCCCGGCTTCAGTTTGGACAGGTCGTGGCCGATCAGTCCGGCGATGTCGGCACGGATAAGATCGGCTTTTTCCGCGGAGCCGCGCGCCTGCTCCTCGATGACGCGTTCGAGCAGCGAGACGACGAAAGTGACGCCCGACGCCTTCACAGCCTGCAGATCGACCGGGGAGAGCAGATAGGGTTTCGAAGCATCGCGCCGCACCACCATGCTGTTTGTCAGAATATCGGCAAGCTGGCCGATCGGCTTTCCTTCGGCCTCTGCGACATAGCCTGCCGGGTTATCCAGTTCGCAGATGTCGCGGCTGGTCGGCGCCTCCCGCGACGTGATGTCGACCACCATATCGTCGCGAACGGTGACGACCGCCGGATGAGCCCAGCCTTCGGCGTGAACGCGGCCGAGGAAAGCGCCTTCGACGGGGAATTGTTCAAGACCACGCATCTGTTCCTCAGGCATTTCGTTATATTGCTTCGTCAGTCGGGTAAGGCGGCTGTTTAGAATGCCCTGGGCAGTCCGGCTTGTTTGAGGACGGCATTGGCTGTGTGGCGCGATTTCATCGAATTGTCGACGACCACTTTCCGCCCACTTGGGGGATCGTGCCAGATTTCGTGATCGCCTTTGCCGGACCGCAGAAAGCGCCATCCAGCCTGAGTCAGAATTGACTTCAAGGGTTTCGAGAAATTGTTCACCAGCCTCAACCACCTTCCGGACGATAGTTATTCAACTTACGCCCCGGGATGGTTGCCGCCACCACTCGCGCTCAAGCAGCGGCCACCGTCTGATGACTTGTGGCGATCAATTCGATCTCGAAAGGTCCCCTATGGTCTTCGCCAAGCAAATCCGGAACAATCGCGGCGAGCCTTTGCTGAAGCTGCTCAATTGTGGCAGCTTCGGTAGCGATACCGATTTCGTTGCGTGCGGTAGCAACCCAGACGCCAGCTTCGTCGTCCCAGAATGCGTCCACCACAATCTTCATTTGCGATCTCCAACTCGGACTTATCTTACCGCATCGGGCTGAAAACAAAAAGGCGCGGCTAAAGCCGCGCCCTCATCATTCTCACGCACCCGGTGCTAGATCCCGCCAACATCAAAATGCAGCGGCCGAGCCGATTTGATTGCCGGGTTCGAGCGCAATTCAGCCAGCACCTTTTCGGGGAACGGAGCATCCAGATAGAGCAGCGCGATCGCGTCGCCGCCCGGCCGGTCGCGACCGAGCTGGAAATTGGCGATGTTGATGCCGTTCTGGCCGCATACGGTGCCGAGCAGGCCGATCATGCCGGGCGTGTCGGCGTTGGTGGTGTAAAGCATATGCTCGCCCACTTCGGCGTCGAGATTGATGCCCTTGATCTGAATGAAGCGCGGCTTGCCGTCGGAGAAGCAGGTGCCGGCAATCGCGCGCGTCTTCTGCGCGGTCTTGACCGTCAGCTTGATGTAGCCGTCGAAGACGCCGGATTTGTCGCGCTTGACCTCGGCGACGATGATGCCGCGTTCCTTCACCATGATCGGCGCCGAGACCATGTTGACGTCGGCCACCTGCGGACGGATAAGACCGGCGAGCGTCGCACTTACAAGCGCCTTGGTGTTCATGGCGGCGGTCGCACCATCGAACAGGATTTCGACTTCCTGGATCGGCTCTTCCGTCGCCTGTCCCACGAATGCGCCGAGCACTTCGGCAAGCTTGACGAAGGGCTTGAGACGCGGCGCTTCCTCGGCCGTGATCGAGGGCATGTTGATGGCGTTGGTGACCGCGCCCTTGACCAGATAGTCCGACATCTGCTCGGCCACCTGCAGGGCGACGTTCTCCTGCGCCTCGGTGGTGGAGGCGCCGAGATGCGGCGTCGCCACCACATTCTCCATGCCGAACAGTTCGTTCCGCTCGGCCGGTTCCACCTCGAAAACGTCGATGCCGGCGCCGGCGACCTTGCCGCTCTTCAGCGCCGCAATCAGGTCGGCTTCGACAACCAGGCCGCCCCGGGCGCAGTTGATGATGCGCACGCCCTTCTTCATCTTGGCGATCGCCGCGGCGTCGATGATGTTGCGCGTCTTGTCGGTCAGCGGCGTGTGCAGCGTGATGAAGTCCGAACGGGCGAAAAGCTCGTCCAGCTCGACCTTCTCGACGCCAAGCTCCGAGGCGCGCTGCTCCGACAGGAACGGATCGAAGGCGATCACATGCATCTTGAGGCCGACGCCGCGGGTGGCGACGATCGAGCCGATATTGCCGCAGCCGATGACGCCCAGCGTCTTGCCGGTGATCTCGATGCCCATAAAGCGGTTCTTCTCCCACTTGCCGGCATGCGTCGAGGCATTAGCTTCCGGAATCTGGCGAGCCAGCGCGAAGATCATCGCCACCGCATGTTCGGCCGTGGTGATGGAATTGCCGAAGGGCGTGTTCATGACGATGATGCCGCGCCGCGAGGCGGCGGGAATGTCGACATTGTCGACGCCGATGCCGGCCCGGCCGATCACCTTGAGATTGGTCGCCGCGGCGATCAGCTTTTCGGTGACCTTGGTCGCCGAGCGGATGGCCAGGCCATCATATTTGCCGATGACTTCGGCGAGCTTTTCCTTGTCCTTGCCTAGGTCCGGCAGGTAGTCGACTTCGACGCCGCGATCCTTGAATATCTGCACGGCGGTAGGTGAAAGCTTGTCTGATACGAGAACGCGGGGCGCCATCATGGCCTCCTTGAAGAAGAATGATGTGAAAGGGAACGGGCGGCGCCGGTGACGCCGTCCCGGAAGGATCAGGCAGCTGCCTTGAGCGCGGCCTTCTGGCCGGCGAAGGCCCAGTCGAGCCAGGCGCGGAGCGCTTCGAGATCGGAGGTCTCGACGGTCGCACCGCACCAGATGCGCAGGCCTGGAGGGGCGTCGCGATAGGCGCCGATGTCATAGGCGACGCCTTCCTTGTCGAGCGCCGAGACCAGGCCCTTCGCGAACGCCGCCTGACCGTCGGCGTCGAGCGCGGTCACGTCCGGATCGACGATCGACAGGCATACCGACGTGTTCGAGCGGGTGGCCGGCTCCACGGCCAGATGGCCGAGCCAGGACGATTGCTGGACGAAATCGTCCAGCACGGCGAAATTTGCGTCCGCGCGGGCGATCAACGCCTTCAGGCCGCCGAGCGATTTCGCCCAGTTGAGCGCATCGAGATAGTCTTCGACGCACAGCATGGACGGCGTGTTGATGGTCTCGCCCTTGAAGATGCCTTCGATCAGCTTGCCGCCGGAGGTCAGGCGGAAGATTTTCGGCAGCGGCCAGGCCGGCTTGTAGGTTTCCAGCCGTTCGACAGCGCGCGGGCTGAGGATGAGCACGCCATGTGCGCCCTCGCCGCCCAGTGCCTTCTGCCAGGAAAAGGTGACGACATCGAGCTTGGCGAAATCGAGCTTCTGCGCGAAGGCTGCCGAGGTGGCGTCGCAGATGGTCAGGCCCTTGCGGTCGGCCGGAATGAAATCCGCGTTCGGCACACGCACGCCGGATGTGGTGCCGTTCCAGGTGAAGACGACATCGCGGTCGAAATCGATCTGTGACAGGTCGGGCAGTTTGCCATAGCCGGCCTCGATCTTGCGCACGTCATCGAGCTTGAGCTGCTTGACCACGTCCGTCACCCAGCCGGAGCCGAAGGATTCCCAGGCAACCATGTCGACGCCGCGCTCGCCCAGCAGCGACCAGAGCGCCATCTCGACGGCGCCGGTGTCGGAGGCGGGAACGATGCCGATGCGGTAGTCCGCCGGCACTTCCAGAACTTCGCGGGTGAGCGTTATGGCCTGATCGAGCTTGGTCTTGCCGATCTTGGCGCGATGCGAGCGCCCGAGCGCGGCATCCTTCAGCGCCTCGACCGACCAGCCGGGACGTTTTGCGCAGGGACCTGAGGAAAAATTGGGATTCGCCGGGCGGAACCCGGGCTTGGGAAGTGTCGTCATCGTGGTCTATCCTTCCAGATAGTAAGCCCCTCGGTGGGGAGGGGTGGCCCACGGACGGCGATATTCTTTCAGGCTCCCGGCGTCAAGAGCAAAGTTTGCGTCGCTGACAGAATAGGCAGGCGGCGTGACAGTATAAACGGTCACAAAAAAGGCGGGCCGAAGCCCGCCGCCGTTGGCATCGAGATGGCCGGTCTCACCAGAGATCGTAGCGCAGGCCGACCTTGATCTGATGATAGTCGAGGCCCTTGTCCATGTTTCCCGACGGGATATCGAAATATTCGAGGCCGGGAGCCGATATGTACTGGTAGCCCAGATCGACGGACGTGTTCTGCGCGACCTTGTAGGCCAGCCCCGCGCCCAGCGAATAGGCAAACGCATATTGGGTATCGTCGTCGGAGATGCCAAGGGCAGTATCGTCGACCTTTCGGCTCGAATGCAGGAAGCCGACGCCGGCGCCGATATAAGGCGTGAAACCGGCGATGGTGCCGAGATCGGCATAGCCGTTGACCATGCCGCTCCAGATGTTGCTTTCGGCACGGATGGCGTTGATGCCGTCGCTCCAGTTGTACTTATCGTGAGAGAGGAAACCGAGATTGACGTCGCCGCGGAAGTAGTCCGTAAAATGATAGCCCACGCCGAGGCCGCCGTTGAACCGCGTTCCGCTCGAGTCGGTGCCATTGAATGAAACGTCGTAAGGCGACTTGTTGACATTGTAGCCGATGTCGCCGCGCAGATACCAGCCGGAGCCGACCTCCACGGGCGTATATTCCGGCGTCTCGTCGACATAGACCGGCGGGTCGTAATCCGCGGCGAGCGCTGGGGACAGCGGAGAGAAGACAAGCGCTGCGAGCGCCAGCACGGCACGCGATCTGAAATTCATGTCACCTGCTCCCAATGTCGCTGTCTCTGTCTCGCGACCGCCTATGCATTCGGGAGCATTGTTAACCATAGTGGTTAAGTGCCAGTTAAGGCTAACGGAGCGTTACCGATTTTTGTCCGACGGACCGAAGGCGCGAATGAAAACACCCGGCGCTGGGCCGGGTGTTTGGGATAATCGAATGGAGAACGACTACTTGGTGTAGATCGGCTCCGGCGGAGGCTCGTAAGCCACCGGCACCGGCTGCGCGCAGTCCGACTTGCCGAACTGGTAACGCAGGCCGCCACGGACTTCGTGGACGTTGATTCCCTTGTCGTAGCCGGGACCGCCGCCATTCTCGTAGCCGAACATCTCGCCACCATTGATATGGCTGAAGCGATAGCCGAGGTCGAGCTTGGTGCGGTCGGTCAGACAGTAGGAAGCACCGGCCATGAGGGCATAGGCGAAGCGCCAGCCCTTGCCGCCGCGATGGTAAAAATCGCCGTCGTCGTTGCTGTTGTGCAGCGTGTCCCACTTTAGGTACGCGCCGCCGATACCGGCGCCGACATAAGGCGTAACGCCGTGCCAGGTGCCGAGATCGGCGTAGGCGTTGGCGAGCAGAAGCAAAGCCGAATAGGAACTGGTGTCGACCGACTGGCAGACAATGCCGCCGCCGCAGGTGCCGGTGGTCTGGCCGCGGAACTTCGACTTGGAGAACCAGTCGCCGGTCACGTCGACGCGGAAATGGTTGTTGACCTGGTAGCCGACGCCGGCGCCGACAGAAAAGGCGCCCTTTAGCTTGCCGAAGTTGAACGAATTGGTTCCCGGAGGCGGACCGTAGACGACGTAGTCGGCGCCACGGAACTTCGACCAGTGATAGTCGACATCGCCGCGCAGATACCAACCGCCATAGTCGGCCTCTTCGTAGACCGGCGCCGCCGCGACAGGCTCCGGCAGATCCTCGACGACCGGCGGATTGTAGTCTGCGGCCATCGCTGGCACGGCCAGGCAAACCGCCGCCGCCGCGAGCGCCGCTTTCCTTGCGAAGTTCAACATTCTGGTCACCCCTGGGATATCGGAGCCGATGACGCGCCGATTGATTGGCCTCAGGCGTGGATAATGAATTGCAAAGGTTAAAAGGCCTTTAACCCTGCTCCTTAACCAAGAATGTTTAGAATTTGAGGCATGAACCGGTCGTCGCGGCATGAAAAAAGCCCGCCGAAGCGGGCTCTTTCCAAACGGATACGCCCGGGATCACGCGGCGCTGCGGGCGTGCGAGATGACCTCGACCAGATCGTCCACCACCGTTTCGACCAGTTTCTGGTCGTCGGCTTCCGCCATGACACGGATCAAAGGCTCCGTCCCCGAGGGCCTGATGACCAGCCGGCCGCCCTTGCCGAGCCGGTTGCGCGCGTCTTCGATCGCTGCCTTGACAGGGGCTTCCTCCAGCGGCTTGCCGCCGGAAAAGCGCACGTTCTTGAGAAGCTGCGGCACCGGTTCGAACTTCTTCGCAACCTCGCTGACCGGCTTGTTGGCGCGCTTGATGCAGGCCAGGACCTGCAGCGCCGACACCAGCCCGTCGCCGGTGGTCGAGAAATCCGACAGCACGATATGGCCGGACTGCTCGCCGCCCACATTGAGCCCATGTTCGCGCATGTGCTCGACGACATAGCGGTCGCCGACCTTGGTGCGGTGGAGTTGCAGTTTCAGCCCGCCCAGGAAACGCTCGAGACCGAGGTTCGACATGACGGTGGACACCACGCCGCCGCCAGCCAGCCGCCCGCTTTGATGCCAGGACTCGGCGATGAGCGCCATGATCTGGTCGCCGTCGACCAGTTCGCCCTGTTCATCGATGATGACGACGCGGTCGGCGTCGCCGTCCAGCGCGATGCCGATGTCGGCGCGCACTTCATGAACTTTCCGCTGCAACTCGGCCGGGTCGGTCGAGCCGCATTCCTTGTTGATGTTGGTGCCGTTGGGATCGACGTTGATGGCTACCACATCGGCGCCCAGTTCCCACAGGGCGGCAGGCGCCACCTTGTAAGCCGCACCGTTGGCGCAGTCGACGACGATGCGCAGGCCCGACAACGACATCGAACGCGGCAGCGTACGCTTGGCGAACTCGATATAGCGGTCGTGCACCCCGTCGACGCGCTTGGCCCGGCCGAGGCCGTCCGAATCGGCGAGCGCCATCTCGATATCGTCCTCAAGCATAGCCTCGATGCGCATCTCGATCTCGTCTGAGAGCTTGTAGCCGTCCGGGCCGAACAGCTTGATGCCGTTGTCATGATAGGGATTGTGCGAGGCCGAGATCATGACGCCGATATCGGCGCGCAGCGACCTGACCAGCATGGCCACGGCAGGCGTCGGGATGGGGCCCAGCAGGAACACGTCCATGCCGGCGGCGCAAAGACCGGCCACCAGTGCATTCTCGATCATATAGCCCGACAGGCGCGTGTCCTTGCCGAGCACGACACGGTGGCGATGGCTGCCGCGCTGGAAGCACAGGCCGGCGGCCATGCCGACGCGCATGGCAACCTCCGCTGTCATGGGGAATTTATTGGCCCGCCCGCGAATTCCGTCGGTGCCGAAATAACGTCCGGTCATGCAGTGTTTGTCCCTGTCGGTTGTCCCCGATCGCGGCTCTCATGCCACAATCACCCCGAGCATAACGATCACATTGTATGATCGTATGTTACGAACTCTTCGTAAACGGATCGTTTTTAGCGGAATCCACCATGATTCTGCAACAATTCATGATGCTCTATGAGTAGCCTTCGCGGGGAATGCTTTCCGGAGGCCCGGCAATAGCATCTGGCGCAACCGGCCGTTGAGCGCTATTGCTCCTGACGAGTTCATTGAGGACGGCATAACGGAGATCCGCCATGCTCATCGACCGACTTGTGAAACTATCCGGGCTTGCCGTTGTGGCGCTGTTCCTGGCTTCGCCGGCCAGCGCCCTGACCATGGCCGAGTGCAGCACCAAATACAACGCCGCCAAGGATGCCGGAACGCTCGACGGCAAGACATGGAACCAGTTCCGCGCCGCCGAATGCGGCTCCGACGCCAGTGCCGAAACGGCGAAGCCTGCCAAGAAAGCGACCAAAGCAGCCGCCGAGAAGCAGCCCACGAAGGAGTCCGCCAAGAAGGCGGCGGCCAGCGACGATGACGCCAAGGGCCTCTCCATGGCCGAATGCAGCGCCAAGTATCAGGCGGCCAAGGATGCCGGCACGCTCGGCGACACCAAGTGGAACGATTTCCGCAAGACCGAATGCGCCGCCGGCGCGTCCACGGCTGCGGAGACCAAGCCGGCCAAGAAGGCGACCAACGCGGCCGCCAACGATGACGGTGCCAAGGGCCTGAGCATGGCCGAGTGCAGCGCCAAGTATCAGAACGCCAAGGATGCCGGAACGCTCGGTGACATGAAATGGAACGACTTCCGCAAGGATGAGTGCGGTCCCGGCGCATCCACCGCGGCGGAGACCAAGCCGGCCAAGAAGGCGACCAAGGCGGCCGCCAACGATGACGGCGCCAAGGGCCTGAGCATGGCTGAGTGCAGCGCCAAGTATCAGAACGCCAAGGCCGGCGGTTCGCTGAATGGCATGAAGTGGAACGACTTCCGCAAGGCCCAGTGCGGCGCCGGTGCGTCCGACGACGACACGGTGCCAAGCGCCGACGAGGCCAGCTACAATGGCGAACCGGAGACGCCGACCGTGCGGGCGCCGCGCGGCGTCAAGTTCCCGACCACCATCTCGCGCAAGTTCGCCGACGAAACGCCCGGCAAGGCGCGTATGCACACCTGCCTCGAGCAGTACTATGCCAACAAGGACGCCGATGCGCTCGGCGGCCTGCGTTGGATCCAGAAGGGCGGCGGCTATTACAGCCTCTGCAACTCCAGGCTCAAGGGCAACGTCTGAGGCGTTGCCGCCGATTTATCCGGTATGATGCAAACCCGCGGAGCGATCCGCGGGTTTTGTCTTTCGGGCCGCGCTTCGCGTCCGGCCCGACTATATGCCGCTGATCCGGCAGGTTCCATCAGGCGAATAGGTTGCGTTCTCTGTCCACCGTCTGGCTTATGAAGCTCGCCACCGCCTGGACCCGCCGCAACGGCCGCACCGATTCATGATAGACCAGCCAGTAGGCGCGGCGGATCGGCGCAGCGATCTCGACCGGCACCAGGTCGGGCATCGAGCGGGCGACGAATGTGTGCAGGATGCCGATGCCCGCACCCGAGCGCACCGCTTCCGCCTGCCCCAGCGCCGAGGATATGGCGAAGGACGAACGCCATTCGGGACTGAATTCGGCCGCATAGTCGAGCGAGCGGCTGATGATGAGGTCTGGCACGTAGCCGATCAGCGTATGGTTCGCCAGTTCGGTCGCCGATGCCGGCAGACCATGCGCTTCCGCGTAGCTACGCGATGCGAACAGCCCCAGCGTATAGTCCACCAGCTTTCCCGCCACCAGCCGCCCCTCGGTCGGCCGCTCGACAGTGATGGCGATGTCGGCTTCGCGCCGTGACAGCGAGAAGGAACGCGGCACCGGCACCAGATGGATCGTAAGATCGCGATGCAAAGCCGTCAGCGCGCCCAGACGCCGCGCCAGATAGGCGACGCCGAAACCGTCCGGCGCACCGATCCGCACGATCCCCGACACGTCCTCCCCCTCGCCCGCCACCGTGGCGCGCGCCGCGATCATGTCCGCCTCCATGCGCTCGGCGATATCGAGGAAACGTTCTCCGGCCTGGGTCAGTTCGCTGCCGGTCGTCAGGCGGCGGAAGAGCTTGGCCTTGAGCGCCTCCTCCAGCGCGGCGATGCGGCGCGACACGGTTGCGTGGTTCAACTCCAGCCGCTTGGCCGCACCGAGTATCTGCCCGGCACGCGCCACGGCCAGAAAAATGCGCACGTCATCCCAGTTCATCGGCGCACCCCGCACGTCATATCGCTACCATTACTATTGCGAGAATTCACGTTCGCATTCTATCGTCATTTATTTTCCGCACAACGGTTGCGTTCGCCCTCGCATTGCGTTCCGCCTGCCAAAGGCCGAGAATGCACCATGATAAAATTCCAGGGAGTGGAACGATGATTGAATATGGGCACTTCGTCGGCGGCAAGCGCGTAGCGGGCACGAGCGGCCGCAAGCAGGACGTCATGCAGCCGATGGACGGCTCCGTCCGCGGCACGGTGGCGCTCGCCTCTACCGAGGAACTGCGCGCCGCGGTGGAGAACGCCAAGGCCGCGCAGCCGGCCTGGGCCGCCACCAATCCGCAGCGCCGCGTGCGCGTGCTGATGAAATTCCTCGAACTGGCCAACCGCGAATACGACTCGCTGGCCGAGATCCTCGCCCGCGAGCACGGCAAGACCATCGCCGACGCCAAGGGTGATATCCAGCGCGGGCTCGAAGTGGTCGAGGTGTGCATCGGCGCGCCGCACATGATGAAGGGCGAGTTCACAGACGGCGCCGGCCCGGGCATCGACGTCTATTCCATGCGCCAGCCGCTCGGCGTCGTCGCCGGCATCACCCCGTTCAACTTCCCGGCCATGATCCCGCTCTGGAAGATCGCGCCGGCCATCGCCTGCGGCAACGCCTTCATCCTCAAGCCGTCGGAGCGCGATCCAGGCGTTCCGCTGCGCATCGCCGAACTGTTCGTCGAGGCCGGGCTTCCGGCCGGCATCCTCAATGTCGTCAACGGCGACAAGGAAGTGGTCGACGCCATCCTCGACGATCCGGACATCAAGGCCATCGGCTTTGTCGGCTCAACGCCGATCGCGCAGTACATCTATTCGCGCGGCTGCGCCAACGGCAAGCGCGTGCAGTGCTTCGGCGGCGCCAAGAACCATATGATCGTCATGCCCGACGCCGACATGGACCAGACCGTCGACGCTCTCATCGGCGCCGGTTACGGTTCCGCGGGCGAGCGCTGCATGGCGATTTCCGTCGCCGTGCCGGTTGGCAAGGAAACCGCTGATCGCCTCATCGAACGCCTCATCCCCCGTGTCGAAAGTCTCAAGGTCGGTCCGTCGACCGATTCCTCGGCCGATTTCGGCCCGCTCGTCACTCAGCAGGCACTGGAGCGCGTCAAGAACTATGTCGACATCGGCGTCAAGGAAGGCGCCAAGCTGGTCGTCGACGGCCGCGGCTTCAAGATGCAGGGCTACGAGAACGGCTACTATATGGGCGGCTGCCTGTTCGACGACGTCAAGCCGGAGATGCGTGTCTACAAGGAAGAGATATTCGGCCCGGTGCTGTCGGTCGTGCGCGCGCCTACCTATAACGACGCCCTCAAGCTCGCCAACGACCACGAGATGGGCAACGGCGTCGCCATCTTCACCCGCGACGGCGACGCCGCGCGTGACTTCGCTTCAAAGGTCCAGGTCGGCATGGTCGGCGTCAACGTGCCGATCCCGGTTCCGATTGCCTACTACACCTTCGGCGGCTGGAAGGCGTCGTCCTTCGGCGATCTGAACCAGCACGGACCCGATGCGTTCCGCTTCTACACCAAGACCAAGACGGTCACCTCGCGCTGGCCGTCTGGTGTCAAGGACGGCGCGGAATTCGTCATCCCGACGATGAACTGACCGACTCTGCCAATTGAAAAAAGGGCCGCGATTCCGCGGCCCTTTTTGTTTCAAGCGCGCTTCCAGATAAATCCTTGACGGAGTGCCAGCCTGTCGCCCGGCCCGTGAACCGCTGCGAACAGCAGGCCGGCAAGAAAGGTGAAATGGTCGACGAAGAAGCCGAACTCCATCTGGTTGCCGGCCCAGCGCGACGGCCCATGAAAGGCGAATGCCAGGAAGACGACATAGACCGCCGCCAGCAGCGCCGTCTCGGTGAAGAAGGCGCCGGTGAGGAAGCCCAGCACCAGCGCCACTTCGAAGAATGCGGCGAGCCACGCCAGAACCAGCGGAATCGGGAAGCCGGCCGCCGCGATATAGTCGGCGGTCATCTGCATGCCGGCGAACTTGAACCCGGCCGCCATGGCGAAGGCGGCTGCGAAGATCAGCCTGGCGACGATGATGGCGATTGTCTTGCCCATAGTGTCTTCCTTGAAATGGTTTAGCCGCGGCGCCATGGGAACAGCGCCCGCAGCGCCGGGTCGCGCAGCCACAGGCCGCCCCACAGGAACAGGCCGAGATAGATTGAAAACAGCACGTGGCTGAAAAGCGGATTGCCGACGCGTATCTGCGTCGCCATCGCCCCGCCGAGCAGGCCCATGAACAGCACCGCGCCGAGTATATTGGTGCGCGGATAGAGGTAGAGCAGCGTCAGCACCAGTTCGAGGATACCGATCGGCAAGGTGTAGCCGGTCGGCCAGCCGAGCGCCGTCATCGTTTCATCCGCCACCGGCATGCCGAGCAGCTTGAGCGCGATGGAAGCGCCCAGCATGAACAGCACGAACAGCCCCGACAGCACGTAGCCGATCCTTGTCATCGTCCCCTCGCTCATGGCGCAATCTCCTCTCCGTTGGCGGTCGATGTTGCAATGAAGACGCACGGGAGCAGGCAGCGCCGACACCGACCCGCAAAAATCTTGAGTCTAGGGACTTGGCTGGACCGATTCCTGTCATTCGGATCGACGCTAGCGCCTTGCCGCCATCTCCGCATGGCTCCGCAACAGCGCCATGAGCCGCTTGGCGTCCTTGCCGGCCGCATCCTCGTCTCCCGACAGGATCGAACGGATCAGCGCCACATGATGTTCGGCCGACTCCGCCAGCCCGGTATCGGCCTTGTAGCGGAACCAGAAACGCCGGCTGTGCGTCTGCAGCGGCGCCGCCAGCCGCGCCGCGAAGGGATTGTCGGCTGCGAAGGCCAGCGCCTCGTCCATCGCCTTGTCCGCTTCCAGAAATGCGAAGACGTTGCCGGCTACGACGGCTTTCTGCATCGACAGCGCCGCCTCGTGGAAGCGGTCGGCGCCCTCGCCGGTGACGAAACGCGCGGCCGACCGCGCCAACAGCACCTCGACGCCGCGCCTCGCATCGATGACCCGCAGCCAGTCGGATGCATTGAGCGGAGCGATTGCCATACCGGCGCGCGGACGCACGTCGAGCAGTCCTTCCCAGGCCAGCCGCTGGATCGCCTCGCGCACCGGCGTGCGGCCAAGCCCGACCCGCTCGATCAACCGTCCTTCGGTCACGAAGCCGCCGGGCGCCAGCTCCAGCGTCACGATCATCCTTTCCAGGACGCGATAGGCTTTTGCCGCAACCGGTTCGAATGAAAGGCTTTCTTCGGCAAGCGACACACATATCTCCTCGATGTTTCCAGCAAGATATATCAAAAGCGGAATCCCATTGACAGGCCGGACACATTAAAATATATTACTGATATATCAGATGGAGCGATGCTATGTGGACCGGAGTTTTCCCCGCCGTTACGACAAAGTTCACCGAGGATGACCGCCTCGACCATGCCGAGATGGAACGTTGTTTCGGTCTGCAGATGGAGGCCGGTTGCGACGGCATCATCGTCGCCGGCTCACTCGGCGAAGGGCCGATGCTGTCGGTGGAGGAGAAGCTCGCTGTGTTGAAGACGGCGCAGGGCGTTGCCGGCAGGAAGCCTGTGCTGCTGACCATAAACGAGCCTGGCACACGCGAAGGCGCCGCCCTTGCGAAAAGCGCTGCCAGGGCGAGCGCCGATGGGTTGATGATCGTGCCCTCGCCCATCTACCACACCAATCCGCAGGAAACGGTGGCGACACTGCGCGCCATGGCCACGGCGGGCGGGCTGCCGGTGATGATCTATTCCAACCGCGTCGCCTACCGCGTCGACGTCACCGTCGAGGTGATGGAGCAGCTCGCCGACGACCCGCTTTTCGTCGCGGTCAAGGAATCCTCCGACGACATCCGCCGCTCGACCGAGATCATCAACCGCTTCGGCGACCGCTTCGACCTGTTTACCGGCGTCGACAATCTCGCCTTCGAAGCGCTTTCGGTCGGTGCGATCGGCTGGGTTGCCGGGCTTGTCACCGCCTTCCCCAGGGAAACCGTCGCCATCTACCGGCTCATGAAACAGGGACGGCGCGAGGAAGCGCTCGCCATCTACCGCTGGTTCCGGCCGTTGCTCGACCTCGATGTCTCGACCTATCTGGTCCAGAACATCAAGCTGGCCGAGGCGCTCGCCATCGGCACCAACGAGCGGGTGCGCATGCCGCGCCAGCCGCTTTCGGGGGAGCGGCGCGCAGCGGTGGAGAAGATCGTGCGCGACGCGCTCGCCGTCCGGCCGGAACTGCCGAAGGTCGATGTAGCAAAAGCGGCTTAGAGGTTGCGCCGAATCCCATGAAGTTACCCCCACCCCTTACCCCTCCCCTCAAGGGGGAGGGGATTCACCAGCGTCTCAGGCCCCCCCTCCCCCTTGAGGGGAGGGGTAAGGGGTGGGGGTATGACTTTCACTCGTTCGGCACCGCGAAATGACCGGACGAACAGACATCGCCATCGTCGGCGGCGGCATTATCGGCGTCTGCTGCGCAGCCTATCTCGCTGAGACGGGCCATGCCGTTACCGTCTACGACCGCACCGGCATCTGCGAGGAGACCTCGTCCGGCAACGCCGCCGCCTTCGCTTTCTCCGATGTGCTGCCGCTGGCACACAAGGGCATGCTGCGCAATCTGCCGCGCTGGCTGGCCGATCCGCTCGGTCCGCTGTCGATTCCGCCGGCCTATCTCCCGAAATTGCTGCCCTGGCTGTGGCGGTTCTGGCGCGCCGGCAGCGCCAGCAATTATGAGGCCGCCCTCGCAGCGCAGGCATCGATGATGGCACTCGCCGAGACCGAATGGGCCGGCCTGATGCAGCGCTCGGGCACGCGACAGATGCTGCGAGAGGGCGGCTCGCTCGAATTCTACGAAAGCGAGGCCGAATTCCGCGCCACCCTGCCCGGCTGGGCCGCGCGGGATCGGTTCGGCATCGATTATCGTCACGTCGAAGGCGAGGAACTGGCAACCCTGCAGCCGGGCCTGTCGCCGCGTTTCGTCAAGGGCACCTTCGTTCCCGGCTGGAAGACCGTGTCCGACCCGAAACATCTGGGCAAGGCCATTTGGGCTTACGCCGAAAAGAAGGGAGCCCACTTCGAACAAGCCCGCGTTGAGCGAATGGAGCCCGCCGGAACCGGGCGAACTGGCGGCACGCTTCATCTCGCTGGTGGCGGCAAGCGAAGCGCTGACCGCATCGTCATCGCCGCCGGCGCATGGTCGCATCTGCTGGCGCGCCAGCTTGGCGATTCGATCCCGCTCGAAACCGAGCGTGGCTACAACACCACCCTGCCGCCCGCAGCCTGCGACGTGAAGCGGCAGCTTATCTTCTCCGGCCACGGATTCGTCATCACGCCGCTGGAAACCGGCCTGCGCATCGGCGGCGCGGTCGAACTGGCGGGGCTCGATCGCCCGCCCAACTTCGACCGATCCCGCGTCATGCTCGAAAAGGCGAAAGCCTTCCTGCCTGGCCTCGACGTTTCCGGTGGGTGCGAATGGATGGGTTTCCGGCCGTCATTGCCGGATTCGCTTCCTGTCATCGGAAAGGCGCGCGATGCTTCAGGCATCGTCTATGCTTTCGGCCACGGGCATCTCGGCCTGACGCAGGCCGCCGCCACCGGACGCTTGATCCGCGATCTGGTTTCGGGGCAGGCTCCAGCGCTCGATCTCGCTCCGTTTTCACCGCAGCGTTTCTGAGGAAGTTCGAATGGCGCGCCACATCTTCACCTGCCTCGACGGCCACACCTGCGGCAATCCGGTGCGGCTGGTCGCCGGCGGCGGGCCGCTGCTTATGGGCAAGACGATGATCGAGCGCCGGGCGCATTTCATCGCGGAATACGACTGGATTCGCACCGGCCTGATGTTCGAGCCGCGCGGCCACGACGTTATGTCGGGATCGATCCTCTATCCGCCGACGCGGGACGATTGCGATATCGCCATCCTGTTCATCGAAACGTCGGGATGCCTGCCCATGTGCGGACACGGCACTATCGGCACGGTGACGATGGCGGTCGAGAACGGGCTGGTCAAGCCGAAGACGCCGGGCACGCTGCGGCTTGACACCCCCGCCGGCCTTGTCGTCGCCGAGTACAGGCAGGCCGGCGACTATGTCGAGGAAGTGCGCATCACCAACGTGCCGTCCTTCCTCTACGCCGAGGACTTGCCGGTCGATTGTCCCCGACTTGGCGAACTCCGCGTCGACATCGCCTATGGCGGCAATTTCTACGCCATCATCGACCCGCAGGAGAACTACCGCGACCTGGCCGATCATTCCGCCGGCGATCTCATCGCCTGGAGCCCGGTGCTGCGGCAGCGCCTGAATGAACTTTACTCCTTCGTCCATCCCGAGAATCCCGAGATCAACGGGCTGCGGCACATCCAGTGGACCGGTGCGCCCAAACATCCGGACGCACATGGCCGCAACGCCGTCTTCTATGGCGAGAAAGCCATCGACCGCTCGCCATGCGGCACTGGCACCTCGGCGCGCATGGCCCAGCTCGCCGCCAAGGGTAGGCTCAGGGCGGGCGACGAGTTCGTTCATGAATCGATCATCGGCTCGTTGTTCAGGGGCAGAGTGGAGAAGGCCGTCGAAGTGGGCGGCAAACCGGCCATCGTGCCCTCCATCGGCGGCTGGGCCAGGCAGACCGGCCTCAACACCATCTATATCGATGAGCGCGATCCTTTCGCTCACGGTTTCGTCGTCCAATGATCTCCGGGTCGGCATCTTCCCTTCCGCGAAGCCGAGGGTTTTGTGTTGAGAGCCGCGCAACAATCCGTCTTACGGGCACCTCTTCGCGCGATCTTTTTCGAAGAATTCCACAAAATCGATTTGGAATCGTCAAAGACATTGCGTTGTGCCAATGTTACGGTCCACGATAGTCCAGGGGCAGAAGCCGAAAACAGGCGCCCGGATGGCGTGCTTCATATCGAGCCGGCGGGTCGAAGAAACACGTTGCAATCCGGGATCAGAACCTTACGACTAGGAACAATATGAAAAGGGATGCGTCCTGGCGGCGAAATCCCAGGGGAGCCTTGTGAATATGCAGTATTTCGTTCAGCAAGTTATCAACGGGCTGACGCTGGGATCGATCTATGGGTTGATCGCCATCGGCTATACGATGGTTTACGGCATCATTGGCATGATCAATTTCGCCCATGGCGATATTTTCATGGTCGGTGCTTTCACCGCCCTCATTGTCTTCCTGATTCTCGGCGCGATGTTCTATTCGGTGCCTGTCGTGGTCGCCCTGCTCATCATGATGATCGTGGCCATGCTGCTGACCGGCCTCTACAACTGGACCATCGAGAAGGTCGCCTACCGCCCGCTGCGCGGCTCGTTCCGGCTGGCGCCGCTCATCACCGCGATCGGCATGTCGATTGCACTGTCCAATTTCGTCCAGGTTACGCAGGGACCGCGCAACAAGCCGATCCCACCCATGGTCAGCCAGGTCTACAACATCGGCGGCATCTCCATATCGCTGAAGCAGATCATCATCATCGCCGTCACCGCCGCCCTGCTCGCCGTATTCTGGTATCTGGTCAACCGCACATCGCTCGGCCGCGCCCAAAGAGCGTGCGAGCAGGACCGCAAGATGGCCGCGCTGCTCGGCATCGACGTCGACCGCACCATCTCCATCACCTTCATCATGGGCGCGGCTCTTGCCGCGGTCGCCGGCACGCTCTTCCTGATGTATTATGGCGTCGTCTCCTTCTCCGACGGCTTCGTTCCGGGTGTCAAAGCCTTCACCGCCGCCGTGCTCGGCGGCATCGGCTCGCTGCCGGGCGCCGTGCTCGGCGGCCTGATGATCGGCTTCATCGAAAGCATGTGGTCGGCCTACTTCTCCATCGACTACAAGGATGTCGCAGCCTTCTCGATCCTGGCCATCGTGCTGATCTTCCTGCCTTCCGGCATCCTCGGCCGGCCCGAAGTCGAAAAGGTCTGATCCATGGCCGTCACCGTCTCCACCTCGAGCGCCGGGGTCGCCAGGCCGATTTCCCGCGCTATCCGGGAATCGCTTTTCGCCGGCGTCATCGCCTTCGGGCTGTTCGTGCTTCTGATCGGCCTCAAGACCGATCAGAACATCCGCAACGAACTGGTGCTGGTTCAGCGCTGGGGCCTGCTGGCCGCCGTCGTGCTCATCACCATGGCCGGACGCTTTCTCTATATCGGCTTCGTCCAGCCGGCGCTGGAACGCCGCAAGGCCGAGCAAGCTAAGGCGGCGCCAGCTTCAGCTGCCGCCGAACCCGGTTTCATCCGGCGCAATTTCAACCTTATCGGCATCGCGCTCCTGTTCCTGTTTCCCGTCTTCGTCGTTTTGACGGCCGGGCTACAGGGCTCGCTGAAATGGGTCGACAATTTCGGCATCCAGATCCTCATCTATGTGATGCTCGCCTGGGGCCTCAACATCGTCGTCGGTCTCGCCGGCCTGCTTGATCTGGGGTACGTCGCCTTTTACGCAGTCGGTGCCTATGCCTACGCGCTGCTCGGCTCGCATTTCGGTCTCTCGTTCTGGATATTGCTGCCCTGCGCCGGCATCATGGCGGCGTTCTGGGGCATTATCCTCGGCTTCCCGGTGCTGCGCCTGCGTGGCGACTATCTGGCCATCGTCACCCTCGCCTTCGGCGAGATCATCCGCCTGGTGCTGATTAACTGGCGTGAGGTCACCAACGGTTCGGCCGGCATCTCGGGCATCCCGAAAGTCTCGTTCTTTGGCCTGATGTCGTTCAATATTTCCGACGACAACTACATCGGCAAGGTGCTTGAGATCGCCCCGTCCGGCGCCTACTACAAGATCTTCCTCTACTACCTCATCCTTCTCCTGTGCCTGCTCACCGCCTTCGTGACGATCCGCCTGCGTCGCATGCCGGTCGGCCGCGCCTGGGAAGCGCTGCGCGAGGATGAGATCGCCTGCCGATCGCTCGGCATCAACACCACCACGACCAAGCTGACCGCCTTCGCCACCGGCGCCATGTTCGGCGGCTTCGCTGGCTCCTTCTTCGCCGCCCGCCAGGGCTTCGTCAGCCCGGAATCCTTCGTCTTTATCGAATCGGCCATCATCCTGGCTATTGTCGTGCTTGGGGGCATGGGTTCGCTCGGCGGCATTGCCGTCGCCGCCGCGGTGATGATCGGCGGCACCGAAATCTTGCGCGAGCTGGATTTCCTGAAGGCGGTCTTCGGACCTGACTTCACGCCCGAGCTTTACCGGATGCTTTTGTTCGGTATTGCCATGGTCGTCGTCATGTTGTGGAAACCGCGCGGCTTCGTCGGCAGCCGGGAACCGACTGCCTTCCTGAAAGAGCGCCGGGCCGTCTCCGGCTCCTTCACCAAGGAGGGCCACGGCTGATGGACGCGAACATCCAGGGCAATACGGTGACCGACACCATCCTCGACGTCGAACACATGTCGATGAAGTTCGGCGGCCTGGTCGCCATCGGCGACCTTTCCTTTCAGGCCAGGCGCGGCGAGATCACCGCGCTGATCGGCCCGAACGGCGCCGGCAAGACCACCGTCTTCAACTGCATCACCGGCTTCTACAAGCCTTCGGAAGGCATGATCACGCTCAACCGGCGCGACGGCTCGTCCTATCTCTTGGAAAGGCTGCCGAACCATGAAATCCCGGCGCGCGCCAAGGTGGCCCGCACCTTCCAGAACATCCGGCTCTTTTCCGGCATGACTGTGCTGGAGAACCTGCTCGTCGCCCAGCACAACAAGCTGATGAAGGCGTCCGGCTACACCATCCTCGGTCTTCTTGGCATCGGCGGCTACAAGCAGGCGTCGGCTGAATCCATCGACCTGGCCCGGCACTGGCTGGAAAAGGCCGATCTGGTCGACCGCGCCGACGATCCCGCCGGCGACCTGCCTTACGGCGCCCAGCGCCGGCTGGAAATCGCCCGCGCCATGTGCACCGGGCCTGAGCTGCTATGCCTCGACGAGCCGGCGGCCGGCCTCAATCCGAAGGAATCGCTGGCCCTCAACACCTTGCTGATGGGCATCAAGAACGATACGGGTACGTCGATCCTGCTGATCGAGCACGACATGTCGGTGGTCATGCAGATTTCCGATCACGTCGTGGTGCTGGAATACGGCCGCAAGATTTCCGACGGCGACCCGCAGTCCGTCCGCTCCGACCCGCGCGTCATCGCCGCCTATCTTGGCGTCGACGACGAGGAGGTCACGGAAGTGCTTGCCGAGGTCGGCGACGAGGACGTCATAGAGCAGCTCGACGCCGGCCCCGATGCCGCACATGGCCCGGGCGCATCGTCTTCGCTGATGGCCGGATCTGTCGAGGATACGATTGGCCATCGCGACGGCGAACGCGTCACGGTCTCGAAGGGCGCGTCGAAGGCCGATCAGGTGAAGCCAGCGCCGGCCGCCGCCGCTGTGCCGGCCAAAGCCGCATCCCCGGCAAAGTCTGCCGAACCGGCGATGAAAAGAGCGCCGGCGAAGACAGCGGGCCGTTCCGCTTCAACCAAGACGTCGGCGTCTTCAGCGATTACGCCCAAGACAGCGAAGCAGCCTGCCGCCAAGTCTGCCAAGTCAGCCCCGGCCAAACCGGCATCGGCGGCGGCTGCCAAAAGCGCATCGCCGAAAGCACCAATGCCGAAAGCGGGTTCGCCAAAACCCGCAACCGCCAAGTCTGCCACGAAGGTCAGCGTCGCGAAGCCGGCCGCCAAGGCACCGGCTGCGAAACCTGCCGGCATCTCGAACCGGCTATCCAAACCGCGCGGCGGCAAGGCCGACAACCTCACCCGCATCAAGGGCATCGGTTCGGTCAACGAGAAGAAGCTGAACGATCATGGCATCTTCCATTTCGACCAGATCGCCGCCTGGAAGAAACCTGACATTGTCGCCGCCGAAGCTTACCTCGCTTTCGACGGACGTATCGCCCGCGAGAACTGGATAGCCCAGGCGAAAACGCTCGCCAGTGGCAAGGAGACGGAATTCTCGCGCCGCGTCGACGCCGGCAAGGTCGAAACCAGCCACCCGTCGAAAAAGGCCACACCGGCCGGCGGCAAGCGCGGAGGACGCAAGTGATGGCCGGCGCAAACCTGCTCGATATCCGCGGCGTGCAGACCTTCTACGGCAACATCCGGGCGCTGAACGGCGTCGACGTCAGCGTCAAGGAAGGCGAGATCGTCGCCCTCATCGGTGCTAACGGCGCCGGTAAATCGACGCTGATGATGACCATTTTCGGCGCCCCTCGTGCGCGCTCCGGCACCATCACCTTCGCCGGCACCGACATCACCCGCATGCCGACGCACGAGATCGCCCGCATGCGCATCGCCCAATCGCCGGAAGGACGCCGTATTTTTCCACGCATGACGGTGATGGAAAACCTGCAGATGGGCGCCAGCCTCGACAACCTCAAATATTACGATGAGGACGTCGAGAAGGTGTTCGCCCTGTTCCCGCGGCTGAAGGAACGCATCGGCCAGCGCGGCGGCACACTTTCTGGCGGCGAACAGCAGATGCTGTCGATCGGACGCGCGCTGATGGCGCGGCCCAAGCTCTTGCTGCTGGACGAGCCGTCGCTCGGCTTGGCGCCGTTGATCGTCAAGCAGATCTTCGACGCCATCCGCGAACTGAACCGCACCGAGGGGCTGACCGTGTTCCTGGTTGAACAGAACGCCTTCGGCGCGCTCAAGCTCGCCACCCGCGGCTATGTCATGGTCAATGGCAACGTCACCATGAGCGGCAGCGGCAAGGAGCTTCTGGCCAATCCGGAAGTGCGGGCGGCCTATCTCGAAGGCGGCCACCACTGATCTGAGGAAACAGCGATGCAAGGCATTCTCTACGAGGAAAGCTCGATCTGGCAATTCTTCTTCGTCACCTGCCTGCTCGGCGGCTGGGCGGCATGGATGACCGGCCGGGCGAGCGCGCAGACCTGGCGTACGCACCTCGCGCTTTTCTTCTATCTGCTCGGCCTCGGCATCGCCGTGCGCTTCATCCATCACGCCCTGTTCGATGGCACGATGTTCTCGCTCCAGTACTACATCGTCGACACGCTGGTGATCATGCTGCTGGGCTTTCTGGGCTACCAGTACACACGCACCAACCAGATGGTGACACAGTACAACTGGCTTTACGAAAGGGCTTCTCCGCTGAGCTGGAGACCGAAAGGTTGATGTTCATCATTAACGCCGGCTCGCACCTGAATCGGCGTGACAAGCCTTTGAAAATGGGCAAACTAAGCTTTCTGCGATAAGGGTGGGCATCGCATGAAAGTTTCATCCACGCCCACTCCGTGAATGGGAGCGTATCTATGAAAAAGTCACTCTTGTCCGCCGTGGCACTGACCGCGCTCGTCGCGTTCAGCGGCAATGCGTGGGCCGATATATTGATTGGCGTCGCCGGCCCGATCACCGGTGCGAACGCCGCTTTCGGAGCGCAGTTGCAGAAGGGCGCCGAACAGGCTGTTGCCGACATCAACGCGGCCGGCGGCGTCAATGGCGAGAAGCTGAAGCTCGAAGTAGGCGATGACGCAGCCGACCCGAAGCAGGCTGTTTCGGTGGCAAACAAGCTCGCGGCCGATGGCGTTAAATTTGTCGACGGCCATTTCAACTCCGGCGCATCGATCCCCGCCTCGGACGTTTATCTCGAGAACGGCATGCTGCAGATTTCGCCGGCCTCGACCAACCCGACCTTCACCGATCGCGGCATGTGGAACACCTTCCGCACCTGCGGTCGTGACGACCAGCAGGGCAAGGTCGCGGGCGAATACATCGCCGCCAACTTCAAGGATGCCAAGGTCGCTGTCATCCACGACAAGACGCCTTACGGCCAGGGCCTTGCCGACGAAACCAAGAAGGCGCTCAACGCGGCTGGCGTGACGGAAGCCATGTACGAAGGCGTGAACGTCGGCGACAAGGACTTCTCGGCCCTCATCGCCAAGATGAAGGAAGCCGGCGTCACGCTGATCTACTGGGGCGGCCTCCACACCGAAGCCGGCCTGATCATCCGCCAGACGGCGGACCAGGGCCTCAAGGCTCCGCTGTTCTCGGGCGACGGCATCGTCTCCGACGAACTGGCCTCCATCGCCGGCGACGCGGTTATCGGTACGCTGAACACCTTTGCACCGGATCCGCGCAAGAACCCGGCCGCAAAGGAAGTCGTCGAGAAATTCCGCGCCGGCGGCTTCGAGCCGGAGGCCTACACGCTCTACTCCTATGCGACTGTCCAGATCATCGCCCAGGCGATTGCGAAGACCGGTTCGGCTGACGACGCACAGAAGGTAGCCGAGACGATCAAGTCGGGCGGTCCCTGGAAGACCGTGCTTGGTGACCTCGGCTTCGACGAAAAGGGTGATATCACCGCAGCCGCCTATGTCGTCTACGAGTGGAAGAAGGGCGACGACGGCAAGATCAGCTATTTCGAAAGATAAGCTCCAGCCTTCAATTCGAACTTCGGAGATGCCCGGCGCTTGCGTCGGGCATTTTTCTTTGTCCATGGGCCGCTCGTTAACGCCGATTGCGCTACCGAAAGACGATCTCGAGACCGAATGCTGTGCATCGCGGTTATGCTATCCGAGCTTCTTGCCAGGCTTTTTTGAGTCATTTCGTATCAACATTGAGAATAGGGCGGTCGCTTTCCCAATAGTGAGACGACGGGGACGAATTTCACCAAAATCGTCAGGAATCGGCCATTTCAATCGATTCAATCTGCATGCGATTTTGGTTGCACTGCAGCAATTTCCCGTTATTCATGAGCCGCTTTTTCTTCTGCCCTCGCAGTTTGGAGCGCGCCCTTGGCCATCAGCAAGATTCTCGTCGCCAACCGGTCCGAAATCGCTATTCGCGTCTTCCGCGCGGCAAGCGAGCTTGGCCTGAAAACCGTCGCGATCTGGGCCGAGGAGGACAAATATTCGCTGCATCGCTTCAAGGCCGACGAAAGCTATCAGGTCGGCCGCGGCCCGCATCTCGCCAGGGAGATGGGGCCGATAGAAAGCTATCTGTCGATCGACGAGGTGATCCGCGTCGCGAGGCTTTCCGGCGCCGATGCCATTCACCCGGGCTACGGTCTGCTGTCGGAGAGCCCCGAATTCGCCGAGGCCTGCGCTGAAGCCGGCATCGTCTTCATCGGCCCCAAGCCGGAGACAATGCGCCGGCTGGGCAACAAGGTCGCCGCCCGCAATCTGGCGATCGATATCGGCGTGCCGGTGGTCCCCGCCACTGACCCGTTGCCGGACGATATGGAAGCGGTCAAGAAACTGGCGGCGGACATCGGCTATCCGCTGATGCTCAAGGCGTCGTGGGGTGGCGGTGGACGTGGTATGCGCGCCATTCGCTCCGAAGCCGATCTCGGCCGCGAGGTGATGGAAGGCAAGCGCGAGGCCAAGGCCGCTTTCGGCAAGGACGAGGTCTACCTCGAAAAGCTGATCGAGCGCGCCCGCCACGTCGAGGTGCAGGTGCTGGGCGACACGCATGGCAATGCCGTGCATCTGTTCGAGCGCGACTGTTCCATCCAGCGCCGAAACCAGAAAGTGGTCGAGCGCGCGCCGGCGCCTTACCTCAGCCAGGAACTGCGCGACGAGCTGTGCGGCTATGCGCTCAAGCTCGCAAGGGACACCGCCTATGTCGGCGCCGGCACCGTCGAGTTCCTGCAGGACGCCGAGACCGGCAAATTCTACTTCATCGAGGTCAATCCGCGCATCCAGGTCGAGCATACCGTCACCGAGCAGGTGACCGGCATCGACATCGTCAAGGCGCAGATTCACATCCTCGACGGTTACGCCATCGGCACGCCGGAATCCGGCGTCCCGGCACAGAAGGACATAAGGCTGAACGGCCATGCCCTTCAATGCCGCATCACCACCGAGGATCCTGAGCAGAATTTCATTCCCGACTATGGCCGCATCACCGCCTATCGCGGCGCCACCGGCTTCGGCATCCGCCTCGATGGCGGCACGGCCTATTCGGGCGCGGTCATCACTCGCTATTACGATCCGTTGCTCGAGAAGGTCACCGCCTGGGCGCCGACGCCCGGCGAGGCGATTGCACGCATGACCCGGGCGCTGCGCGAATTCCGCATCCGCGGCGTCGCCACCAATCTCACCTTCCTTGAGGCGATCATCAATCACCCGAGCTTCGCCGACAATTCCTACACGACCAAGTTCATCGACACGACGCCGGAACTGTTCAGCCACGTCAAGCGGCAGGACCGCGCCACCAAGCTCCTGAACTACCTTGCCGACGTGTCGGTCAACGGCCATCCGGAAACGCGCGGCAGGCCGAAACCCAATCCGGATGCCGCAGCGCCGATCGTTCCCTATCTGAACGGCAGAGTGCCGGACGGCACAAAGCAGAGACTGGACGCGCTCGGCCCGGAAAAATTCGCGCAATGGATGCGCGGGCAAAGCCAGGTGCTGGTCACCGATACGACCATGCGCGATGGCCACCAGTCGCTGCTGGCGACGCGTATGCGCACCTTCGACATCGCCGCCATCGCCGGCACCTATGCGCGGGCAGTGCCCCAGCTTCTGTCCCTCGAATGCTGGGGCGGCGCGACCTTCGACGTCGCCATGCGCTTCCTCACCGAGGACCCCTGGGAACGGCTGGCCAAGGTGCGGGAAGCGGCCCCCAACCTGCTGCTTCAGATGCTGCTGCGTGGCGCCAACGGCGTCGGCTACACCAATTATCCCGACAATGTCGTCCAGCATTTCGTCAGGCAGGCCGCCAATGCCGGCATCGACTTGTTCCGTGTCTTCGACTGCCTGAACTGGGTCGAGAACATGCGTGTCGCCATGGACGCGGTGGGCGCTGAAGGCAAGCTCATCGAAGCGGCCATGTGCTACACCGGCGACATCCTCGATCCGAGCCGCGCCAAATACGATCTCAAATATTATGTCGGGCTGGCCGGAGAACTGGAGAAGGCCGGTGCGCATATCATCGCCGTCAAGGACATGGCCGGCCTGCTCAAGCCGGGTGCGGCGCGCGTGCTGTTCAAGGCGCTGCGCGAGGCGACCGACCTGCCGATCCATTTCCATACGCACGACACCTCCGGCCTCTCGGCGGCGACCGTGCTGGCGGCGGTGGAAACCGGCGTCGACGCCATCGACGCGGCGATGGATTCCTTCTCCGGCAACACATCGCAGCCTTGCCTCGGTTCAATCGCCGAGGCGCTGAAGGGCACCGAGCGCGACCCCGGCCTGGACACGGAATGGATCAGGAAAATCTCTTTCTACTGGGAAGCGGTGCGCAACCAGTACGCCGCCTTCGAGAGCGACCTGAAGGGGCCGGCTTCGGAAGTCTATCTGCACGAGATGCCAGGCGGCCAGTTCACAAATCTCAAGGAGCAGGCCCGCTCGCTCGGGTTGGAAACCCGCTGGCATGAGGTGGCGCAGGCCTATCACGACGTCAACCTGATGTTCGGCGACATCGTGAAGGTGACGCCGTCCTCCAAGGTTGTCGGCGACATGGCGCTGATGATGGTCAGCCAGGATTTGTCCGTCGCCGATGTGGAAAACCCGGCGCGGGACATCGCCTTCCCGGATTCGGTCGTTTCCATGCTGCGCGGCGATCTCGGTCAGTCGCCCGGCGGCTGGCCGGTGGCACTGCAGAAGAAGGCGCTGAAAGACGGCAAGCCGATCACCGTACGCCCGGGATCGCTGCTCAAGCCGGCCGATCTGAAGGCCAACCGCAAGGAGGCTGAGGAAAAGATCGGCCGTCCGCTTTCCGAACACGAGTTCGCTTCCTGGTTGATGTATCCGAAGGTGTTTTCCGACTTCGCCGCCGCGCAGGAAAACTACGGCCCGGTCAGCGTGTTGCCCACGCCGACCTATTTCTACGGTATGGAAGCGGAAGACGAGATTTTCGTCGACATCGAAAAGGGCAAGACGCTTGTCATCCGTTGTCTGGCCAGAGGCGACGTGGACGAGAAGGGGATGGTCACCGTCTTCTTCGAGCTGAACGGCCAACCGCGCCGCGTCAAGGTGCCGGACCGGGTGCATGGCGCATCCGCAGCCAAGGCAAGGCGCAAGGCCGAGGCCGGCAGCGACTCCCATCTTGGCGCGCCGATGCCGGGCGTTGTCTCCGCTGTGGCGGTGGTTGCCGGACAGGCCGTGAAAGCTGGCGACGTACTGCTTTCGATCGAGGCGATGAAAATGGAAACCGCCCTTCACGCCGAGCGTGACGGCACCGTCTCCGAAGTACTCGTCCGCGCTGGCGACCAGATCGACGCCAAGGACCTGCTGATCGTCTTCGGTTGATCGAAGCACCTTCTTCCAGGTCAGATCGGCTGGCGCACGGTGGAATGGCTGAGGGCTAGAACAGCCCTGTGCCTTCCTTGGCTTCCTCCTTGAGATTGCGCTTGATGAAGGTCTTGTAGATATAGCCCCGCTGGCCGTTATGAACGACCAGGCACCACTGGCAGCCGGTCTCGACCTTGATCTCCGCATTGGCCGGGATAACCGCAACCACCTTGGCTTCATCGGCCGGGCCGTCCCGCAGATTGACGTATTTCGTCACGCGCGCGGTCGTCAGCGGCGGCAGCGGCTGGGCACCCGACTGCGGCGCCGTGGCAGCCTGTCCGTCAACCATTCCGATCGACATCTCCAGCTTGGCCACCTCCGCTTCGGTTTCCGCCACCTCGACCTTCTCGTTTGGCTCGGCCGTGTTCGATGCGATCGATGCCGTCGCAGTGCCGTCTCGAGAAGAAGATGCGCTATCGTCCGCCGTCCCGACTATGCCGGTAACGGGGCGGTCAGCAGCGGCGACCGTTTCCCGTTCGTCAGGTCCAATCGCTGGCGGCCGCGCCGCCGCAGGTGGAGATAACCCCGCCTTCGCCGGCCCTGTCTCCATTGGCCCGGATTGCGCGAAACGCTGGGCGTCGGGATACGGCAGGGTCGCGGAAAGGCCGGCGCCTGCCTCTCCCGGTGTCGGAACCATGAGACGGCCGGCTTTGGCAGCGACCGGCGGCGCTTCCGGGGTTTGCGGTGCGCTTTCCGGTTCGGGCTGCGAGGCAGACGTCGCCTGAGACGCTTCCATGACGGTCGGGGCGGGTTGCTTCGCAGCCGTTTCGACGCGGCCCGCCGCCATGAATTCGACGATGACCGCTCCACAAACGAGAACGGCTATCGCCACCAGGCCGCCGAGCACCGCCTTGCGGTTCAAACGCGGCGGCGTTGCCGATAGGGTTCGCGGTCGTAAAATCGATTGCCGGCCAGGACGCATACTTTTCATCGGGGCTACTCCATACACAGCGATGCCGCCGATATCGGCCGGCATCTGCCCCTCGCCCACGCAGGCTGTCTACGGAAAGAGCCGGAAGTCTCCGGTCTGAGCCGTAGCAATTCCCTACCATTTCGTTAACGCCTGCAATGAGACGGAAATCGGGCACCGGCAGACTCAACGCCAAATAGTGCACGCCGGCGAGGGCGCGGAAGCCCGCAATGTGATGTTGCGGCGGCTTGACCCGGGCACGCCGGTCGGGCATCGAACCCGCTGAAAAATGCCGGCGCGAATCCCGAGTCGGCTCAGGAACATGCGGAGACATTCATGGCCGACGACATCACCGAAACCAGTCAAACCGTGGCCGCCGGCCAATTGCGCGCCCTCATCGAGCGTATCGAACGTCTCGAAGAGGAGAAGAAGACCATTGCCGACGACATCAAGGAGGTCTTCGCCGAGGCCAAGGGCACCGGTTTCGACACCAAGGCCATGCGCACCATCATCCGCCTGCGCAAGAAGGATCAGGCTGAGCGTCAGGAGGAGGAGTCCATCCTCGATCTCTACAAGGCGGCGCTCGGCATGGCTTGAGCGGCGCCCGAGGTTTCTGTCGGGGACCCGTTGGATGGTACCTGCCCCGGGAGCCGGTACCTCGAATCCTTCGCAGCCTAAAGCGGCTGGACCGTCACTGGAACCGGCTGCTCCACTTTCAGTGCGTTCCGGAGCGGCAGGCCGAACTGCGGCGCTTCGATCTCGAACACGTCGCCCTCCTGCGTCGTCACCCCGTCCGTGAACGACAGCGTGGCCGTGCCGAACATGTGGACGTGCACGTCGCCCGGCTGCCGGAAGGCGGCATACTTGAAATGATGGTGTTCGAGATTGGCAATGCTGTGCGACATGTTCGCTTCGCCGGATAGGAAGGGCTTCTCCCACAGCGTCTCGCCGTTGCGCAGGATGCGTGATATCCCTTCGATGCTGTCCGGCAGGTCACCGAGCAGGATTTCCGGCCCGAAGGCGGCGTTGCGCAGCTTGGAATGTGCGAGATAGAGATAGTTCACCCGTTCGGTCGCATGATCGGAGAACTCGTTCGACAGGGTGAAGCCGATACGGAAAGGCTGGCCGTCGTCGCCGATGACATAGACGCCGGCGATTTCCGGCTCCTCGCCGGCATCTTCGGCAAAGGCGGGCGACACCAGCGTGCCGCCCGGCGCCACCGCCATCGTCCCGTTGCCCTTGTAAAACCATTCCGGCTGCACGCCCGGTTGCCCGTTCGCCGGTTTGCCGCCCTCCAGTCCCATGCGGAACATCTTCATGGAGTCGCTGGCGTGTTCAGCGTCCTCGGCCAGTTTCCCGTGCATGGCGTCGCGCGCCGCCGCCGATCCGAGATGTGTCAACCCGGTGCCAGTCAGGTGAATATGGGCGGGATCGGCATGGTTTATCGGCAGCAGCAACCGGCCCTTGCGATACGCGGACTCGATGTCGACGGTTTCGCCAAAACCCTTGCGTTCGATCAGCGCCGTCAAGCCGATACCGGCCCGGGCTGCTTCCAGCGCCAGCGAGTAGACGCTGCGTGCGCCGCTGACGATGCGCGGCCTGCCGCCATTCCTGGCGACCACCCGGATCGTTTGCGAATCGTCCAGCAATTGCGAGAGCAGCATGCCAACCTTTCCTTGCGCCTGCCGGCGAATGGCAAACGCCCTCCTGCGCGGCGCCAAGCGGCGCCACGATCGAAACTCCAATCTGTCTTGCGCTCGCAGCTTGTTCCGGTTCGCTGCGCGCCGGCAGGCCTGCGATCAGTCCGGAATTATCTTCCGGACGGTCCTCTCCCGGCTCAGGCCTTGTTCTTGTTGTAGACGTCGAACACCACCGCACCGAGAAGCACCAGGCCCTTGATGACCTGCTGCCAGTCGATGTTGATGCCCATGATCGACATGCCGTTGTTCATCACGCCCATGATGAAAGCGCCGATGACCGCGCCTGCCACCTGGCCGACGCCGCCCAGCGCCGAGGCGCCGCCGATGAACACCGCTGCGATGACGTCGAGCTCGAAGCCGAGACCGGCCTTCGGCGTCGCCGTGTTCAGCCGCGCCGCGAAAATCAGCCCGGCCAGCGCCGCCAGCATGCCCATGATGATAAAGATGATGAAGGTCAGCCGTTCGGTCTTGATGCCCGAAAGCGCCGCCGCTTTGACGTTGCCGCCCATGGCATAGATGCGCCGCCCGAAGGTCATACGCTTGGTCAGGAAGGCGAACAGCGCGATCAGGACACCCATGACGATCAGCACGTTGGGCAGGCCGCGATAGGAAGCCATCTCATAGATCAGGAACAGGATGATCGCCGAAATCACCGCGTTCTTGACCACGAACAACGTGAACGGCTCGGCCTCGTAGCCATGGCTTTCGCGGGCCTGCCGGCTCTTCAGGCTGAAATAGAGCATGGCGGCGACGATGATGACGCCGATGGCCAATGTGGTGGAATGCAGCTTGATGGTGCCGATCGTCAGCGGCCCGATGACATCGGGAATGAAACCGGCCGACAGAAGCTGGAAGGCAGGCGGGAACGGACCGACCGAGGCCCCGCCAAGGATCCACAGCGCCAGTCCCTTGAACACCAGCATCCCGGCCAGCGTGACGATGAAGGACGGGATCTTCATATAGGCGATCCAGTAGCCCTGGCTGGCGCCGATCACGCCGCCGAGGATGACGCAAAGGATGCTCGCCGAAACGGGATCGAGCTTGTACTGCACCATCAATATGGCGGCGACCGCCCCGACGAAGCCTGCAACCGAACCGACCGACAGGTCGATGTGGCCGGCGACGATGACAAGCAGCATGCCGAGCGCCATGATGATGATGTAGGAGTTCTGCAACACCAGATTGGTCAGGTTGACCGGCTTGAACAGGACGCCATTGGTGGTGAACTGGAAGAAAATCATGATGGCGATCAGCGCAAGCACGAGGCCGTAGTCGCGCAGGTTTTCCTTCAGCGCCATCTTGGCCGAGGCACGCGCGTTGCGTTCCGCGTTCGACAGGGTTTCCGTGCTCATGATGCAGCCCTTCCTTCCGCCCGCACGATGGCGCGCATTATTTTTTCTTGGGACGCTTCGTCGGCGCCCATTTCGCCGACGATGCGTCCTTCGTTCATCACGTAGATGCGGTCGCAGATACCGAGCAGTTCCGGCATCTCGGAGGAGATGACGAGGATCGCCTTGCCGTCATCCGCCAGCCTGTTGATGATCGTATAGATTTCATATTTGGCGCCAACGTCGATGCCGCGGGTCGGCTCGTCGAGGATGAGCACGTCCGGATTGGCGAACAGCCATTTCGACAGCACCACCTTCTGCTGGTTGCCGCCGGAGAGATTGCCGGTGAGCTGGTAGACGCTGGACGAGCGGATGTTGGTCTTCTTGCGGTATTCGTTAGCCGCGTTCAGCTCGCGCAGATCGTTCAGCACTCCGCCCTTGGAGACCGCCTTGAGATTGGCGACAGTGATGTTGTGCTTGATATGGTCGATCAGATTGAGGCCGTACGTCTTGCGGTCTTCCGTGACATAGGCGAGACCGTTCGCCACTGCCTTGCCGACACTCGACGTATCGACCTTCTTGCCGTGCAAATGCACTTCGCCGCTGATACGCTGGCCGTAGGTCTTGCCGAAGACGCTCATGGCGAATTCGGTTCGCCCGGCACCCATCAGCCCGGCGATGCCCACCACTTCGCCCTTGCGCACGGCGAGGTCGACCCCCTTGATGACTTGCCTGTCGGGATGGATCGGATGATGCACGACCCAGTTCTTGACCTCGAACACTGTCTCGCCGGGGTTCGGCGTGCGGCTCGGATAACGGTCCTCCAGCGACCGGCCCACCATCGAGGTGATGATGCGGTCTTCGCTGATGTCAGCCTTCTCCAGCGTCTCGATGGTGCGGCCGTCACGGATGACGGTGATGCGATCAGCGACTTTGCCGACCTCGTTGAGCTTGTGCGAGATCAGGATCGACGAGATGCCCTTTTCCTTGAAATCGACCAGGAGCGACAGCAACGCGTCGCTGTCCTTCTCGCTGAGCGAGGCGGTCGGCTCGTCAAGGATCAGCAGCTTGACTTCCTTGGACAGCGCCTTGGCTATCTCGACAAGCTGCTGCTTGCCGACGCCGATATTGGTGATGAGTGTGTCGGGGTCTTCCCGCAGGCCTACCCGCTTCAACAGTTCGGCGGCGCGGCGCCGCACCTTGTTCCAGTCGATGATGCCGAACTTCGCCTGCTCGTTGCCGAGAAAGATGTTCTCGGCAATCGACAGCAGCGGCACCAGCGCCAGCTCCTGATGGATGATGACGATGCCGACGCGCTCGCTGTCGTGAATGCCCTGGAATTTGCATTCCCGACCGAGGAAATGGATCTCGCCCTCGTAGCTGCCATGCGGGTAGACGCCCGACAGCACTTTCATCAGGGTCGATTTGCCGGCGCCGTTTTCACCGACCACCGCATGAATCTCGCTTTCGCGGACATCGAGATTGACGTCCTGCAAGGCCTTCACGCCCGGAAAGGTCTTGGTGATGCCGCGCATCTCCAGAATGGTCTTTTCCATCGCTGAATCCGGTCTCGAACTGGCGGCCGCGTCAGGTTATGCCCAAGGCGGTTCCGCAAAGATACAGAAGGACGCACCGGTCCGAAAGACGGGCCGGACCGGCAGGCCCCGCGCTCCGGCGCGAGGCCCGGCCGACCGCGGGATTACTGCAGGTCTTCCTTCTTGATGTAGCCGGATTCGACGACCAGCTTCTCGTAGTTCGACTTGTCGACCTCATACGGCGTCAGCAGCACCGACGGCACCACCTTCACGCCATTGTTGTAGGTCTTGGTGTCGTTGATCTGCGAGGGCTCCTTGCCCTGCATGACTTCGTCCACCAGTTCCGAGGTCACCTTGGCGAGCTCGCGCGTGTCCTTGTAGACCGTCGAATACTGTTCGCCGGCGATGATCGCCTTCACCGAGGGAACTTCGGCGTCCTGGCCCGAAATGATCGGCCAGGGCTGGTCGGCGGTGCCGTAGCCGACGCCGCGCAGCGACGAGATGATACCGCGCGACAGGCCGTCATAGGGCGACAGGACCGCATCGACGCGGCTGCCGTCCGAGTAGTTGGCCGAGAGAAGGTTATCCATGCGCGACTGCGCCACGGCGCCGTCCCAGCGCAGCGTGCCGACCTTGTCCATGCCCATCTGGCCGGACTTGACGACGAAGTCGCCCTTGTCGATCAGCGGCTGCAGCACCGACATGGCGCCGTCGTAGAAGAAGAACGCGTTGTTGTCGTCCGGCGAACCGCCGAACAGCTCGATATTGAACGGACCCTTCTTTTCCGGATAGCCGAGGCCCTTGAGGATCGAGTTGGCCTGGAGCACACCCACCTGGAAGTTGTCGAAAGTGGTATAGTAGTCGACATTCGGGCTCTGACGGATCAGGCGGTCATAGGCGATGACCTTGATCTTCTGGTCGGCGGCCTTCTGCAGCACGTCGCTCAGCGTCGTTCCGTCGATCGAGGCGATGACCAGGACCTTGACGCCCTTGGTGACCATGTTCTCGATCTGCGCCAGCTGGTTCGGGATGTCGTCTTCGGCGTACTGGAGATCGGTGCCGTAGCCCTTCGCCTCGAGCGCCTTGACCAGTTCGTTGCCGTCGCTGATCCAGCGAAGCGACGATTTGGTCGGCATGGCGATGCCTACCGTGCCCTTGTCCTGCGCGCTCGCCGAGTAGGTCATGGCCGCAAGGCCGACTGCCAGGGCGGCGACAAGTGTCTTGATGATTTTCACGTGCTCTCTCCCTTGTTGTTGGACGCGATCCCGCGGGGCGCGGGACGCACAATCGGTCAGAAGCGCCAAAGCGCGGCGGCGTGCCGTTCGATCTCCGGTATCCTCCCAATTGCCTGCCGCATTGATCGCGATTGGGCCCAAGCGGTCTCGCTCGCGGTCCAGGCGGCAGCGCGCATGAAGCCTCTGTCTCTTCGACATAACTGTCAAATGCGATTTTCGGTGTTTGATATATCGATTATGGTATATAAAGGCGGCAGGTCGGGGCTGGGGGGATGAGAATGTCGATTACCGCAGGCAGGCATGAGCGGTCCGCCGCGGAAACGCTTACGCTGCAGCGCAGTGGCCTGAAACTCAGGCATATGCGCATGATCGTGGCCCTGGAGGAGCACGGACGCATCAGCGCGGCGGCGCAGGTCATGAACATCTCGCAGCCGGCCGCCTCGCGCATGATCTCGGAGATGGAGGCCATCGTCGACGCCAAGCTGTGCGAGAGACTACCACGCGGCATCGCGCTCACCGCCTATGGCCGCACACTTGCCCGGCGCGCCCGCAGCATCCTGCTTGAGATGCGTGAGGCCGACCGGGAAATCGCCGAACTGAAGACCGGCAGGGGCGGGTCCGTTTTCCTCGGCGCCGTTACCGCGCCGGCGGTGGAATTGGCCGTGCCGGCAATCCGCGAAATCCGCCACCTGCACCCCCATATCGAGATTTCGGTCCAGGTCGAAACCAGCAACGTGCTGGCGCGCGAACTCATCGCATCGCGGCACGATTTCATCATCGCCCGTATTCCCGACGACCTGAACCCCCGACTTTTCGTCAACCGGGTCATCGGCGTCGAAAAGGCCTGCCTGATGGTCCGGCGCGGCCACCCGCTGCTTCAAGGCGATACGCCGGTTCAGCTCGAAGATACGGCTGGTTTCGACTGGGTGCTCCAGTCCGGCGCCTCGCCGCTGCGGCAGGCGCTTGAAGCCAACTTCCTCACCCGCAACATCCCGTTGCCGGAACGGTTCCTCAACACCAGTTCGCTCCTCCTGACCCTGGTGATGGTGGCGCAGTCCGATGCCATCGCGCCCGTTTCGGTGCAGGTCGCCCGCTTCATCCAGAATCCCGACGGCCTCGGCGGCGCCATCGACGTCGTCCCGATCGGATTCGAGATCGAGGTGCGGCCCTATAGTCTGATCACGGTTAAGAACCGCACCCTCTCTCCCGCGGCAAAGATGCTGTACGATTCCATTCTCGCCCAGGTCGCCTGACCGGCAAGCCCGCGCCGTTTGACCGACCGCCTGTCGGCATTTCCACTGTATTCGGCTTTGCGCAGCAATCCCCTTTCATGCTTTGCTCGAGCGGACACGAGGAAGCCTGCATGAACGACCCGGGAAATACGCTTTCACCCTTTGCCTCGGCTGCTGGACAAGGCCGTGCCCTGGAACGAGGAACAGACACATCGAGCGCGATTGTCCGGCGCGCGCTGGACCGTATCGCCGCCCATGACGAAACCCTCCACGCATTTGTAAGCGTCTTCGGCGAAACCGCCATGCAGGCGGCCGCGGAGTCGGACAGACGCCGTGCCAACGGCGCTGCACTCGGACCGCTCGACGGCGTCCCCTTCGCGATCAAGGACCTCTTCCATGTCGAAGGATATCCGACCCGTGCCGGCTCGCTGGCCTTACCGGACACGCCGGCGACGAGCACAGCCAACGCTGTGAAAAGGTTGATCGATGCCGGCCTGATCCCGCTCGGCAAAACCCAAACCGTCGAGTTCGCCTTCGGCGGCTGGGGCACGAACCCGGTCACCGGCACCCCGCTCAATCCGCGCGACCTTGCGGTGCCGCGCGCGCCCGGCGGCTCCTCCACCGGCTCAGGCGTCGCCGTCGCCGCCGGGCTGGTGCCAGCCGCGCTGGGAACCGACACCGGCGGCTCGGTACGCAACCCGGCATCCATGTGCGGTGTCGTCGGCCTCAAGACCTCGCATGGTCTCGTCGGCAGGAGCGGCCTGCTGCCGCTGGCGGCATCGCTCGACACGATCGGCCCGCTCGCCCGGTCGGTGGAAGACGCCGCCCTGCTCCTTTCCATCATGGCCGGCCGCGATTCCGGCGATCCGGCCACTTTCAGCGCGCGACCGGTCGACCCATTGACCACGCTGGAAAGTGGCATCGCAGGCATGCTTCTGCGTATCCCTTCGCCCAAGGACCTGGAAAGCGTCCAGCCTGCGGTGCTCGAATGCTTCCATGCCGCCGTGGCTGACCTGCGCAGCCTCGGTGCGGTGATCGAAGAGAAGCAAATGCCGCGGCCGCCCGAGGGCTACAAGGCTATTGCCGGCGACATTATGGCGGCGGAGGCCTGGCATCACCTCGGCCGCTACGTCGAAGACGACGCCAGCGTCGTGCATCAGGTCATCCGCGACCGGGTGCTGAAGGGCCGCAGCCTAGCCGGAAGCTACCTGCAGCTGATGGCCGACCGCCGCGCCGCCCAGATCGAGTTTGACGCCTACCTCCAGGGCGCCGATGCGTTTCTCACCCCGACCTCGCCCATCGTCGCGCCGCCCCTAACCGAAATCGACGAGGCGCAGATGCCGCTCGGCACCTTCACGCGCTTCGTCAACATGCTGGACATGGCGGCGCTCAGCGTGCCTGTGGGGCTGTTCGGCGGCCTGCCGGTGGCGCTTCAGATCATCGTCCGCCGCTTCGAGGATGCGAAGGGGCTGCGCATCGGCAGATCCCTGGAAAACAGGCGCGGCACGCTGTTCGAACCGCCCTCCGGTTTCGAATAACGGATCGGCTTCGATAGCCGGTTCAGACCGATGTATTGAGATGGCGGTTGAAAACGGCGTAGACGCCGGCGGCAACAGAAAGCACGCCGCACAAAAGCAGCACCAGCGGCGCGCCGATCACCCCCGAGGCCCAGCCGCCAAGCCCTAGCGCGACAGGCAGCGCAACCTTGAAAGCAGCTCCGGTAATGCCGGTCACACGCCCGACCATGTTGGCCGGCGTCAGTTCCTGCCGCAACGTCCATACACAGACCGCAAGCACCGACGAGGCAAACTGGCTGACCACCATGGCGATGAACATCGGCGCTACGCCATAGAAGAACCCTATTGCCTGGGCGAGCCCCATCACCACCAACGAGCCCCATAGAAGACTGCCCATGCCGAACCGTCGACGCAGGGCGGGCGTCACGATGCTACCCGCAAACCCGCCAGCGCTGGCGCTGGCGACAAGCACGCCCACCACCGCTTCGTTGAGATGCAGCCCGTCGCGCGCCCAGAACAGCGCTGTCAGCGCAAAGACCCCCTCCGAGGCATTGGACAGCGCCGCGATGATGGACAGATGCACCAACCCTTTGGTGTTCCAGAAAGCGCGCCAGCCTTCCTTCAACGATTGCGATAGCGGCTCGCGCATGCGCGACGGCGGCTCGACCGGGCGGAGCGCCAGCAGCGTCGCCAACGCGATCAGAACAAGCAGCGCCGGCACCAGGATCGAAGCCTCGAAACTGGCGAAATAAATCAGGAAACCGGTCATCAGCGCGCTGAGCATCTCGAAGGTGCGGGCGGCGGCGCCGAGACTGGCATTGGCGCTGGTAAGCAGCGACTGCGGAAGGCTGGTCTTGATCACCACGTTCTGGGCGTTGATGAACCAGTAATTGCCGGCGAAAAAGACCATGATGACCGTATATCCCAGCCAGTTCATGCCGCCCGTTCGAGCCAGGAAAAGGTAAAGCAGCGCAAGGGCCAGCGCCTGCACGGCCACGGCCGCCAGCATCGGCAGGCGTTTCGGAAGCCTGTCGATAAGCGTCCCGATCAGGAACGCAAGCGCGATAGCCGGTATGAATTGCAGCGACCGGATAACCGCCATGTCCAGTGCCGAATTGGTCAACTGATAGATGACCAGCGGCAAGCCGAGGCTGGTCATCTGGAACGCCAGGCTGATCAATATGCTCGCGAGATAAAGTCTGACGAAGCTACCATTACGCCACAACGAACTGGCTTCGGTCGATTCCGGCGCAATGGCCTGCGTCATACTCGTCGGCCTGTACTGAATTCTCCGTCGGGCGGAGCCGCCTACACGCGGTGCTTCTTTGCCTCGTGTATATACGAACCCACTTTCGAATTCAGCAACCGATCGACGCCTTCGCGCCACAAATTCCAGTCCTCGTCCGTCAAGGCTTCCAGGCCGTTATGCTGCTCGAAAGGCTTGTTGCGGCTCTCTTCGAAGAAAGCGCGCGGCAGCGAGAACACTTGGCCGATCGGCCGGTGCCGCTTGAACGATACCGGCGCATCGGTCTTGTGGAAGCGGAGGTTGACGATAATCGGCCCGCGCCACCAGTCGGTGTCGACAACGCCGTCGAACACATCGTATTCCAACGATCCGGGCATATTGATCGGCGCACGCACCCAGATCGAATTCTGGGGTTCGGTCACCAGCAGATAACCGGTCCAGACCTGGATCACGCCCAGTTCAGGGAACACGTCCAGGAAGGGCGGAACGCCATTGATTCCCCGCTCACCCGCGATCGCTTCGAACTTCTCGGCATAGTTCGGGAAGGTGATCTGGTCGACAAGCATCCAGTCTTCCGAGTCGTCGAACATAATGAAGAAGTTGCGGCCGTCCCAGTTCAAGTGAAAATTGAGCGGCGGATAGACATACCAGCCTATCGACGAAGCAACGTTAAGTGGCGCACAGAATTTCCGCCCTCGCAGCGGGGCATGATCCTTGGCATCCGCCGATGCTGACTCAATGTCAGGGGCGGGATCGTAAACCTTGATGAAACGGACCGTCATATCAAACGCTCCCCTGCTGTGAGGTTAGGTTGGGTTCAGTTCAGATTTTGAGACTCTAGGGCCGTCGTGCCGAAAATATCAACCACGCCGGGCGGCAGCGACGACAGATCCTGGGGCATCTCGGCATTCGGATCGATCAAGGCGTTGACGTAGCGGATAAGCACAGCGCCGGCCGGAAGGTCGAAAACGCGCGCCAGATGGTCGATCTTCTCCCAGTCGGTCTTCTCGTATGTCAGCATCGCTGCGATCTCGCACAGCATCTTCGGCTTGAAGCCGCGCTGGCCGACCTTGATGACACGCAGGAAGCGCAAGGCCGATATCATCATGCCGGTCGCCTGGTCGGGAATGTTGCCTTCGGGGCTCGGCGTCGTGTGCGGATGGATTGCGTCAAAATCGACGACCGGCGAATAGCTCAGCGTCGGCTCGATGTTGATGATGAGAAGGACGTCGCCACCTTTCTTGACCAGAGGATAGAAATGGTCGGGAAGCGCTTCCCGCGTTTCGGCGTCGACATCGAACTTCACGTTGCGCGCCAGCGCATAAATCTTCTCGAATGAAGAGCGGCGTAGCGCTTCTTTCTTGGCCTGCTCCGTGACCGGCGCGAATTCGATGTCCATAGTGACAGTCTGCTCGGTGAAACCGTGCCGTTGGCAGGTTTCGCGGAACTTGGCGACCGTACCGCGCGGCAACACAATATCGAGATCGGCACGGCGGCCGAAACAGCGTCCCTGAAAAAGATGCCGCTTTCCCAGGCCTTGCGTGAGCAGGGCCGGACCATGTCCGGCAAATTCCCGTAGCACAGGACCCGCAAACCGAAGCTGCTCGTCCTGAATGCGGTCGTAAAGGACCTGATACTCCTGAAACTCGTCAAGAGTCATGAAGGCAAGGGATTCGAGCTTGAACTTCTGCATATCCGCGACGCGTTCGCGGAAAAACCGCGCCGCTTCCTCGCGGACTGGCCGCTTGCTCTGGATGTCGGCGGTTGCAATCAGGCAGTGACGAAGAAGACGCTGCTCATCTTCACCCACACTGACCATATCAATTCCCAAAAAAAACCCGGGGACAAGAGCTGCCCCCGGGACACTCAATTAACGCCGAATCGAGCCGAGGCCCGGGATGAACTTCGATCCCTTGACCGCGCCACGGGTATCGGCAACGAGGACGTCGCGACGAACCGAGCCGTTGCCGGGGATGAACTTCGAACCCTGGACTGCACCGCGGGTATCGGCAACGAGGACGTTGCGACGAACCGAGCCGTTGCCGGGGATGAACTTCGAACCCTGGACCGCACCACGGGTATCGGCGACCAGTACCTTAGCAAGTTTCTTCATGGTTTTACTCCTTTGAGAAACACAGAAAAATTATCAGCCGACGAAAATCGAGTCAATCTCAAATTCGAGACGAATGGCGGTTTTTGAAGTGACTATCCAAAATCCGATACGTGCCTTCGATCACATTTTCTTACGGTGAGACAGAAGCTCCTCGCCGGTACTCTTTTAACTTTTCAAAGGACGCATTCGTTCCAAAATAAAATTTTTACACGGCGAAGATGCACTCTGCTTAACTTTCACACGCAAATTTTTAATCTACTAAATCTATCGCAATTGGTTTTTCTTCCCCCCTGAACTGCCGGCGGACCGCAGAGACCGCGATCGCGCTAAATTTTTTTCCGACGGCGGCAGCACGGAATTCGGCTATGGCCGAACTGCCGGACCACCACTCTGTGGAAACGCATGGTCAAACCTATGACACACGATCTGGCTGCCCCTGACAACCCACTTCTGCGCTCTGAGACAAGCTGTCCGCTTGCCGCAAGGGCAGTAGCAGGGGAGAGACCGTGCCGCTTCGCCGGTCCGGGCGGGTTCTACATTTTCCCGTTGCCTTCCGACGAATGCAGAACGTCCTGCTGCGGCCTTCCGAACACTGTCGTGAGAAACTCAGCCAGCCAGCGCTTGAGATGCATGTCCCAGATCAGCCGGCCGCCAAGATGGTCGCGGCCCGGCTGGGCCCCCGGCAGCTCGAACCGGTGTTCGGCCCGCACCACCCAGCGGTGCATCATGATGCGCGTGAGCTCTGCATGAAACTGCACGCCCCAGGCGTTCCTGCCATAGCGGAACGCCTGGTTCGGATAGGTATCGGCCGTCGCCAGCAGTGTGGCGTCCTTCGGTAGCGAAAAGCCTTCGCGATGGAACTGGTAGACCATCTCCGGCCAATGCATCAGGTCGCGGCCGGCATCCGTGGCGCGGATCGGATACCAGCCGATCTCCACCAGCCCCTCGCCGTGGCCCTCGACCTTGCCGCCGAGATGGTTGCACAACATCTGTGCGCCAAGGCAGATGCCGAGCAATGGACGATTCTCCTTCAGCGGCACCGCCAGCCAGTCGGTTTCGCGCCTGACGAATTCGTCGCCGTCATTGGCGCTCATTGGCCCGCCGAACACCACCGCGCCGGCATGACCGTCGAGTGTTTCGGGCAGCGCGTCGCCAAGTGGCGGACGGCGGATGTCGAGGTCGAAACCGCCTTCGATCAGCATATGGCCGACGCGCCCGGGACTGGAGCTCTCCTGATGCAGCACGATCAGGATCTTGGGCCGTGGTCTTGCTGGCATGAAGGGCTCTGGGAATGACCTGTGGTTAATCGTCCTTGGGTGCGCCTGGAACACGCGCCGCAGCGCGCCGACGGGCTTCAATGCGGTCGGCGCGCTCGACGCCGATCAGTTCGGCAACGCGCCATACGATATTGTCCTCCAGTTCGTGCAGGTCGCCATCGGCATAGACGACCTCCCACATCAGGCCGATGAAGGCCCGGCGCGCATCCATGTCGAGATGGCGCTTGAGCACGCTGGTGAAGGCGTAGAGATCGATGGCCTCGTTGTCAGCCTTTTCACCGGCTGCCGCCAGCGCCTCGAGCGCGTTTCCGGTCAAGCCGTAGGCCCGGGACAGCACCTCCTTGAAGCGCTCCCATTCCGCGTCCTGGCGCATGCCGTCGGCGTTCATGACATGATAGAGGAGCGCTGCGGCAGCGATCTGCAACTCGTCTCCGGAACCGGAGCCGTCCTCACCGCCACCCGGCAGATCCTTCAGGAAAGACAATACGCGTCCGAACATGCCACCGCCTGTAAGCTGAACCTATCGTGGGAGCGCCGCAAAAATCAAAACAAACGGAAGCGGCGCGATGATTTTTCTTCCTCGTTATCGAGCGGCTCGACCCCCGGATCGTCGGGCAAGCGCGTTGTCTCATCCTTCACCCTCGGCGGCTCCGCATCGAGCACCACCGCGTCCGTGAAGGATTCCGCTCTGCCCGGTGCGACCGGGGACACTTTTTCCGCTGGCACGGCCGCATCCTCCCCAGCTTCACCGTTTGCGACACCGGAAAGTTTTTCCGTCGCAGAAATCGCGGCAGATGCCGTCCGCGCCGGATCGGACGAAGCAAGAAGGACGGGGGGCGGGATGGTTGCGTCATCGTTCCGCGCTTCGATCAGCCGGCCGAGCCGCTCCGGCGGCGAGCGCCATTCGAAGGCGTCCAGCCTGCCGGTGACCGGCGAGATCGGCGCCCAGCGCTCCGAGACGACGCCATCGGCGATCCAGGCCGGATCGCCAGGCGCGCGGACGGCGCGGCCGAGATACTGCCGGACCCTGCCCTGGTCGCCGGTTTCGGCTTCCTCGATATCGGCCAGCAGAAGATAACCACCCTCGCTCGGCTGCATGCGCAGTGCCGCTTCGGCTTCGCGTCGCGCGGTAGCGAATTCCTGCGCCTCGAGCGCCGCACGCGCCACGGCAAGCGACGACTGGGCGTTGTTTTTCTTCATTTCCTGCAGTTTCCGCGCCCGGCCAAGCCTGTCCTGCACGGCGTCGCCCGGCCGCGCATGGATATAAAGCTCGGCGATTTCGGGATGCGGCTCGGCCCGCCATGCCGTTTCCAGGATTTTCGAGCCCTTGCGGACGTCGTTGTTGCGGAACAGCGCCCTGGCCGCGACGACCGCCGCCGGCGCAAAATTCGGCTGCAGCCGGTTTGCTTCCAGCGCCGCCGTCCTGGCGGCGGCCGTATCCCCATCGAGCAACGCTTCGGCCTTGGCGGTCAACAACACCGCGCGGCGGCGGTTGGCGGCCTCACGGTCGATCTGTTTGGTCGACTTTTGCGCATCGATCAACTTGAGCGCACCGTCCCAATCGCCACGCTGGACCAGGTCTTCCAGTGTCGATTCCGCCGCCCAGGCAAGCTGCGGAGCCGATGCGGCCGCGCGCCCCGCATAGTGGCGGGCCGCATTCCTGTCGCCCAGCCGTTCCGCTTCCAGATAAAGCCCGCGCAGCCCGAGCAGGCGCATTTCGGGATCGTCCAGCATTGCCTCGAACTTGGCGCGCGCACCCTCATGGTCGCCTTCCAGCAGCGATGCTTGCGCGTCGAGCAGCTGGACCAACGGCTCCTGGTCGGATCGTATGAGCTTGGCGGCTTCCTTGTTCTTCTTGCGCGCCAGCGCGCCGTCACCGGCGCCGGCGGCGATCATGCCGGTCGACAGCGCCTGATAGCCGCGGTCACGCTGCCGCACGCGGAAGTGACGCGCGATCGCATAGGGGCTGTTCCAGATCGATTTCACCAGCCACCAGACAATCATCACCGCCGCGACGATGGCGACCACCGCCACCGCGGCCACCATCAGGCTGACCTGATACTGGTAGCCGTCGAAAGTGACGACCATGTCGCCCGGCCGGTCGGCCAGCCAGGAGAAGCCGAGGCCGAGCGCGAAGACGACGAGAAGGAAGACGAGGATGCGGATCATCTAGGGTCAGCCCTCACGCCTTCATCGCACTGGAGACAAGCGCGTCGACCTGTTTCTCGGCCTCGATCCGCGCCCTGAGCTTACCGGCGAAGTCCGCGCCTGCGGCTTTGGCGGCTTCCGGCAGCGTATCGTATTCGGCCAGCGCCTTGGCGTAGTCGCCCTGTGTGACCGCCACTTCCATGCGCGCGACGGTTTCCGGCACGCCGGTTCCCGCGACGGCTCCGACCGGCCGCACCTTGACCAGCGATTCGGCGCTGGTCAGCAGCCGCGCGAACACGCCTTCGTCCTTGCTGACGGGCACGTCTGCGGCGACCATCGCGGTGGCGGCGGCTTCGGTCTGCGCAGCGATGTCGGCACGGGTCGGCACGCCCTTTTCGGCGAAGGCGCGCAGCGGCCCGATCTCCGGCGCATCCGGCACGATGGCTGCGAACGTGTCCAATTCGGCGGCGAAGGGCGCGCCGCGATCCAGCGCAGCCTTCAACGCCGAAGCGGCGATGGCAAGCGCGATCCTGGGTTGCGAGGCCTGCGCATCGACCTTGGAGGAAAGCTGCGAGATGGATTGCTCCAGTGCTGCGAGCCGTCCCTCTTGCGCCGTCGCAGTTTCGCCTGTCGATTTCACCAGCGTATCCAGCGCCGCGATCTTCTCGTTGACCGGGCCGAGGTCGACTGGAGCCGCATTGCTTGCTTGCCGTAAGGCCGCCACGGCCGTTTCGATCTCCGTAACCTTGCCACCGAGCGCCGAAATCTCGGCGCTATCACTATCTTGTCCCACTTCGGTCTTCAGCGCCGCCAGATCGGCCTTCACCTGATCGAGCGCCGACGCAAGACCGCTGACCTGCGCGGCGCCATTCCCGCTCGCGGCTACCGCGCGCAAGTCCGCGACCTGGCTCTTCAGCGAAGCGATCTCGCCATTGAGGCCATCGAGTGAACCGTTTGCGGGTGCCCCTAAAATACCGACGAATTGCAGCGCGCCCGCGCCGGCCAGCGCGATCACCCCACCGATCAATCCGGCCGAGATGGCGCCGATGCCGCCGCGCTTCGGTTCGACGCTTCCGTTCGGCATGGGCCTCCCCGCGCTGTCATTGTCCTGCGGCCCGCCAGCCTGCTTGTCATGAACACGCTTATCCTGGACCGACCGGTCTTGGTCCGGCTTGCTCTCGGCTTGCCGTCCTTCAACGACCGGCTTCTCGGTTTCCGGCTCATCCTTGAACGAATAACCGAGGTTTTGTCCGCTCTCGCTGCCCGGCTTTTCGTTGACGCCGTCCCAAGGTTCAAAGCCGGCCGCGCCGGGCTGTTCGGAAGGCGTAGCGGGCCCGGACTCGGACGGCCGTGAAGCATTCGCCGCCTGCTCCGCCTCCGCTTCGGAATTCGGCCGGACCTCGGGCGACGGCTCGTCCTTGACGCGCGAAACCTGATCCGGATCGAGATCGATCATCACCGGCTCGCGTTGGCTCTTGGAGTGCCGCACCTTCGGTGTCTTGACCATGCTTCGGCTCCGCAATTCGTTTCGTTGACCGCCGAACGGCGCTGCGTCCTTTGGGTCTACCACACCTCAAAGCCATGAAAAGGGGCGGTGTGATGACGCGTTTCAGTCTCTCTGTTCCAGCAGTGCCAGCAAGTCGTCCTCGCGCGGCTTCGTCGCCACGCGAATCCCGCTGCCGGAAGCCGCATAGGCATCGGCGATACGGGCCGACAGGGCTGCAATCTGCACCCCTTCGAACAGGTGGCGAAGCTCTGGCCTTGCAATAAGTTCACACGCCGCCGCAGCTGCCGTCGCCGAATAAAGCAGGATCGTATCGACCTTCCCGCCACCAAGCGTTTCGATCACGTCTTCGCTGGAATAGTCCACCGCCACCGTGTCGTAGGTTTCCGTCGGCTGGACATGAACGCCAGCCGCGGCCAGACGTTCCTCGAAACCGGCGAACCGGACGCGCCCGCAGAGATAGATCAGCGACTGTCCTGCGACGATCCCGGCAAGCCGGCCGGCCAACGTGGCGGCATCGCCCGGCCCTCCCGTAACCGACATGAAACCGGCCTCGCGCGCCGCGGCCGCCGTTCGGGTACCCACAGCATGACAGGGTAAGGCCTTCAGCCGCTCCAGCAATTCCACCGGCGCGTGGCGGATGGCATTGGCGCTGGTGATGGCAATTGCGTCGGCACGGCCAAGCGATGCGCCCGGATCGACAGCCAACGGCACCGTCTTCGACAGCGGCAGCAGGACAGGTTCGAACCCCATCGCCCGCAGCCGCGCCGCTGTCCGGCTGGCGCCCGGCTCCGGCCGCGTCACCAGCACGCGCCGCATTCAGATCCATCCCTCGAAGAAATGCGCGCCGGCCTTGTTCCGGACTTCCAGCCCCGCTTGCGCGCCGATATTCGCCGCCTCGCTCGCCGGACCTTCCAGCCTGACATCATGCGCCTCGGTGCCGTCGGGCAGGATGACCAGACCGTTGAAAATCAGCCGGTCGGCTTCGATGACCGCGTGCCCGGCGATCGGCGTCCGGCAGGAACCGTCCAGTGTTGCCAGAAAAGCTCGTTCGCAGGCGAGCGCCTGCCCGGTTGGGGTATCGTGGATGCGCGCAAGCATCCGCTCGACCTGCTTGTCGCCGAGGCGGCTCTCGATGCCGATGGCGCCCTGCCCCGGCGCCGGCGGAAAGGCATCCAGCGGCATCAGGTCGGTGGCGACATGCGCCAGCCCCAATCGTTTGAGGCCCGCCAGCGCCAGGATGGTGCCACCGGCAAGGCCCTCTTCCAGCTTGCGCAGCCGCGTCTGCACATTGCCGCGGAACATCACCACATCGAGGTCCGGGCGCATGCGGCGGATCAGTGCCTGCCGCCGCAGCGACGACGAGCCGATCTTGGCGCCGCGCGGCATGTCCGCAATGCTCGGCGCCTGCTTGCCGACGAAGGCATCGCGGGCGTCCTCGCGCGGCAGGAAGGCGGAAAGCTCCAGCCCATCCGGCAGCACCGTCGGCATGTCCTTGGAGGAGTGCACGGCGATATCGATGCGGCGGGCGATCAGCGCCTCCTCGATCTCCTTGGTGAAAAGCCCCTTGCCGCCTGCGTCCGAAAGCGGACGGTCCTGGATGCGGTCTCCGCTGGTGGAAATGACGACGATCTCGAACGCGTCTTTCGGCAGGTCGTGCGCGGCCATCAGCCGGGCCCGCGTCTCCTCGGCCTGCGCCAGCGCCAGCGGGCTGCCCCGCGTTCCGATTTTCAATACAGTTTGCATGGCGCGCGGTCCGTGATAACCCCCGGCTGGCAGGTGTGCCGGCCTTCTCCTACCTAGGAAAGCGCGGGCGGGCAATGTTGGAGGCTGGCGGCATATTGATCCGGGTACTCGGCATAGAAACGAGTTGCGACGAGACGGCGGCGAGCGTCGTCGCGCTGGAGCCCGGCCGCGTGCCTGAAATTCTCTCCAACATCGTGCTCAGTCAGATCGAGGAACATGCCGCCTTCGGCGGTGTCGTGCCGGAGATCGCGGCGCGCGCGCATGTCGAGGCGCTGGACGGCATCGTCGAGGCCGCGCTCGGCGAGGCCGCGACATCGCTTGCCGATATCGACGCCATAGCCGCGACCGCCGGACCAGGTCTCGTCGGCGGATTGATCGTCGGCTTGATGACCGCCAAGGCGATTGCCTCCGCAGCCGGCAAGCCGTTGCTGGCGATCAACCACCTGGAAGGCCATGCGCTCACCGCGCGGCTGACCGACGGACTGGAGTTTCCCTATCTTCTGCTGTTGGTTTCCGGCGGCCACACCCAGATCGTCGCCGTAAGGGGCGTCGGCGACTACCAGCGCTGGGCCACGACCATCGACGACGCGCTGGGCGAAGCCTTCGACAAGACCGCCAAGATGCTCGGCCTGCCCTATCCCGGCGGACCCAATGTCGAAAAAGCCGCCCTGAAGGGCGATTCCGGCCGCTTCGAATTTCCCCGTCCGATGAAGGGCTCGGTCCAGCCGGACTTTTCCTTCTCCGGCCTGAAGACTGCCGTAAGACAGGCGGCCACCGCCATTGCACCGCTGAGCGAGCAGGACGTCGCCGACATCTGCGCCTCCTTCCAGGCCGCCGTTGCCGATGCGCTCGGCGACCGCGTGTCGCGCGCGCTGGAACGGTTCCGCCAGGAATTTCCGGACATCGCTGCGCCCGTCCTGGTCGTCGCCGGTGGCGTCGCCGCCAACCGCGAGATCAGGACAAAGCTGGATGAGCTTTGCAGTAAGGCGGGCTTCCGTTTCCTGGCGCCGCCGATGAAGCTGTGCACCGACAATGCCGCCATGATCGCCTGGGCCGGCATCGAGCGACTGCAGGCCGGCTTCAAGCAGGAGGATGCCTTCGGCTTCGTGCCGCGCTCGCGCTGGCCGCTGGACAGCGTCTCGACGCCGGTCGTCGGTTCGGGCCGGCGGGGAGCCAAGGCATGACCGATCAGGATACAAGGGGTCGCAAATGGCGCGTCGCCGTACTCGGCGGCGGCGCCTGGGGCACGGCTCTGGCGCTCGCTATGCTGCGGGCCGGACAATCTGTTTCCCTTTGGGCGCGCGATGCCGAGACCGTCGCGGCGATCGAGCGCGGCGAAAACCCGCGCTACCTGCCCGGCATCGCCATCGAGCCTGGCATCGAGGCCACATCCGACATCGGCAAGGCGCTTACCGGCGCCGACTGCGTACTGGCGGTGACGCCGGCGCAGTCGCTGCGTGCCGTGCTGACGCAGGCAAAGCCGTATATGCCGGCTGGTGTCCCTCTTGTGCTGTGCGCCAAGGGCATCGAGCGCGACACCGGCGCGCTTTTGTCGGCCATCGTCGCCGAAAGCCTGCCGGGAAATCCGGTCGCGGCCTTGTCCGGACCGAGCTTTGCCGCTGATGTCGCCCGCGGCCTGCCGACGGCGGTCGTGGTCGCCGCCCGCGACGAGCAGCTTGCCGCCGAGCTTGCAGGGCGGTTTTCGGCCCGCAACCTGCGTTGTTATTCGAGCGACGACCTGACCGGCGTCGAGATCGGCGGCGCGCTGAAGAACGTCTTTGCCATCGCCGCGGGCGCCGTGACCGGCGCCGGCCTCGGCGCCAGCGCGCAGGCCGCCATGGTAACGCGCGGTTTCGTCGAACTGCGGCGCATCGGCGCCGCCTTCGATGCGAAACCCGAGACGCTGATGGGCCTTTCCGGCCTCGGCGACCTTTTGCTGACCTGCTCGTCTACCCAGTCGCGCAATTTCGCCTACGGGCTGGCTCTTGGCCGCGGTGAGCCGCTGGCCGGGTTACCCCTTGCGGAAGGCGTGCCGACCGCCGCCATCGCTGCCAGAATCGCCGCCGAGCGCGCCCTAGACGCGCCGATCATCGCCGCGGTCGCCGCGATACTCGACGGCGCCATCACCATTCGCGAGGCCGTCGGCGCGCTGATGACACGCCCGCTCAAGAACGAAGCGGATATCTAGGAGGGACCATGCTTTTTGCATTTATCTGCCAGGACAAGCCCGGAGCGCTGCAAATTCGCATGGACACACGGCCCGACCACGTCGCCTTCCTGAACGAATTGAATGAGAACGGTAAGCTGGCCTTTGCCGGACCCTTTCTCGACGCCCATGGCAAGCCGAACGGCACCCTCGCCGTGATTGAGGCGCCGGACCGGGCGGCGGCCGAAGCGCTGGCCGCTCAGGACCCCTATGCCAAGGCAGGACTGTTCCAGAGCGTCGAGATCCGGCCGTGGAACTGGGTCTTCAACAAGCCGGCTGCCTAACATTTACGTCCGAGGGAAACGCATGAACTACTGGCTCTTCAAATCCGAACCGTCCGTCTTTTCCTTCGACGCCCTGAAAGCGAAAGGCAAGGCCGGCACGCAATGGGACGGTGTGCGCAACTATGCGGCCCGCAACAACATGAAAGCCATGCAGGTCGGCGATCTGGGCTTCTTCTACCATTCCAACGAGGGCCTCAATATCGTCGGCATCGCCGAGGTCTGCGCGCCGGCGCACCAGGACACCACAACGGAAGACCCGCGCTGGGAATGCGTCGACATCCGTGCCGTGCGCGAGGTGCCGAACCCGCCGACGCTCGAGCAGATCAAAGCCAATCCGAAGCTGAAGGAGATGGCGCTGGTGCGGCTTGGCAGGCTTTCCGTGCAGCCGGTGACGCCGGCGGAATGGAAGGAAGTCTGCCGCATGGGCGGTGTCGACCCGATCCCGTGACCCTGACACCGGAAACGGCCGAACGCTTCATCCTCGACAACACCGCGCTCATCGCACCGCCGCATGTACCGGAAATCGAGATGCATCTGGCCGACGAGGCGCACGGTCTGTGGCAGCGGACGGAAGAGGAACTGGCCGAAATCGGCCTGCCTCCGCCCTTCTGGGCCTTCGCGTGGGCAGGCGGGCAAGGACTTGCGCGCTACGTCCTCGACCACCCTGAAACGGTTCGCGGCAAACGCGTCCTGGATTTCGCTTCCGGTTCCGGGCTTGTCGCCATCGCCGCTGCGAAGGCCGGCGCCCGTAAGGTGACTGCCTGCGACATCGATCCGTTCTGCGAAGCGGCAATCCGGCTGAACAGTCGCGCCAACGGTGTAAGCATCCCCTTCGAAGGCGCCGATTGCGTCAGCGCGGATCGAGGCTGGGACGTCGTCCTCGCCGGCGACGTCTTCTACGAGAAGCCCTTCGCCGAGCGCCTGCTGCCGTGGTTCGCTGCCCTGTGCCGGCGCGGCGCCCTCGTTCTGGTCGGCGATCCGGGCCGGGCCTATCTGCCGAAACAGGGATTCGAAAAGCTGGCGACCTATGACGTGCCCGTCACCCGCGCGCTCGAGGATGCCGAAGTCAAGCGCACCACCGTCTGGCGGGTTGAATAACAGCCGCAGTATTTCGTGGCGGAATCGTGCTGTCAGCGCACCACCTTGAGCACCGTGCGGCTGGAAAGCAGCGGCAGAAGCCGCTTCATCGTATGCACCGTTACCGCCACGCAACCCTGTGTCGGGGTAAAACCTTCGCGCGCCAGGTGAAAGAAGATGGCGCTGCCACAGCCGCGCCGCCGCGGCCTGATGTTCCAGTCGAGCACCAGGCAGGCATCGTAGAGCCGGTCGTCGCGCCGCATCCGCTCATGGCTCGCCCCGTACGGCATCTTGACCGGCCGGTTGTAGTTGCGGTCCTCCGGCACCTCGCACCAGCCGAGTGTCGGCCCGATCGGCGTCATGGCAAGCCGCGTGCGCCTTGCGCCGGCAAAATGATCGTCACGGAAATAGCCTGAAAGCAGCCGCATCGCCGCCAGCGGCGTCGCCCCGTCGCCCTCGCGTTTATTGGCCGAGATGCCGCCGCGCCCCAGCGCACAGCGAAAGACGAGGCTGCCGGCGCGCAGAAGCCCCTGGCTCGGGATGCCGGGCCGGGCGCGTACGACGAGGCTGGACAAGCCGCGCAAATTGTCACCATTGCGCTGCGCTTTTTTCGGGTATGATCGTCTCAAAGGAACAAATCGCCGCAATTGTCTGTTGTTGCGGTCAGCTTCCGCATAAACGGACTGCGGTCAACTGATTCGGTATCGATTTCAGCATAGTGGATTGATCAATGACTTCACGCACCATCCTTATCGTTGACGACGACGACGACCTGCGAAACATCCTCGTTGAGCAATTGTCGCTCTGCGAGGAATTCGACGTGCTGCAGGAAGCCACCGCCGGCAAGGGCATCGCCGCGGCCAGATCCGGCATGATCGACCTGCTCATCATGGATGTCGGCCTGCCGGACCTCGACGGACGCGAGGCGGTTAAGATGCTGCGCAAGGGCGGCTACAAGGCCCCGATCATCATGCTGACCGGCCACGACACCGATTCCGACACCATTCTGGGGTTGGAAGCCGGTGCCAACGACTACGTCACCAAGCCATTCCGCTTCGCCGTGCTTCTGGCCCGCATCCGCGCCCAGCTGCGCCAGCACGAACAAAGCGAGGACGCCACTTTCTCGGTCGGCCCCTATACGTTCAAGCCGAGCCAGAAACTTCTGATCGACGCGCGTGGCGGCAAGGTGCGGCTGACCGAAAAGGAAGCCTCGATCATCAAATATCTATACCGCGCCGAACAGAAAGTGGTGACACGCGACGTGCTGCTGGAAGAAGTGTGGGGCTACAATTCCGGCGTCACCACCCATACGCTCGAAACCCATGTCTACCGCCTTCGCCAGAAGATCGAGCGCGATCCCTCCAATGCCGAAATCCTTGTGACCGAAAGTGGCGGTTATAAACTGGTCCCTTAGTGATCTAACCGAATCGCAGAGGCACCCGTTAAAGGCTCTGCATTGTTAATAAATTTGCTGTCCAATTGCGATTCGGGGCGCGGGGTCGCAAGGAGGGTACGACCTGAGGGTCCGGGGACATGACTGATGGCGCTGGATGACGACATTCGCATCCTGTCGACCGTGGGCCTCTTCGAGGGGTTCACGGCCGAACAACTGCGCCTGCTCGCCTTCGGCGCCGAGAACACGCGCCTGCCCGCCGACAGGAAGCTTTATCGCGAAGAGGACGAGGCCGATTCCGCCTATGTCGTGATCAGCGGCCGTATCGTCCTCTACCGTGAAGCGGATGACGGCCGTATCGTCATCGGCAGCGCCGGGCCAGGGGCCATCCTCGGCGAACTGGCGCTGATCGCCGATACCAAGCGCCTGACCAGCGCATCGACCGATACGGATTCCGAGGTGCTGCGGCTGAACCGCAAGATGTTCCGCCGCATCCTTGAGGAATATCCCGATCTCGCCATCCTCCTTCATCGCCGCATCGCCGATGAATTGCAGGCTCTGGTCGCCCGTATCGAGAAACTGGCGCCGCGCTTTGCGGGGTGAGGAGCGGTCCGCAAAGCGGACGAAAAGCCAACGATTTGGCTTTTCGAGCGACGAACGCCCGGAGCCATAGCGAAGGGCCGGGAAGGCAGACCAACGCCCGAGGCTTGTCGAGGCCAGGGCATCCAGCCCAACCACGCCATCAGTCCAGATCGAACGAGGCGATCACCGGCACATGGTCGGATGGTCGCTCCCAGCCGCGCGCGTCGCGCAGGATTTCGTAGCCGCGGAAGGCCGGAACCAGGCTGTTCGAAGACCACACGTGGTCGAGCCGCCGCCCGCGGTCAGAAGCCTGCCAATCCTGCGCGCGATAACTCCACCACGTGTAGAGCTTCTGCTCGGCGGGCGTGTTGTGGCGCATCAGGTCGACCCATCGGCCGGCCTTGCGCATCGCCTCGAAATTCTCCGTCTCGACCGGCGTGTGGCTGACCACGCTCAGAAGCTGCTTGTGTGACCAGACATCGTGCTCCAGCGGTGCGATGTTCAGGTCGCCGACCAGGATCGAACCCGCATTCTCGTCCGGCTCGGCCGGAACCGCGTTCATCTCAGCGACGAAGTCGAGCTTGTGCTTGAACTTCCAGTTGATGACCGGATCGGGTTCGTCGCCGCCGGCCGGGACGTAGAAATTGTGCAGCAGGATCGACCGGCCGCTGGCCCGGAAGCGGACCGAGACATGGCGACTGTCCTCGATCTCGCAGAAGCGCCGCTTCTCGACCGTTTCGATCGGCCGCCGCGCCACGGTGGCGACGCCGTGGTAGCCTTTCTGCCCGTGGATGGCGATGTGCTCGTAACCCAGCTTGCGGAAGGCATCCGCCGGAAAAAGATCGTCCGGGCACTTGGTCTCCTGCAGGCACAGAATGTCCGGCGCCTTCTCCCGAAGCAGCCGTTCGACGATTGGCATGCGCAGGCGGACGGAATTTATGTTCCAGGTGGCGAGGGTAAAGGGCATCGGCAGGTCCGGTTGGCGAAACAATCGCCGGCCGGATATCGTCTGACGATGGAAAGCCGCTGATTGCGTGGCCGGACCTTGCCAGCGCCGGACGCACGATACAAGTCAGGCCGCGCCGGGAAGCGCGGCCTGAGCCGATTTCCACAGACCAGACGAAATTAGCGCTGGCTGGGCTTGAACGTCTGGCGGCGGGTCTTGTCGTAGTCGATCTTGAACGTGTCGGCGGCGAAATTCACGCCCTGCTTGACGTTGAAGATCATCACTGTGGTGTCCTTGCCCTGAGCGTCGGTGATGGTCCACTGGCGCAGCTCATAGGACGAAGGGTCGAACATCATGGTAATCTTCGAGCTGCCGAAAACGTTGCGGTCGGCCAGCTGGATCGTTGTCAGATCGTTCTCCTGCTTGATGCCTGTCACGCGTCCGCCGGACAGGTCGATCCTGTCGTCGAGCAGCAGCTTCAGCGGCGTCTTGGAGAGAGGGTAGAGGTCCGTTGTCTTCAGCCGCTGGTTCAGGACCGCGACGGACTGGCCGTCCGACACGACACGGAAATTGGAAGCGCCTTCGTAATTGAAACGAATCTTGCCCGGCCGTTCCAGGAAGAACTTCCCGCCGGTCTGCTCGCCCTTCGGCCCGAACTGGACGAATTCGCCGCTCATCGACTTCACCGCCGAGAAATGGTCGGCGATCTTTTGCGCCGCTTCAGGCACGGCCGCCTGCGCGCTCGCCAGCAGGCGGAAGCCGGGCGCAAGGTTCAGCGCCGCGGCGCCTGCGAAGGCCAGTCCGAAGCCGAGCATCTGGCGCCGGGTGGGCGCAATTCCGACGGTCGATTTTGCGAAGATGTCTTCCATGCCTGTCACTCTCGTTGGTTGCCCTTCCTGCGGGAAGCCGAACCTCATCCACCAGTTAGGCCTAAGTTTGACGGTGCCCTTAACTCGCCAGCCCGCCGCCGAGTTCCACCGGGACAATTTCCGCACTCAGAATCAGAACTTGTCGTCCTCGGTCGGCACCAGAATTTCGCGCTTTCCGGCATGGTTTGCTGGGCCGACGACGCCTTCCTGCTCCATCCGCTCGATGATCGACGCCGCCTTGTTGTAACCGATGCCGAGCCGGCGCTGGATGTAGCTGGTCGACGCCTTGCCGTCGCGCAGCACCACCGCGACCGCCTGGTCGTAGGGATCGTCGGAATCTTCGAAATTGCTGTTGCCCGAACCGCCGCCTCGACCGGAAGGCTCGTCGCCGTCCTCGTCGTCGTCCTCGGTAATGGCGTCGAGATATTCCGGCACGCCCTGCAGCTTCAGGTGCGCGACGATCTTTTCCACCTCGTCGTCGGCCACGAACGGACCGTGGACGCGCTGGATGCGGCCGCCGCCGGCCATGTAGAGCATGTCGCCCATGCCGAGCAGCTGTTCTGCGCCCTGCTCGCCCAGGATGGTGCGCGAGTCGATCTTCGACGTCACCTGGAAGGAGATGCGGGTCGGGAAATTGGCCTTGATCGTGCCGGTGATGACGTCGACGGACGGACGCTGCGTCGCCATGATGACGTGGATGCCGGCCGCGCGTGCCATCTGCGCCAGCCGTTGCACCGCGCCCTCGATATCCTTGCCGGCCACCATCATCAGGTCGGCCATCTCGTCGATGATGACGACGATGTAGGGCATCGGCTCGAGATCGAGGTCCTCGGTCTCGTAGATCGCCTCGCCGGTCTGACGGTCGAAGCCGGTCTGCACCGTGCGCGAAATCCTCTCGCCCTTCTTCTCGGCCTGGCTGACCCGGGCATTGAAGCCGTCGATGTTGCGCACGCCGACCTTGGACATCTTGCGGTAGCGGTCTTCCATCTCCCGCACCGTCCATTTCAGCGCCACGACCGCCTTCTTCGGATCGGTGACCACAGGCGTCAGAAGGTGCGGGATGCCATCATAGACCGACAGTTCCAACATCTTCGGGTCGATCATGATCAGCCGGCATTCCTCTGGCTTTAGCCGGTACAGCAGCGACAGGATCATCGTGTTAATGGCGACCGACTTGCCGGAGCCGGTGGTGCCGGCGACCAGAACGTGCGGCATCTTGGCGATGTCGACGATCACCGCCTCGCCATTGATTGTCTTGCCGAGCGCCAGAGCGAGCTTGGCCTTGGTCTGCTCGAAATCGCGGCTGGCGAGGATTTCGCGCAGATAGACCGTCTCGCGCCGCGCATTCGGCAGTTCGATGCCGATGGCGTTGCGGCCCGGCACTACGGCGACGCGGCAAGCGATGGCGCTCATCGAGCGGGCGATGTCGTCGGCCAGGCCGATCACACGGGACGACTTGATGCCAGGAGCCGGCTCGAGTTCATAGAGCGTCACCACGGGCCCGGGACGCACATGGATGATCTCGCCCTTGACGCCGAAATCCTCCAGTACGCCTTCCAGCAACCTTGCATTCTGCTCCAGCGCATCTTTCGAAAGGCTGGCGTCGCGCACGACGTTCTTCGGCTCGGCCAGGAAATGCAGGGACGGCATCTCGAACTTGTTGGAAGCGATCAGCGAGGTCTGCGCCTCGCGCTGCACCCGCGCGCCCGGCACCGGACGCGGCGCCGGGGCCTCCACGCGGGTGGCGGCGTCGGAGCGGAAATTGCGGACCTGTGTCGCCGGGACCGGCTGGGCTTCTCCGTCATACTCCGGCGCAAAATCGATCTCGTCTTCGTCGTCTTCTTCCGGGTAGAATGCGTTATCCTCGGCATGGACGGCGGGCGCGCGGTCGTTGACCATGGAGGCGAAGAACTCCGGCTCGACGCGGGCGCGGCCCACGGAACTCACGCGCGCTTCGGCCAGTTCGGCCGATTCGACCCGTTCTGCGGCGCGCCTCCATCCGCTGGAGCGCGGTTCCATCGGCGGCTCGAAATCGTCATAGGCCTGCCGGCGCGCTGCACGGCGGCGCAGATAGGCTCGGAAAGACAGCCACCAGTGGGTGACGGCGCCGAGCGCCAGGATGCCTTCCCCGTCGTCGTCCTCCTCGGCCTCGAACAGAACCGAATCGTTGTCGACCGGCTCCGGCCTTGCCTCCGGCTCCATCGCCGAGAAACCGTTGCGGCGCGAGATCAGCGCCGAGCCGTAGACGAACAGCCAAAGCGCCGGCCCGGCGAAGATCACCGCCAGCACACTGGCGAACAAGCCGGTCGGGTAGCCGCCGACGAAAGCGCCTGGAATATTGAGGACCATGTCGCCGAAGACGCCGCCCAGACCCGTTGGTAGCGGCCAGGTCTTCGGCGGTACGACGCAACCGGCCATAGCCGCCGCGAGCACCGCATAGCCGAACCAGGCCAACCCTCGTTTCGGCAGCTTGTCGACGCCGCGGGCGGTGAGGAGCAGAATGCCCCAGATGACCGCCGGCACCAACCCTGCGACTGCCGAAAGTCCGAAGAACTGCATGGCGATGTCGGAGAAAACCGCTCCGGCATAGCCCATGGCGTTCGTCACCATATTGTCGGTCGCGTGGCTGAAGCTGGGATCGGCGACGTTCCAGGTAGCGAGGCTGGCGACCGCGAAGATCACGCCCAGAAGCAGGCCGATGCCGGCGAGACGCCCCGCCTGACGGCGCGCGAATGCCTGCAGGCCGTGGCCGGTATCGGCCAGCGCGAGCGGTGCGGTACCCCCTGAACGCATGGTCTTCCTCATTGACTGTGCCTGAGCGGACGGCGCGCATCGTTGCGGCCGACCGGCGGATTCGCTGCCAGACTAGCCGTTCGAAGGTTAAGGCGGCATTAACCATGGAGATTTTGGAGGCCAGCCGGCATCCCGCGATGCGCTTGTTCAACGGGACAAGATAGCCCGATACAGTTCAACGCATCACCGCGACCCGTGAAGAAGATCGGGCGCAAAAATGGAGCCTTGGCCCTGATCGTTCATGCGAAGACGATGGTCTTGTTGCCGCTCAGCATGACGCGGTTTTCCAGATGCAGCTTGACGGCGCGCGCCAGCACCCGCGATTCGATATCGCGGCCGGCGGCGACATAGTCGTCGGCGCTCATGGCGTGATTCACCCGCTCCGTTTCCTGCTCGATAATCGGGCCCTCGTCGAGATCCGGCGTCACGTAGTGCGCGGTCGCGCCGATCAGCTTGACGCCGCGGTTGTAAGCCTGATGGTAAGGTTTGGCGCCCTTGAAGCTCGGCAGAAACGAGTGATGGATATTGATGATCCGTCCAAAGAGCCGGCGGGAAAAGTCGTCCGACAGCACCTGCATGTAGCGCGCAAGGATGATGAGTTCAGGGTTCGTGTCCTGGACGAGCTGCGACAGACGCGCTTCCTGCTCGATCTTGTTTTCCTTCGTCACCGGCCAAAGGTGGTAGGGGATACCGGCGTCCTCCGCCTCTTTTCTGCTGTCCGGGTGGTTGGAAACGACCGCCGCGACGTCCGCATTGAGCCAGCCGACGCGGATTTGATAAAGCAGGTGGAGCATGGCGTGGTCGAATTTGGACACCATGATGATGATCCTGGGGCGGACCGCGGTATCGGTGACGCGGGCATCGATGTCGAAGCGCTGGATAACCGGCTGGAGTGCGAGTTCGATGCCGGTTTGCGGCGTTCCGCGGGAATCGAGTGCGATCCGCATGAAGAACCGGTTGCTCTGCTGATCCCAGAACTGGCTGCTCTCGACAATGTTGATGCCGATGCCGGCGAGCGCCGTGGAGACGGCCGCGACGATGCCGGGCTGATCGTCGCAAGACAGGTTCAGGACGTGGGAAGGGTTGATCATGAGAGGCTGCCGGAAAGAAAAATGCGGTGGCGGGTATCTAACGGCCGCCATTGACAGGCGCAACGTCTTCGAGGGCGCGAAGCCGGGTGCTGAAAACCGCTATCACATTCCAATCGGCGATCGGACCGGCTTTCCGACACGCAGATAACCCCGAGCGACATTACTGCTAGAACCGAACAATGCCTTATCGGAGGCCATGGCGCCCCGTAGGCTGATCGGAAAACCTCGAAAGGAGTTCCGATGGCTTTTTACGTGGTCACCATGTCCCATCCGGACGGACCGGAATGGAACCGGCACGTGCTGGAGCATGTCGAATACCTGCTCGACCTGATCGATGAGGGCAGGCTCAGGGCCTCCGGACCGCTCAAGGGAACAAAACTGCGGTCGGGCTTCCTCATCTTCAAAGCCGATAGCCGCGCCGAGGTCGAAGAGATGGTCGCCGGCGATCCGTTTTCGCGTGAAGGGCTGATCGAGGAGCTTTCCATCGAGGAATGGGACCCGTATTTCGGCGCTTTCTCCGCCGAATCCAGCAGGAAGCTGCTGCCCGATCTGGCGGTGCTCGGTAAACGCCTTGGCTTCGAGTAGGCGGCGATGCTCTACGAGATCGCCACGCTTTCCGCTCCGCTGCTTCGGCTCGATACGCTCGCTCAACGCGCCCGTAGCTGGATCGACGATCCCGAAGCAGCAGGTCGGTTCCTCGGCATGTGGCGCTCCGACATAGGCACACTGGGGCAGGTGCTGGTCCTGCGGGCTTTCGACACTGAACAGCAGCAGCGCGCGGAACGCCAGCGCGCCTTGTTCAGCATCAACCCATTCCATGCCAACGATGTCTGCACCGCGCTCAGTATGGAGACCTACTCACCGTTTTCGTTCCTGCCGCCGGTCCGGCCACGCAGCTACGGCGGCCTGTTCGAGTTCAGGACCTATCGCCTGAGACCCGGCGGGCTGCCCGCTACGCTGGCGGGCTGGAAGGACGCGATCATACCGGCGAAACGCTATACAGACCATCTCGTGGTCAACATGTACGCGCTCGACGGCCCGCCGCGGATCACCCACATCTGGGGATTTTCCAGCCTCGATGAACGCCGGTCACTGCGTGCGCAACATTATGCGGCCAAGCTCTGGCCGCCCAGGGGCTGTCCCGAACAGATCGCCAGCGCAACCTCGGCCATTGCCGTTGCGGAACCCGATTCCCCGCTGGGTTGATATGTTCGGCTACGACGCCTGGCGGAAGACGCGCAGCGCCCGCCATTGCGCGTTGAGCAGCGCGGTGAGCGACTTCGCTTCACGCACACTCAATCCGTCCAGCGTGATCTGCGAAAAGATCGCTGGCGCGTCGAGCTGCTTGTCCCAGACCATCCAGCCGCCGGCCAGGTCTGGCAACACCTCAAATCGCTCTCGTGCGGCCAAATCACGCCTCCGTTCCCCCGGTGGCGATGGCTAGCTTCGCATGGTTAAGGATTGGTGACTTTTTTGGCCGCTGCCTATCTTGATCGCAATGCCGGGCCACGCCAGCCGCCAGCGGCGCAAAAAAGAGGCCCGGAAACCGGGCCTCAATGCGCGGTCCTCTTCAAGGGGACCGCGACGGGAAGCGGGGACCGGCGGCATGACCGCCGGCCCGATGTTCAGGAGTGATACGCCACTTCGCCGTGCGAGGTCAGGTCGAGGCCCTCGCGCTCGGCTTCCACCGTCGGACGTAGGCCGACGATCAGGTCCACCACCTTGTAGAGGATGGCCGACACCACGCCGCACCACACAATAGTGATGATGACGGCATAGAGCTGGATCATGAACTGCGAAGCGATGGAGAAGTCTTCAGCACCGGTGCCGCCGAGCGAAGGCGACGTGAAGATGCCAGTGCCAAGCGCGCCAATGATGCCGCCGACGCCATGCACGCCGAACACGTCGAGCGAGTCGTCATAGCCCATCTTGATCTTCACAACCGAGACGAAGAAGTAGCAGACCGCGCTGGCGATGGCGCCCAGCACGATGGCGCCGACAGGGCCGATGGTGCCGCAGGCGGGTGTGACCGCGACCAGACCGGCGACCAGGCCGGAGGCCGCGCCCAGCATCGACGCCTTGCCTCGGGCAAGCGTTTCGATGACGGACCAGGCGATGATGGCGCCGGCGGTGGCGGTGAAGGTATTGATCATGGCGAGCGCCGCGCCGCCATTGGCTTCGAGGTTGGAGCCGGCATTGAAGCCGAACCAGCCCACCCACAGGATCGAGGCGCCGACCATGGTCAGCGTCATCGAGTGCGGTGCCATGTTGTCCTTGCCGTAGCCGGTACGCTTGCCGACGAAGATGGCGCCGACCAGCGCGGCGATGCCGGCATTGATGTGGACGACGGTGCCGCCGGCGAAATCAAGCGCGCCAAGGTTGAAGATGTAGCCGGCCGAATCCCAGACCATATGGGCGATCGGGAAATAGACCAGCGTCACCCACAGGATGGTGAACAGAACCACCGCCGAGAACTTGATGCGCTCGGCGAAGGCGCCGACGATCAGCGCCGGGGTGATGACGGCGAAGGTCATCTGGAAGCAGATGAACACATATTCCGGCAGCACGACGCCGTCGGTGAAGGTCGCCGCCGTGGTCGACGAGCTGACGCCGGCGAGGAAGACCTTGCCGAGGCCGCCCCAGAACGGGCTGGTGCCGCCGCCGAAGGCGAAGGAGTAACCCCACAGCACCCAGACGACCATGACGACGGCCGCGATCATGGTGCACTGCATGAGCACCGACAGCATGTTCTTGGCGCGCACGAGGCCGCCGTAGAAAAGCGCCAGACCCGGCAGCGTCATGAACAGGACGAGCACGGTGGACGCCATCATCCAGGCCGAGTCGCCCTTGTCCATGACCGGAGCAGGGGCGGCCGCGGCAGCAGCGTCGGCGGCGGCGGGCGC
>CBFGLW010000004.1:0-162421 GCA_965649745.1 uncultured Mesorhizobium sp. | reverse complement strand
AGAAGCCGACGCCGTTCCCGATGTCGATCTACGAGAACATCGCCTTCGGCATCCGCCTCTACGAGAAGCTTTCCAAGTCGGAGATGGACGGACGCGTCGAGCAGGCCCTGCATCGCGCAGCACTCTGGAACGAGGTCAAGGACAAGCTCGACGCTAGCGGCCTCAGCCTTTCGGGCGGCCAGCAGCAGCGGCTTTGCATCGCGCGCACCGTGGCGGTGAAGCCGGAGGTCATCCTGCTGGACGAGCCGGCCTCGGCGCTCGATCCGCTGTCGACGGCGAAGATCGAGGAGCTCATCGACGAACTGAAGGACGACTACACAATCGTCATCGTCACCCACAACATGCAGCAGGCGGCGCGCGTCTCCAGCCAGACGGCGTTCATGTATCTCGGCGAGCTGATCGAGTTCGACAAGACCGAAAAGATGTTCACGTCGCCCGGCGAGAAGCGCACGCAGGACTACATCACCGGCCGTTTCGGCTGATTTTGCCTGCGTCACACGAGGACACCACCATGAGCGAACATACAGTCGCATCCTTCGACGAAGATCTCGCGCAGATCAGCAAGCTCATCCACGGCATGGGCGAGCTCGCCGGTCTTATGGTCGGCAGTTCGACGCGGGCGCTGCTCGGCGCCGACAACGCGCTGGCGCAGCGTGTCATCTCCGACGACGCCATCATGGACGCGCGCCAGCGCGAACTGGATAGCCGCGCCATCACGCTGATCGCCAAGCGTCAGCCGATGGCCGACGATCTGCGCTCTGTGGTCGGGGCGATCCGTATGGCGGGCGACATGGAGCGGATCGGTGACCTCGCCAAGAACATCGCCAAGCGCGTCGGCGCGGTCGGCGAGCATACGGTTCCGCGCGAACTGTCGCATTCGATCGAATCGATGGCTCAGCTGGTGCTCGAACAGGTCCATGCGGTGGTCGATGAATACAGCGTCGGCAATGCAGAGGCCTTGTCCAAGCTCAGGACCGACGACGAGCGCATTGACGTCAAGTACACATCCGTGTTCCGCGAGCTTCTGACCTACATGATGGAAGACCCGCGCAACATTACCGCTTGCACGCATCTGCTGTTCTGCGCCAAAAACCTGGAGCGGATTGGCGATCATGTCACGAACATCGCCGAAAACGCCTATTACGTGCTGACGGGCGAGCAGTTGCCGCCGAACCGGCCGAAGCTCGACGAGACGGCCGCGCCGGCTGCGTGACGGGGCTGAAAGGCTAGCAATGATTGCACCGCGCATCATGGTGGTGGAGGATGAGGAGCCGCTGGGCGTCCTTCTCCGCTATAATCTCGAATCCGAGGGCTATCACGTCGAAGTCGTCACCCGTGGCGACGAAGCCGAGATCAGGCTTCAGGAAAACGTTCCCGATCTCCTCGTGCTCGACTGGATGGTGCCGGCGGTTTCGGGCATCGAGCTTTGCCGCCGCCTCCGTATGCGGCCTGAAACCGAGCGGCTGCCGGTCATCATGCTGACGGCGCGCGGTGAGGAAAGCGACCGCGTGCGCGGCCTTTCCACCGGCGCCGACGACTATCTGGTGAAGCCGTTCTCGACGCCGGAATTCATGGCGCGGGTGAAGGCGCTGCTGCGGCGGGCAAAGCCGGAAGTGCTGTCCTCCGTGCTGAAAGTCGGCGATATCGTGCTCGACCGGGAATCGCACCGGGTCTACCGCAAGAAGAGCGAGATCCGCCTCGGCCCGACCGAGTTCAGACTGCTGGAATTCATGATGCGGCATCCAGGCCGGGTGTTCTCGCGCAGCCAGCTCCTCGACAATGTCTGGGGCGAGACGATCTATATCGACGAGCGCACGGTGGATGTGCATGTCGGCCGGCTGCGCAAGGCGGTCAACAACGGGCGGATGCCCGATGTCATCCGCACGATCCGCGGCGCGGGCTACGCCATCCGCGAGGACTGACTTTTTTCAGCAACCGGCTACTACCATACCCGGTTGCGGCTGGTTGCCAGGCGCGAAAATCTCCTGATCGACGAAAGTGAGCGCCCGCATGGCGCAGCCTTCGCGGATGAGCGGCCGTTCGTCCTGTTCGATGTCGAAGGAAATGGAGCCGGAATGCTGGCCGCCAGCGGTTCTGGCGATGGCGGCGCGTAGCGACGGCTCGATCAGGTCGAATGCCGCGGCGCCGATTCCGACGACGGCCACCGGGGCTGGATCGATCAGCGCAAACAGGCTGCCCAGCCCGAAACCGAGCGCTTCTCCGGCCGTGCGGTATGCCTGGCGTTCGGGACCTTCGTGCTCCCGCGCCGAGGCTGCCAGCGCCTGCATGTCGGCGTCAACGATATTGGCGACCGGCTCGGAGCTTTCGGCCAGGCCATGGGCGTTGCGCCAGATCGCATAGTTGCCCGCATAGGCCTCGACACAGCCACGCCGGCCGCAACGGCAGCGTGCCCCGTCAGGCTTGTGGATCATGTGGCCAAACTCGCCGCCGGACGAATGCGTGCCGGTGAACAGTTCGCCTTTCAGGATCATGCCCATGCCGATGCCGTGGGAGAGCAGGATGGCGATGAAATCCTCGCGATAGCGCTCAGGGTTCCGCCAGCGCAGCGCCTCGGCCATCATGTTGCAGTCGTTCTCGACGATGACCGGAATGCCGAAGCGGGCTTCCAACAGGTCGGCGAACGGAATGTCCGTATGCGGGGTGATAGGGGTCCAGAGCAGAACGCGGGCCTGGGCGTCGGTTATGCCCTGCACGGCCAGCGCGATGCGCAAAACCCGACGGCCGCCGAGATGCTGACGTTCCAGCCCCTGGCGGACGATGTCGATGCATTGCTCGATCAAATCCTCTCGGCCCATATGCTGGGTGTCGAGCCGGCGACGCTCCTCTGTCACCACCTGGCCGGTATAGTCGATGATGGCGGCGGACAGGAGGTTGAGAGAAAGCACGACCGCGGCAACCATCGCGGCATCCGGATTGAGCGCAAGTGCGACCTGCGGACGGCCGCGCTTCAACGAGACGGTTTCGCCGCGCGCCTCCATCAGAATGTTCTCGCCGATCAGATCGGACGATATGGCCGATATGGTCGAGTGGCTGAGGCCTGTTGTAGCAGCGATCTCGGTGCGCGAGGGCTGGCCGTCCCGGCGCACGGCCGAGATGACCATGGCACGATTGCGCCGACGCAAATCATCGTGGCGGATTCCCACCGACATCCTGTATCCTCCCCTTGCGACTGCCGTCACACGGCAACCGGCAAGATGTCAATTGTGGCAGAAGCTGCAGGGGCTGTCATTATTTTTTCGAGGCTCGAAAAAATGTTCGGAGGAAAATGAATTCCGTTGACAGCGGCCTGTCCTTGCGCCATGATTTTTTCGAGGCTCGAAAAAAAAGAGCTTCTGTACAGGTCTTCAGGCCACTTAGTCAGCGCCGAGCGGCGCAGGGAGGAAATCATGAGGAAATTTGCAACCGCCATGCTGGCGGGTGTTGCCTTGTCCATGACGCTGGCGTCCGTCGCCCAGGCGAAGGACAAGGTGATCGGCGTGTCCTGGTCGAACTTCCAGGAGGAACGCTGGAAGACCGACGAGGCGGCCATGAAGGCAGCCATCGAGGCTGCCGGCGACAAGTATATCTCGGCCGACGCGCAGTCGAATCCGACCAAGCAGCTTGCGGATGTCGAAAGCCTGATCAGCCAGGGCGCCAATGCGCTCATAATCCTGGCGCAGGATGCTTCGGCCATCGGCCCGGCGGTCCAGAAGGCCGTCGATGAAGGAATCCCGGTGGTCGGCTACGACCGCCTGATCGAGAACAAGGACGTCTTCTACCTGACCTTCGACAACAAGGAAGTCGGCCGCATGCAGGCCCGCGAGGTGTTCAAGGTCAAGCCGGAAGGCAACTACGTGTTCATCAAGGGCTCAGGCGCCGATCCGAACGCCGACTTCCTCTTCGCCGGATCGATGGAGGTGCTGAAGGAAGCCATCGACGCCGGCAAGATCAAGAATGTCGGCGAGGCCTATACCGACGGCTGGCTGCCGGCGAATGCGCAGAAGAACATGGAGCAGTTCCTGACCGCCAACGACAACAAGGTCGATGCGGTTGTGGCGGCCAATGACGGCACCGCCGGCGGCGTCGTCGCCGCTTTGACGGCGCAGGGTCTTGCCGGTTCGGTTCCGGTTTCCGGCCAGGACGGCGATCATGCGGCGCTGAACCGCATCGCGCTCGGCACCCAGACCGTGTCGGTCTGGAAGGATGCGCGAGAGCTCGGCAAGAACGCCGCCGAAATCGCCTCGCAGCTCGCCGACGGCAAGGGCATGGGCGACATTTCCGGCGCCCAGGACTTCACGACGCCTGGCGGCAACACCGTCAAGTCGGTGTTCCTGACCCCGGTCGCGATCACCAAGGACAATCTGAACGTCGTCATCGACGCGGGCTGGATTTCCAAGGACGAGGTCTGCACCGGCGTCAAGGCCGGCGCTGTGTCGGTCTGCAACTAACTCGCGGCCGCTAATCGAAGAACTGCCGCCGCGGCCCTTTGGCCGCGGCGTTTCTCAAGGTGCTTTCCGCTTCCGGGACGGCGGGAATGCGGCTACGATCGGCTTCCGGCAACCGCGCCAGACGGCAAACCGGTGGGAGGATATCATGACGGATTCGACGTCCGGCGTCCCAGTGGACCGCGCCCGCGCATCCGAACTCAATGCTTTGGGACGTTTTCTGCAGGCGACCGAGCTTGATACACGCATGCTGGGCATGATCGCCGCGCTGATCATCATCTGGGTCGGGCTTCACTTCCTGTCGGGCAGTTTGTTCCTGACGCCGCGAAATCTCTGGAACCTGTCGGTGCAATCGTCGTCGGTCGCCATCATGGCCACCGGCATGGTGCTGGTCATCGTCATGCGCAACATCGATCTGTCGGTCGGTTCGCTCGAAGGCGTGGTCGGCATGATCATGGGCGTGACGCAGGTGCATATCCTGATCCGCGTCATGGGTTTCGATCTCGGCAATCCATGGATATGGGTCATCGCGCTGGCGGTTGGCGTGGTGGCAGGCTTGCTGATCGGCGCCTTCCAGGGCTTCATTATCGCCTATCTGGAGGTTCCGGCCTTCATCGTTACGCTGGGCGGCTTGCTGGTCTGGCGCGGCGCCGCATGGTGGGTCACTAGCGGGCAGACGGTTGCGCCGCTCGACTCGACGTTCCAACTCATGGGCGGCGGGCCGGCAGGGTCGATCGGATCGACGTGGAGCTGGGTCGTAGGACTGGTCGCTTGCGCTGCGGTGGTTGTGTTGCTTCTCAACGGGCGCTCCCAACGCAAGCGCTTCAAGTTTCCTCTCCGCCCGGTATGGGCGGAAACGTTCCTCGGCACGGTTGCCTGTGCCGTCATTCTCGGCGCCGTCTGGATCGCCAATTCCTATCCCTGGCCGGCCGGCATCGTGAAACGCTATGCCGACGCCAACGGCATCACCGTTCCGGAAGGCGGCCTTTTCATCGCTCACGGCATCGCCATTCCGGTGCTCATCGCGGTCGTGGTCGGCATCGTCATGACCTTCGTCACCAACCGCACGCGTTTCGGGCGCTACGTCTTCGCCATCGGCGGCAACCCGGAGGCGGCGAGTCTCGCCGGCATCAACACGCGCTGGGTGACGATGAAGGTGTTCATGATCATGGGCGTGCTGGCAGCAATCAGCGCGGCGATCTCATCGGCCCGCCTCAACGCCTCGACGAATGCGCTTGGAACGCTGGACGAGCTGCTGGTCATCGCGGCGGCTGTCATCGGCGGCACGTCGCTGGCCGGCGGTTCGGGAACGGTGATCGGTGCCATGCTCGGCGCATTGCTGATGCAGTCGCTGCAATCGGGCATGGTGCTTCTGGGCATCGACACGCCGCTGCAGAATATCGTCGTCGGCGCGGTGCTCGTCGTCGCCGTCTGGCTCGACACTTTCTATCGCAAGCGCGTCTGAGGAGGGGCAGGATCATGGACCGGACCGGTACTCCGCTCGTCGAAATGAAGGATATTTCGATCGCCTTCGGCGGCATCCGCGCCGTCGACGGGGCGTCCTGCGATCTCTATCCCGGTGAGGTTGTCGCGCTTCTCGGCCACAACGGCGCCGGCAAGTCGACTTTCATTAAGATACTATCCGGCGCCTACAAGCGCGATTCCGGCCAGATATTCGTCAATGGCGAGGAGGCCCAGATCAACAATCCGCGCGACGCCAAGAAATACGGCATCGAAACGATCTACCAGACGCTGGCACTCGCGGACAATGTCGACGCGGCCGCCAATCTGTTCCTCGGCCGCGAGATCATGACCAGGTACAACACGCTGGACGACGTCGCGATGGAAGCCGAGGCGCGCAAGGTCATGGGACGGCTCAACCCGCGTTTCCAGCGTTTCAAGGAGCCGGTTGTGAAGCTCTCCGGCGGCCAGCGTCAGTCGGTGGCCATCGCGCGCGCCATCCTGTTCAACGCCCGCATCCTCATCATGGACGAGCCGACCGCGGCGCTCGGCCCACAGGAAACGGCGCAGGTGGGCGAGTTGGTGAAGCAGCTCAAAGCGGACGGCATCGGCATCTTCCTCATCAGCCACGATATCCACGACGTATTCGATCTCGCCGACCGGGTCTGCGTCATGAAGAACGGGCAGGTGGTCGGCACGGCGCGCACGCAGGATGTCACTCAGGACGAGGTGCTGGGCATGATCATTCTGGGCAAATGCCCGCCCGGCGCAATCCCCGGACCTGGCGCGCTCAAGATCGCTGCCTGAGCCGACAGGAGCCGGCAAATAATTTCGTTGTATTCTCTTGCCGGCCAGACTCCGGCCGCCATTGTGTTGGCCGGAGGACTTGTTAATAAGGTGCGATATCGCAGGATCCGCACCGGCCGTTGAAGAAGCTTTTTCCCGTCATCGCGTTTGTCGCCGTTGCGCTAATCAGCCTTGCAATGGCCGGCTTCGCTTATTTTGCGACGCAGGAAGCGGCGCGCATCAAATTCGACGCCGTGGCGGACGATGCGCTGAACCGGATCGAAAGCCGTACCGATCTTCATCTTTCGCTGCTGCGGTCGACCAAAGCGCTTTTCGATACGCGTAAAAGCGATATTTCCCGCGCCGAATTCGGCTCGTTCTTCCGTGCTCTCGATGTGGACGGCCATTTTGCCGGACTTCGCGGCATCGGCATGTTGAGGCTGGTCAAGACTGGCGACGAAGCGATTGCCGAGCGCGAGATTCAGCGCAACATCGGCGAGACGCGAGCGATTTATCCAGCCACGAACGGCTCGTGGCGGACGCCGATCGTCCTGTTCGAGCCGCTGGATGCCTCGAACCTGAACGCCATCGGCTTCGACATGGCAACCGATCCGCAGCGAAAAGCGGCGCTGGAAAAGGCGATGACGGACGATGAGCAGCATGCGACCGGTCCGGTGGTGCTCGGCCAGGTGACGCAAGCCGGCCAGACGTTCACCGGGTTTCTCGTTTTCGTTCGCATGAAATCTGCAACGGCCCCCGACGGCATCGCCGCCGATACATCGGCGACGATGGGCTTTCTTTATGCGGCTTTTCGTGCGCGCGAGCTGTTCCAAGTTGCGCTGAACCGTGCACCGCTGCTGCCCGTGAACATCGAGGTCTACGATGTCACTGGAGGCGCCCGCGACCTGCTCTTCAGGTCGGAAACGCCTCCCGTTCATTCCCTTGGAGCCAATCTGGTGGTCAGCCGGAAAATCGCGGTGGCCGGGCGCGATTGGGTGGTGGAGTTTCGGCCGACCAGCGGGTTCTCGCCGCCATCCTCACGCGGCATTCCGGTGATGCTCGGCCTGTTCGGCCTGCTGCTGGCCGGCGCCATTGCGCTCGTCGCGCGCTTCCAGCAGCGTGCTTTCGAGGCCGTTGCGCAACTGCACGAGACATCTGAAAAGAGCCTGCTGGAGAAGGATCTGATGCTTCAGGAAATGAAGCATCGCATCAAGAATTCGATCACCCGCGTACTGGCCATGGCGCGTCAGACGGCAGCGGGAGCCACCGACATCAAGGAGTTTTCCAACTCCTTTGCGGCGCGCCTGCAGGCGATGGCCGCTTCGCAGGACATGCTGACGCGGTCGCGCTGGCAGAAGGCCGATCTCGGCGACTTGCTGCGCATCGAACTCGGCCAGGTGTTCGGGAAGGATCTGCCTAACGAACTGCTCTCAGGTCCGGAGGTGTTGCTGGACGAGACGACGACGCAGGCGCTGGGCCTGACGTTCCATGAATTGGCTACCAACGCCCTCAAATATGGCGAGGTCGGCAATTCCGCCGAGGCTCTCAAGGTCGATTGGCGCGTCGAGGGCGTCGGGCGTAGCCGCACGCTTCGGCTGAACTGGCGGGAGACGGGCCGCAAGGACGTCAAGGAACCGGACACCACCGGTTTCGGCACCAAACTTATCGATATGAACATTACGCGCGAATTGCACGGCACCATCGAGCGCGACTTCCGCGCCGACGGCTTGAAGGTTGCCATCGGGATTCCGCTTCAGAGCTGAAGCACCCGGATCGGGACAAAAAAGAGGCCGGCAAAGCCGGCCTCCCTCAAATCTTCTCAGTTGCAGCGCGCCGTGTAAATACGGCCCGTCCGCGGACTGCGGTACTGGCAATAGCCGTTGCGCAGATTGCGCACCAGTAGACCTGAACCGGCCCCGACAGCAGCGCCGATCGCAGCGCCCCTCCAGCCGCCTATGGCGCCACCGATCAGGGCACCGGCGCCTGTGCCGACGCTGACGTCCTGCTCGGTCGTGGTGCAGCCGCTAAGCGCCGCAACGGCTGCAACGGCCAACATGAGCTTCCGCATGAAGTCACTCCTCTCGCTTTGAAAAATGTCCCTGCCTTACGGCTTGTCCCCCACCTCTATCACGAGAGGACAGCGGTCGGCCGCAATAAACTATTCTTGGCTAAGATAGTCTTTTTGTTGGCGCAAGCTATTTGATGCGACGACCGTCGGGGGCATTTCGAAAGCGGCATCGAGCGAGCCGTCGGGATTGACGCTCCAGACCAGTTCGCCTTCTTCTTCCTCAAGTGCCGGATCGACGGCTATGCAGGTGCCTAAAACCCGTTCCGCCTTTCCTTCCATTGCGTTCAAGACGAATGGGCGCTGGTTCATACATTCGTCAGCCGTTTCAAAAATCGTCCCCGGTGCCGGCAGTTCGCGGCACTGGGAAAGATCGTTGGAGCAGCCGATGATCAGAAGCACTGCAGCGATATGTTCCATCACGAAATCCTTTCGCTACAGAAACGAATCTCCTGTGTCTAAGTTCCGGAGAGGCGAAGGCTTGGAAAGGCGGTGGAGCAGGTCACTGCTCAGGGGGAGCGTCCGGTCAAGCGGCTTCGAAATTGCCGTCCGGAATGACCAGCCGGTATTCCAGCCTGTCGCTGGAGATATCCAATGTGGCGCTGCCGTTCAGCGATGCCGGCACGACCCGCTCCAGCGCGACGCTTCCGAAGCGACGTTTGTTCCGGACCCTGTCGCCCATCGAGATCGCCTCCCGCCAGATCAGAACCAGGACCCTGCCGTCGCCTTCCGTCTCGAAACCGGCGGTGACGTCGACAAAGCCCTCCGGTTGGGACAACGCCCCGTAGCTGACCGAGTTGACCGCCAGTTCGTGCATGGCGAGTCCGATATGAAGCGTAGCGTTGGGATTGATGTAGGGGTTGGTGCCGTGGAAACGAAGGGCCCGGTCGGGATCGGAACCGTAGCGAACGACCTGGCCTGTCACCAGTTCCCGCAACTCGGCGCCGCGCCAGTTTGAGGAGGTGACGAGATCCTGCGAAGAGGCCAAGGATTGAAGCCTTCCCCTGAAACGGCCAAGGAAATCGCTTATTGTCTCGGAATAGCGGCCGGTCTGGGTCGCGATGCTCTGGATGATGGCCAGGAGATTCTTGGAGCGGTGGCTTACTTCGCGCAATAGCACTTTCAGGGTCTGCTCGCGCTGCTTCTGTTCGGTGGTTTCGATTTTCGTGGTCACCACGCCCTGAATCTTGCCTGTTTCGTCCAGATCTGCATCCACCCAGACCTCGAACCAGCGAATCCTATCGTCAGCGACGACCGTTATCTCGAATTGCTCGGACTGTCCGCTCGCTACCACCGCTTTGCGGGCAGCCAGTATCTGTTCGTTATGGGCCGGCGACAGGATGCTGCGGTCTTCGTCCTCACTCATCCACGGCGCTCGCATGTTGCGCGCCCAGATCGTCTTGAGCGCAGGATCCTGGTAGAGGACCGAAACTCCGGCGTTGCGCAGCGCATGCATCATGGCACGGCCAAGCACCTCTCCCTTGTCGCTTGGCAGGCTAAGGATTTCATCAGACATCTCAGAGGCCTGCTCGCTAAGTTTCGGACGGGAGATTCTGCATTTTCCCGCCATTTTCTTGGAACGACACAGGAAGTGATAGGTTCCGCGCCAGCTATTCACAAGCCGGATCGGCAGGCAATTACCGTTCAAAAGTTCCGCCGGACGGCGTTCCATTGCGGAACGCTGCCCGGCGGCGGCTGGAAACCGTTTGAGGGGGTGCGGCTTCCAGTGTTCAGTCGATCGTTTCAGGCGCGGCGGAAAAGGCCCGCCAGCAGCGAGATGACCAGGAATGCCAGAAAGATAAAGAACAGTATCTTCGCCAGACCGGCGGACGCTCCTGCGATTCCGCCGAATCCAAGTGCGCCCGCTATGATGGCTACAACCAGAAAAACAAGCGCCCAATAAAGCATGTTCCATCTCCTTCCGATGATGCGACAAACGCGAAGGCAACCGCGTTTGTTCCGTCGAATAACCGAAAAGAGAAGGAAATGCAGCGTCAGGCGGCGGCCTTTGCGTGGCGGTCGAAGAACAGCGCCTGGCTGATCAGCGCCTTGACCATATCCGGGTTAAACGGCTTCGTCACCAGAAAGGCCGGCTCGGGTCTTTCGCCCGTCAGCAGGCGCTCGGGAAACGCCGTGATGAAGATCACCGGAACGGAGGTAGAAGACAATATCTCGTTGACGGCTTCCAGTCCGGAACTGCCGTCGGCAAGCTGAATGTCGGCTAGCACCATTTTCGGACGGGTCTTGCCGAACATGGCCACCGCCTCTGAGTGGGTGCGCGCCGTTCCGACAACGCGATGGCCGAGGCTTTCGACCATTTCCTCGATATCCATGGCGATGAGCGGCTCGTCCTCGATGATGAGGACATCGGTGGCGACTTGCCGTGAGATATCATTGCTCGCCTGCGACAGAAGCTCGGTGAATTCCTCGTCGCTGACGTCGAGAACCTCGGCGGCCTCCGCTTCCGTGAAGCCTTCGACGGCGACCAGGAGAAAAGCCTGCCTAGGCAGCGGCGCCAGGGCGTTGAGGTTGGTGGCGGCGCGCTGCTCCCAGGCAGATTGCGACTGCTCCTGGGGAACGCGGATGGCAACAGAGGTGAACAACTTTGCAAATATGCGATAAAGGGCGATGCGGTCGCTGGAGGCCCGTGGGAAAATTCCCACATCGGCGATAAGGGCCTCGAGCATCGCCGCAACCATTGCATCGCCGCTTTCCTGCGATCCGGATACGGCTCGCGAGAACCGTCGCAGATACGGCAGATGTGGGGCGATGGTGGTGGACAGACTCATGATGGACGTCTCCCTCATATGACGTGAAAAATCAGATTGTGACGTGGATGATTTCCAAATCCCATGCCCAAAAACGCGGGTTGCGGGAAAAAGTTCCGTTCAGCGGGAACCAGTTTGTCGTGAGCGCGTTTACGGCCAAAATCGGGCAGCCTGACAAGGGGTTCCGTGTGCCCAGGGTTTGAGTGGTAGAAGCGTTACGGGACGGGACAGGGGTCAGAATGAAGAACATGAACAAGGATGCGATGGCCGGCGCGCCGCAGCGCCGGGCGGGTTCGGCGAATCCGCTCGGGCCAAATTCCGAAATCGGGCGAAAGCTCAAACAATATTATGACGAACTGATTTCGGACGATATTCCCGACCGCTTCGCTCAGCTTCTGTCCCAGCTGGAGAAATCTGAACCCGCGCAGAAGAAGGACTGAAACATGTCCGTATCGCCGCGCTTCAAAACCGATCTTCTCGGTTCCATCCCGTCGTTGCGGGCTTTTGCCGTGTCGCTGACGCAAAATGCCGACAAGGCGGACGACCTGGTTCAGGAAACGCTGGTCAAGGCATGGGACAAACATGAAAGCTTCCAGCCCGGCACCAACCTGAAGGCCTGGCTATTCACTATCCTGCGCAACGAATTCTATTCGCAGATGCGCAAGCGCGGCCGCGAGGTCCAGGACAGCGACGGCATCATGACAGGACGGCTGGCCGTGCACCCGGCCCAGCACGGGCAGCTCGACCTGAAGGATTTCCGCGGCGCGCTGGAACAGCTTCCCGAAGATCAGCGCGAGGCGATCATCCTCATTGGCGCTTCGGGTTTCTCCTATGAGGAAGCGGCCGAGATCTGCGGCTGCGCCGTCGGCACGATCAAGAGCCGAGTCAGCCGTGCACGCACCAAACTGCAGGACATACTGAAGATATCAGGCGAGGACGAGTATGGCCCGGACTCGATTTCGGCTCAGGTCATGGGCTCTTCCGCCGCCTGACAGCGGCGGCAGGGGGTGTCTTGCGCCGCCGGAGTTCAGCTTGTCGACGTGACGGCGCGGCCGCAGGCCGACGCCACGGCCTGAATGAGATCGTCGCCGGAATAGGGTTTCGCCACCATCTCGACGTCCGGGAAGGCGTTCAGAAGTTCCGGCGAATCCGAATAGCCGGAGGCAAAGACGAAGGGCACATTGTGATCGCGCAGGGCGGCGGCAAAATCGACGGTGGAGGATCCATTCAGCATCAGGTCGACGATGACGACGTCAAAAGTGCTTTTCACTTGACCGACGTCGATTTCGGCAAGGTCGCGGGCGATTGAAACTTCTCTGGCGCCATGGTCGCGGCAGAGTTGCTCGACGTCCATGGCGATCAAAAATTCGTCTTCCAGAACAAGTATGCGCAGGCCGTCCAGCAAAAGCGACACTTCGACAATTACTCCTTGAAAATATGCCAGACTCATGAACGCAATCGAGGTGGCTGTCATTTAAAAAAAATGTATTCGCAACGAAGGCAGGCGGAACGGACGTTCCGTAAAATCGTTTTGAATCAGTTGCTTGTGGAGGGGGTTGGGATGTCCGGTCAGAAAGGCCGCGTTTTTTCCACGCGCCGCTATCCGTGTGAAGAGTGTCCCCTGAGGCCGCTGCCGGCTTTCCGCGAATTCGAAAAGCATGAACTTGCCTTCGTCAGCAAGTTCAAGAAGGGTGAACTGGCTGCCGCCAGGGGCGCCACCGTTCTGGTGGAAGGCAGCCACAGCGCGCATCTCTTCACTGTCCTTTCGGGATGGGGTTTCCGCTACAAACTCCTGTCCGACGGTCGCCGCCAGATCCTCAACTACGTAATGCCGGGCGATCTGATCGGCCTGCAGGGCAGCATAATGGGCGAGATGCAGCACTCCATCGAAGCGCTTTCAGACATGCTTTTGTGCATGTTCCAGCGGGACGAACTGCAGGAGTTGTACCGCCGTCATCCCGGCCTTGCCTACGACATCACCTGGCTGGCCTCGCGTGAGGAACGCATGCTGGACGAGAATCTTCTATCGATAGGCCGCCGTTCGGCGCTGGAGCGCGCCGCCTATCTCATCGCCTTTATCGGCGACCGTGCGGCAGGCGTCGGCCTCAACGGGAAAAAGGTCATCGAAATTCCGATAACGCAACAACATGTCGCCGATACGTTGGGCCTTTCGCTGGTTCACACCAACAAGACGATCCGCAAGCTCATCGAACGCCAGCTGATCGTATGGAAAGACGGCTGCGAGATCATCGATGCGGAGGGATTGCGTCAATTGGCAGGATGGGAAGGGCTCGGAGAAACAAGACGACCGTTGATTTAGGTCTGACCTGGTTTTCGGCTCATTCAGCGCCGATTGCGTGGCCTGAAACAATAGGATGGGATCGGCCGGAACCTTGCCCGGCAACGAACGTTCAACCGGTATAGACAACAAGGAGTTCAGCATGGCCACCGCAGCGGGAAAAACCCTTAATGAAAACAGGTCCGCATCCGATCTGGAAGCTGACATCAAGCAGCTCAAGGCCGATATCGAGAAGCTGACCAAACAGCTCGCTGCTACGGGGCAGCACGGCTTCGGCACTGCCCGGCGCGCCGCCACCGAAGGAGTGGAGCAATTGCGGGTGCAGGGCGAGGCGGCGATGGAAAGCCTCAAGAGCAATGCCCGCGATCTTGAGGAGCAGGTTCTGGCCAATGTGCGTGAAAAGCCGGTGACCTCGCTGGCGATCGCGGCCGGCGTCGGGTTCCTGTTCGCATTGCTTTCGCGCCGCTAAGGTCACGTCGACGTCATGGGGATGCTGGCAACCCTGCTTGCGGGTCTCGCTTCAGGCGAGACCGCGGCAGCGATTCGGCGCGCGAAACTGGGAGCCGTGGCCTATGCACTGGCCGCGGTTTTCTTTGCCGTTGGTGCGGGATTTCTGATCGCGGCCGCCTATATGTGGGCGGCCGTACGTTACGGGACGATCGAAACAGCACTCGGTTTCGGGGCTGCGTTTCTTGTAGTAGCCGGGCTGATCCTGGCGGTCTTCAAGCTTTCGGCCGATTCACGGTCGCGACGGCGAGCCATGCGCCGCAAGGCGGATATCGCCGCCGTCGGCGCGACCACCGCGCTGGCGCTCCTTCCAACCCTGCTGCGCGGCAAGGCTGGTCTAGGCGCGATCATCGGACCGGCCGTTGCGCTGGCGGCCTATGCGGTCTACCGCGAAAACACCAAGCCGCCGCCTGGTTCGGACGAAGATTGAAACGCCTCTCCCAGCTTGGCACGCCAGGATTGGTTTTCGGAACCTTCACCGTGAGGAACCGTTGCCCAACAAGCCGGCAGGATGCCGGTGCGCGGATTGGAGGCCGACCATGACCAAAACCGTTCCCGAGGACAAAGCCCGGCAGGGCCGCTGGGGCCGTCAGGTTCTCGTCGTTCTGATTGCGGCTCTGGTTCTTGCCATGATCGCCTGGGGGGCTGCCGAGTTTTATGGTGAAGCGATAGATTCCGGCACACCCGCAGGCGACAGCAACGCCCCAGCCGGTCAGGGTCAAACGCCTAACGGTTGACGGCTGGCCGAGCCTGGGCATCGGGCGGATTTTTCGACCGAACCCAGAAATATTCAGCAAGCGCGGCGGTCCGAGACATTCCGCGCGCTCCCATCTGATCGATTCATCGTCCCTGTAGGTGCGAGTCTTGCTGTTGGAGTTCGGATGTTCGGTGCCGCCTTGTGCGCCCGATGGATTTCCATGCACTCATTGCCGCGCCACTCCGAGATACTGGCGCAAATACCGGAACAACAGGCGAATAGCGACGTTGTCCACCCATGGGCAGCGGCCAGTGGATGGTTGCGCCTGCGAGACAACGGACGAGGAGAGATATCATGTTACGCAAGCTTTTGGCTACGACCGCACTCGCCACGATGGTGGCAGCGGGCGCTTATGCCCAGGATGCAACGACGCCCGCTCCAGCAAACCCGGCAACCGAAAATGCGGCGCCTGCCGCCCCCATCGTTCAGGCCGACGGTCTGTTGATGTCGAACATCATCGGCGAGAGCGTCTATAACGGAACGGCCGACGATGCCGAAAACATCGGATCGGTTACAGATGTCGTCTTCGACAAGGACGGAAAGGCCCAGTCCTTCGTCATCGGGGTTGGCGGCTTTCTTGGCGTCGGAGCCAAGAATGTGGCGTTCGAATACGATAAGCTTAAATGGGCCGAGAAGAATGGCGACCGCTGGCTGGTGGCTGAAACCAGCAAGGATGCGCTGACGGCGCTGCCGGCGTTCGACGAAAAACCCTATGAGCCGGCGCCTGCGCCCGCCCCGGCGGCTGACAATACCGCGATGGCGCCTTCCGCATCCGGTACCGCGCCGGCGGCTCCTGCGGCTCCAGCGGACACAGCGGCTGCTCCAGTCGAGCGGGCTGACGGCGCCCTCGCCTCGAACGTCATGGGCGAGGACGTCTATAACGGCGCGGCCGACGACGCCGAGAAGATCGGCAATGTGCAGGATATGGTGCTTGCCAAGGACGGTAAGGCCGAGTCGCTGGTGATCGGCGTGGGCGGTTTCCTCGGCCTTGGCGCGAAGAACGTCGCCTTCGACTACAGCAAGGGTCAGTGGACCGAGAAGAACGGCGACCGCTGGCTGGTGGTCAATGCCACGAAGGAAGAGTTGCAGGGCCTGCCCGATTTCGACCGCAAGGCATACGATCCTGCTCCCGCTGCCGCGGCGGGTGAACCGGCCGCGACCGCTACGCCTCCCGCGGCGACTGCGACCAATGAAGCCACGCCTCCGGCGGCATCTGACGGAGCAGCAGCGCCTGCGCCGATGGCGGCGACCCCGGCCGAGCCCAAAGCCGGGGCAGAGGCGACGGATGACACGGAAACGGCCGCGATCGATCGCTCGACCCTGACCGAGATGCCGGCCGACAAGATCAGCGCCGACAATCTGATCGGCACCACCGTCTATGGCGCCAATGACGCCAAGGTCGGCGAAATCGGCGACGTTGTCTTGTCAACCGACAATAAGGTCGATGCTGTGGTGGTCGATGTCGGCGGCTTCCTCGGCATAGGCTCGAAGCCGGTCGCGGTGGGCATCGACAACCTTAAATTCATGTCGGACAAGGATGGCAACAACTACCTTTATACGAGCTTTACCAAGGAACAGCTCGAGGGGCAGGTTGCCTATGACAAGGGCAGCTACGCCGAAAAGCGCGACGAGCAGCGCATGATCGTTCAGTAAGCGTATCGAGTATTGAGAAGGCCCGCGCCGGTTTCCCGGCGCGGGCTTTTCTCACTGCGTCGCCGTCTGAGGTTTGAGTGAACAAAAGATAGTTCATTGTTCACTTTTATGGAACGGTTCATTCTGTGTTTGCCGTCTTTCCGGTCTGTCTCCGTCCCCTCATATTCGTTGCAACAGCGGCACAGCCCGCTTTCAACGAATTGGCGCGGCGGCCAAGGGGCCCGCGCCGGAGGATAAGACCATGCTCAACCAGATCAAGGGCCTGCACCATGTGACCTCTATGGCCAGCGACGCGCGCCTGAACAACGATTTCTTCACGCACAAGCTCGGGCTGCGTCGGGTCAAGAAGACCGTCAATTTCGACGCGCCGGACGTCTATCATCTCTACTACGCGGACGAGTTCGGCACGCCGGGTTCCGTCATGACCTATTTTCCTTTTCCCAATATCGGCAGGGGCCGGCATGGTGTGGGAGAGGTCGGCACAACGGTGTTCTCGGTGCCTGAAGGAACGCTCGGCTACTGGGAAAAGCGGTTTGCCGATCAGGGCGTTTTCGGTCTGGCTCGCAACGAGACGTTCGGCGAGAAGCGGCTGGCATTTGCCGGGCCGGACGGCGACGGTTTCGCGCTTGTCGAAGACAAGGCCGACAGCCGCGCGCCCTGGGTCAAGGGCGGCGTGCCGGCCGACGAGGCGATCCGCGGCTTCCACTCCGCGTCGTTGCGATTGAAGGATGGCGGCGCCACCGAGGAACTGCTGAAGTTCATGGGTTATGAAGAAGTCGACAAGTCCGGAAACATCAAGCGGCTTGCCGTCAAGGACGGAAACGGCGCCGATGTCATCGATATCGAAACGCTGCCCGGCGCCGGCTTTGCTGGACTGGGTGCCGGCTCGGTGCATCATATCGCTTTTGCCGTCGAGAACCGGTCGAAGCAACTGGAGGTGCGCAAGGCGCTGATAGACACCGGCTATCAGGTCACGCCGGTGATCGACCGCGACTACTTCTGGGCGATCTATTTCCGCACGCCGGGTGGGGTGCTGTTCGAGGTGGCGACCAACGAACCCGGCTTCGACCGGGACGAGGACACAGCCCATCTTGGCGAGGCGTTGAAACTGCCGGCGCAGCATGCCCATTTGCGCCCCTATCTCGAGCAGCATCTTCAGCCGCTGGAGGATGCAGACAAGTCATGAGCAAGGACGCCTATATCCACGAGGCGCTGCCCGGTTCGCCGGGCGGCCCCATCCTCTTCGTCTTCCACGGGACCGGCGGAGACGAGACGCAGTTGGTGCCACTTGGCAGGGAACTCGTTCCCAACGCTGCGATCGTTGCGCCGCGCGGCGACGTTTCCGAATACGGCGCGGCGCGTTTCTTCCGCCGCATGGGCGAGGGCGTTTACGACATGGCCGATCTGGCGCGTGCGACCGCCAAGATGGGCGGCTTCGTGAAAGCGTATCTGCGGGCTGCTGGAAGGGACGAGGCCAAACCGCCCGTCCTTGGCCTGGGCTATTCGAACGGCGCCAACATTCTGGCCTCGCTGGCCTTTGCGAAGCCTGCTCTCTTCGAAGCGGTGGTGCTGATGCATCCGCTCATCCCGTTCGAGCCGGAAATCAGGGGCAGCCTCGCGGGCAAGCGCATCCTGATCACTGCCGGGCGGCACGATCCGATCTGTCCGCCCAACTTAACCGCCCGGCTCGAAGCCTATTTGCAGTCGGCAGGCGCGGATGTCACAGTGGAATGGCACGAGGGCGGACACGAGATCCGCGCCAACGAGATCGAGGCGGCGCGGCTGTTCCTGGCTGCCCGGCCGGAACAAGGAGCCTGACGATGAACGAGCAATTGCCGGAAATCGTGCTGGAGGATAACGGCAGCAAGGGGCGATACGTGCTGCGCGGCCCCGACGGTGCGGAAGCGGAGATGACATTCACCAAGGTCGGTGAGCGACAGATCATCATCGACCATACGGGTGTGCCGGACGCATTCCGGGGTCAGGGCGCGGGGCTGCGACTGGTGACACGGGCCGTGGAGGATGCGCGCGCCGCCGGCAAGACGATCATCCCGCTTTGTCCCTTCGCGGCGGCGCAGTTCCGCCGCCATCCGGAATGGGCGGACGTGTTGAAGCACTGACGGCGGAACCGGTTGACCGGCGGCGCATTGGACTGATTTGGGAAGAATGGAAGTGCACCATGGACATGCAGGCCGACATAACCCGGAATGAACAGGACGGACGAGGCCGTTACGCCCTCGCCGTCGCCGACGGGCAGGACGCTTACCTGACCTATGTGCGAAGCAGCCCGGACCATATCGCCATCGACTACAGCTTCGTGCCGCCATCTGCGCGAGGTCGCGGGATCGCCGCCATGCTGGTGTTGCGCGCGGTTCAGGATGCGCGCGAAAGCGGCACGACGATCACGCCCATCTGCGGTTACGTCGCCGCGGAATTCCGCCGGCACAAGGAGTGGCAGGACGTGCTGGCGCCGTAGATCCCGGGCCGGGGGATTTCGACAAACTCTATAGTCTGACGATAGTCGTCACGCGCCGTAACGCCCAGGCCCGAGCGGCGCAGCGTCGATATCCGGCTTGCGGCAGGAGACGATGTCGCTCAACACACGCGCCGAGCCGCAGGCCATGGTCCAGCCAAGCGTGCCGTGGCCGGTATTCAAATATAGGTTCGGGTATTTCGAAGCGCCGATGATCGGCGGTCCGTCCGGCGTCATCGGCCGCAGTCCGCACCAGAACGAGGCTGCCGAAAGGTCGCCGCCGCCGGGAAAGAGACCGCCGACCGAATGTTCGAGCGTTTTACGGCGTGCATCGTGCAACCGCATGTCGTAGCCGGAAATCTCGGCGGTGCCGCCGACCCGGATGCGGCTGCCGAGCCGCGTGATCGCGACCTTGTAGCTTTCGTCCATGACGGTCGAGACAGGCGCTCTGGCCTCGTCCGCTATTGGCACGGTGATCGAGTAGCCCTTGACCGGATAGAGCGGGATAGGCTGGCCGATGCGGCGCATCCAGATCGGCGAATAGCTGCCCATCGCCATGATGTAGGCATCCGCCGTGCGAGGCCCGGCGCTGGTGTCGCAGCCGGCTATGCGGCCTTGCTCCGTCCTGATCGCGTCCAGGGTCACGCCATATTCGAAGGCGACGCCGCGCGCGGCGGCCATGGCCGCCAGCCTTTCGGTGAAGAGCCTGCAGTCGCCCGTCTCGTCGCCCGGCAGCCTTAGTCCGCCGACGAATTTCTCGCGCACGGCAGCCAAAGCCGGTTCTGCGCCGACGCAGCCGGAGGGGTCCAGGACCTCATAGGGCACGCCATACTGCTTCAGGACCTCAATGTCGCCACCGACGCCATCGAGCTGCTTTTGCGTGCGGAAGAGCTGCAGCGTGCCGCGCGCACGCTCGTCATATTCGATCCCGGTGTCAGCCCGCAGCGCCTTCAGCGTGTCGCGGCTGTATTCGGCCAGCGGCACCATTCGCGCCTTGTTGACCGCGTAACGGGCCGAGTTGCAGTTCGCGAGCATCCGCACCAGCCAGCTCCACATATGCGGATCGAAAGCGGGCCGCACCACCAGCGGACCGTGCTTCATCAGCAGCCATTTGAGCGCCTTGAGCGGAACGCCGGGTCCCGCCCATGGCGAGGAGTAGCCGGGCGAGACCTCGCCGGCATTGGCGAAGCTGGTTTCCAGCGCTGGTCCGGGCTGTCTGTCGATGACCGTCACCTGATGGCCGGCTTCGGCCAGGTAATAGGCCGAGGTGACGCCGATGACGCCGCTGCCGAGGATCAGGATCTTCACGACACATCTCCGATATAGCGTCGATGGAAGCGGTGGCCGAGACTGGTGAGGATCTCGTAGCCGATGGTGCCGGCGGCAGCGGCGATATCGTCGACGCTTTGAGAGGGGCCGATCAGCTCGACGAGGTCGCCTCGCCGCAGCCGGTCCGGCGGCAGGGCGGAGATGTCGATGACGATCATGTCCATGGAGACGCGGCCGACAAAGGGCAGGCGCGCGCCGTCGACAAAAGCCGCGGCCGCGGCGCGCCGCGGCCAGCCGTCGGCATAGCCGAGGGAAATCGTGGCGAGGCGCATCGGGGAGGGTGCGGTGAAGTCGTACCCATAGCCGACGCCGGCGCCTGCCGGCACGTCCCGCGTCTGGATGACCTTGGCCTCAAGCCGCACAACCGGCCGCATCGGGTTTTCCTGCGCCGGGGTCGGGTTGACCCCATAGAGGGCGACGCCAAGCCGGGCGAGATCGAAGCGCCAGGAGGGATCGAGGAAAGTGCCCGAAGAGTTCGCCAGCGAAGCGGGAGCATCGGGCAGCAGGCGGCGCAGCCGTTCGAATTCGAGACGCTGGGCCCGGTTGGCCGGGTGCGAGGGCTCGTCAGCGCAGGCAAGGTGGCTCATGACCAAAACCAGGTCGATGCCTTCGAAATTTTTGGGGTCGGCAGCAATCGCCTCGACCTCGTCAGGGGCCATGCCGAGACGCGACATGCCGCTGTCGACCTGCAGGGCAGCAGGCAGTGCGCGTCCGGCACGACTGGCGGCCGTGCTCCAGGCTTGCAGTTCCGGAATGCTGTTGAGGACCGGGATCAATCCGGCGAGGAGGATTTCCGTCTCTGCCCCGGGCGGGATACCGTTCAGAACATAGATCGCCGGCTCTTTGCCGAGTCCGGTGCGCAAGGCGGTTCCTTCACCGACATGGGCGACGAAGAAGTTGTCGCAGCCTTCCGCCATCAGTGCTTTCGCCACCAGAACGGCGCCGAGGCCATAGCCATCGGCCTTCACCACCGCCGCGCCGCGGGCGCCGACCAGCCGGTCGTGAAGACGACGGTAGTTTTCGCGGATCGCATCGAGATCGATAGTCAGGATCGCGCCGGCGGCGGCCAAGCTCGGCATACGGCATCCAACCGATTCCGCGAAAATCCCGCTCATCCGCAAATCCCATGCTCGTGCCTATGGACGCAATCATGCTTCTAGCACGGATAAGGCGCACGATCCTGCGTCATTCCCCTCGGATTTTCGCATATTCTGCAAATTTTCGGACAGCAGACGACGCTTTTTGCACGATGCTGCAATCTACTCAGGCGAGATGCCGGAACGCTGCCACCACCTCTTCATAAACCTTGCGCTTGAATTCGACGATCAGGCCCGGCAGGTCGTCGAGCGGATGCCATGCCCATTCGTCGAATTCGGGCTTGTGCCCTCCCGGTGGCGGCGCGATGCGGATTTCGCTCTCGTCGCCATGAAAGCGGAAGGCGAACCATTTCTGCGTCTGGCCGCGATATTTGCCCTTGAAGGCGACGCCCATGAGATCGGGCGGGAGATCGTAGTTGATCCAGTGGGGAATCTCGCCCAGCAGCTTGAGGCTTTCCATCCCGGTTTCCTCGAAGATTTCCCGCCGGGCAGCCGCGAGCGGCTCTTCGCCCTTGTCGATGCCGCCCTGCGGCAATTGCCACAAAAGGTCGATGCCGGTGAATTCGCTGTCGGGCTCGGCTATGCGATGGCCGGCCCAGGCGAGGCCCTTGTCGTTCAGGATCAGCATGCCGACGCAACGACGGTAGGGGACGCCTTCCGGATCGAACTTCTTTTTCTTGTCGGCTGACATGGGGTCCTCGAACTGCGGTTGTCTAGTGCTTGCGGGAAAGTTGTCTGGTCGCGGCTTCCAGTCCGGCAAGGGTGAGCGGGAACATGCGACCCTCGAAAAGGTCGCGGATCATGCCGATGGAGTGGGTATAGTTCCAATGCTTCTCGCTGGCGGGATTGAGCCACACCGCGTTCGGCCAGTGCGCCATGACGCGTCCCAGCCAGACTGCCCCGGCCTCGGCGTTCCAGTGCTCCACCGACCCGCCGGCATAAGCGATCTCATATGGACTCATCGAGGCGTCGCCGACGAAGACCACCTTGTAGTCAGGCCCATATTTGTGGATCAGGTCGAATGTGGAAAGCGTCTCGGCGTGACGCCGGCGGTTGTCCTTCCAGACGCCCTCGTACAGGCAGTTGTGGAAGTAGAAATATTCGAGCTGCCGGAACTCGGTGCGGGCGGCTGAGAACAGCTCCTCCACCACTTTGATGTGATCGTCCATCGAGCCGCCGACATCGAAGAACATCAGGAGCTTCACGGCGTTGCGCCGCTCCGGCCGGGTGCGCACGTCGAGATAGCCGTGCTCGGCGGTGGCGTGGATGGTGCCCGGCAGGTCGAACTCCTCTTCGGCGCCCTCGCGCACCCAGCGGCGCAGACGCTTCAGCGCGACCTTGATGTTGCGGGTGCCGAGCTCGACGGAATCGTCGAAATTGCGAAATTCACGCTTGTCCCAGACTTTCACCGCGCGGCGATGACGGCTTTCGTGCTGGCCGATGCGCACGCCCTCGGGATTGTAGCCGTAGGCGCCGAAAGGAGACGTACCGGCGGTGCCGATCCACTTCGAGCCGCCCTGGTGGCGGCCCTTCTGCTCCTCCAGCCGCTGTTTCAGCGTCTCCATCAGCTTGTCGAAGCCACCCAGAGCCTCGACCAGCTTCTTTTCCTCCTCGGTCAGATGCTTTTCGGCCAGCCGGCGCAGCCATTCTTCCGGGATTTCGACCGTCTCGATCGTGTCCTGCCCGGACAACGCCTCGACGCCCCTAAAGGCGCGGGCGAAAGCCTGGTCGAAGCGGTCGATATGGCGTTCGTTCTTCACCAGCGCCGAACGGGCGAGGTAATAAAAACCCTCGACATCGTAGTCGACCAACCCCGTCTCCAATCCTTCCAGCAGCGCCAGATATTCCCGCAGCGAAACGGGAATTTTTGCCGCCTTCAGGTCGAGGAAGAAGGGAATGAACATAAACTACCTGCCGCGCCGGGGTTCGGTTCCTGCGATCGAGCGAGCCAGCATAAGGCCGGCAAACATTGCGGGCAGGAAAGCCAACACACCGGGCGCCGTCAGGCCCAGAGCGGTGATCGCCGGTCCAGGGCATAACCCACCCAGACCCCAGCCGATGCCAAAGACGGCCGCGCCGGCGAATAGCCGGCGGTCCAGTTCTCCTCTTGTCGGCAGGTGGAACGCCGAATCCATCAGCGGCCGGTTCCGCTTCAGAACCAGACGGTAGCCGACGAACGCGACGGCAACCGCGCCGCCCATGACAAAGCCCAGCGACGGATCCCATGTACCGAAAAGATCGAGGAAATTGAGAACTTTGGCAGGGTTGAACATTCCGGAAATGACCAGCCCGATGCCGAACAGCAATCCAACCAGCAGATTGACCGGAAAAGACATGGTCAGAGCCCCGCAATGTGCCTGGTCACAAACACCGTCGCAAATCCCGCAAGCATGAATGTGATCGTGGCCAAGACCGAGCGCATGGACAGACGGGAGATGCCGCAGACACCATGACCGCTGGTGCAGCCGCCTCCCAAGCCCGCTCCGAAACCCACCAGCAGGCCGGCAAGCGCCATGAGCGGCAGGTTGGCCGAAACATCCTGCCGCAGGGAGGCGCCGGTCACGGCCATAACGGCGAACGGCGCAAGGAGAAGCCCAGCGACAAAACCGAGCGCAGGCAGAGTATGGCGGCCAACATAGGGCGGAAGCAACCGCGCAGCGATGCCGCTAATGCCGGCGATCCGGCCCTCGAAAGCCATCAGCAAGACGGCGGACAGTCCGATGAGCGCGCCGCCGGCGAGAGATGCGAAAGGTGTGAACTCGGTCATGCATTGTCCTGGGCGAGGATTTCTTCATAGCAGATCGTATTCGATGAAGCCCGTCCTGCGCGCCACGCGGTCGTACAATTTTCTGGCGGTGGCATTGGTTTCGTGGGTCATCCAATAGACGTTTGTGACGCCGATCTTCGCCGCTTCCTGACGGACCGCCTCGATCAGGGCCGCGCCGACACCCTTGCCGCGGATTTCTGGGTCGGCGAACAAGTCCTGCAGGTAGCAATTGTCGACCAGCGACCAGCAGGAGCGGTGGTAGAGATAGTGCGTCAGGCCGACCGGTTTGCCGTCGAGCAGGGCGATGAAGCCTTTCGGCTCGAACTCGCCCGGCATGAACAGCCGCTTCCAGGTCGAAGCATAGACCTCTTCGGGCACGCTCGACTCGTAGAAGGTGAGATAGGCCGTCCACAGCCGGCGCCACTCGGCGTGGTCGGACTGTTGGAGCGGGCGGACAGAAACGTTCATAGCAGAACCCCGACGCTTGGTTTCGATACTGTCGCCGCCCAGGCAGGGCAAGGCAAGGGCGAGATTGCGAAGGTTCTCAGCCTTCCCAAACCTTCTTGAAGGCAAAGCCGGTCAGGCCGCTTGAGGCGATGGAGGCTACGGTCTCACCTGTCAGATAAACGCAGCCTCTGGGCATCTGCTTTAGTTTGAATACAGGTCCCGCTTGCGCCACCGACGGTAGAAATTCGTGACGCACAATGTCCAAAATATCCGGACCCGGCGAAAATCGTACAATCTCCGAGCGGCCTTCGTCGAGAACATCGGCGAGGTTATGGACGTGGACATAGGACAGGCGCCGATAGGGCGTGCCCGCGACAGGCACATACTGTGCCGCGCGACCGAAAACCGATCGCAACCGGCTGCGGGCCGAAGCCTTGATCACGAAGCCGTGGCTGCCTATCCACGGTGCGTCGACAACGCTGCGCGGGCCGTCGTCGTCCTGTGCTATATGGACGACGCGGATCGGCCATGTCCACAAGGGGATACGTTTTGACCCGGCGGCGAGCATCTTTTCAAGCTGCCGTGCGTCGTCGACGGTCACCCATTCGCACCCGCCAGGCGGTTCTGGCACGAATATTTCCGTGCGCGGCACGGCGGGTCGCTTACCCTTGCCTTTTCGCCAGGAACGCCAGCCGTTCGAACAGATGCACGTCCTGCTCGTTCTTCAGCAGCGCGCCGTGCAGCTTCGGCAGCGCGTTCTTCGGGTCGGCGCGCAGATCGGCGGGATCGATGTCGTCGGCGACGAGAAGCCTGATCCAGTCGAGCGCTTCGGAGGTTGACGGTTTCTTCTTCAGGCCGGCGACCTCGCGGATCTCGTAGAACTGGGTGAGGGCGGCGCGCACCAGGTTCTGCTTGATGCCCGGATAATGCACCTCGACGATGCGCGACAGCGTCCCGGCGTCGGGAAAGCGGATATAGTGGAAGAAGCAGCGGCGCAGGAAAGCGTCCGGCAACTCCTTCTCATTGTTGGAGGTGATGATGACGATGGGCCGGACAGCGGCGCGGACGGTCTCTCCTGTCTCGTAGACGAAGAACTCCATCTTATCGAGCTCCTGCAGGAGGTCGTTGGGAAACTCGATGTCGGCCTTGTCGATCTCGTCGATCAGGAGCACCACTTTGCGGCCGGCGGCGAAGGCGTCCCACAGCTTGCCGCGCCTGATGTAGTTGGCGATGTCGTTGAAGCGCTCGTCGCCGAGCTGGCTGTCGCGCAGGCGAGACACCGCATCATATTCGTAGAGGCCCTGCTGGGCTCGCGTGGTCGACTTGACATGCCATTCGATCAGGTCGAGGCCGAGCGCCGCCGCCACCTGCCTCGCCAGTTCGGTCTTGCCGGTGCCCGGCTCGCCCTTGACCAGCAGCGGCCGCTCCAGCGTGATCGCCGCATTCACCGCCACCATCAAATCCTTGTCGGCGATATAGGCCGACGTGCCTTCGAACCGCATTCCTAACTCCGCTTTATTGTGGCGCGACAGTAGGGGCCGGCCCGGCGCCATGCAACCTGAACGAATGTCCGATCAAATCGCCAGCTACCGCGCTTTGCGTCTGGCGTGGCGGCTTCCGCGGCTCTATATTGGTGATGGCGGTCTGCGCTTCCCGGCAGGAGAGACATATCCCCGGGGCCTTATCGATCTCGAAGGGAGCTGTCCCTGGCCGGGCCCGTGGGCTCGGACATATGGCGCCCACCTACTTTGTAGGTTCCCGGGATCGACTTCTTCACCGGTTGCGTGGATCGCCGCTATTTTCGAAAAATCTCGATGTCGGCGTCAAACCGGTTTCTGCGGTCCTCCTTGACGGCCAAGTCAACTCCGGTCCTCGAAACCGGTTTTCCTTGACCTGCATCCGAACTTGAGATTTTTCTCCGGCTCGGCAAAAGGCGACCGGCAATTTTGCAAGACTTCAAGAAACAACTGCGGCTCGAAGCACTGGCGCGGCGCGATGGCCTCGATCCTGTCTGGCGCGTCGAGGCTTCGCTGCTGGTTGCCGAAAAAGGCGCCGCCGCGATCCAGATCGAACCCGGGGCAATCGTTTCAGGCTTCCTGCCGATCCGCTCGGAGATCGACCTCAGACCGCTGATGGCGGCGCTGGCGGAGAAGGGCGCGCGGCTCAGCCTGCCCGTCGTGCTCGACCGGCAGACTATCGTATTCCGCGAACTGGTGCGTGGCGCGCTGCTAGTCTCGACCGGCTTCGGCACCGCCGGCCCCGGCCCCGAGGCCGCTGTGCTCGACCCGGACGTCATGCTGGTGCCGCTGGCCGCCTTCGACAGCCGCGGGCATCGGCTTGGCTATGGCGCCGGTCATTACGACCGCGCCATCGCGCGGCTGCACGGGCAGGGAAAGAAGCCGCATCTCATCGGCGTCGCTTTCGACTGCCAGGAGGTGGCGCGCCTGCCGGACGAACCGCACGACATCGCGCTCACGGAAATACTGACCGAGAGTGGGTTGCGGAGGTTCGCTGCGGCTGGGTAAAAAGCCTTGGGCGCAGGGTTGGAAGGCATCGGCGCTTGCGGGCAGGCAACGCGTCAGGTGGACGGATGAGACTTCTCTTTCTCGGCGACATGGTGGGCAAGACAGGCCGCACGGCGGTGTGGGAGCAGTTGCCCGGCCTGATTTCCGACTTCAAGCTCGATTTCGTCATCGTCAACGGTGAGAACGCTGCCGGCGGCTTCGGCATCACGGAAGAAATCTTCCGCGCTACGCTCGATGCCGGAGCCGATGTGGTGACGACGGGCAACCACGTCTGGGACCAGCGCGAGGCGCTGGCCTTCGCGCCGCGTGAGGAGCGGTTCCTGCGGCCGGCAAACTTTCCGAAGGGCACGCCAGGGCGCGGCTCAGGCGTCTATCTGGCGCGCAACGGGGCACGGGTGCTGGTATCCAACATCATGGGCCGCATCTTCATGCATCCCGAACTGGACGATCCTTTCCAGGCAGCGGAACGCGAACTGGCGGCATGCCCGCTTGGCGAACAGGCGGATGCGGTGGTCGTCGATTTCCACGCCGAAGCGACCAGCGAAAAAATGTGTTTCGCGCATTTCGTCGACGGTCGCGCCAGCCTCGTCGTCGGCACGCATACGCACCAGCCCACCGCCGATCATCAGATTCTCAATGGCGGCACCGCCTATATGAGCGATGCCGGCATGTGCGGCGACTACGATTCCTCGCTCGGCATGGACAAGGAGGAGCCTCTCAACCGCTTCCTGTCCAAGGTGCCGAAGGGACGTTTCGAGGCTGCCAGCGGACCGGCGACATTGTGCGGCGTCGGTGTCGACATTTCCGACCGCACCGGCCTGGCCGAACGCATTGCGCCGTTTCGCCGCGGCCCGAGGCTCGAGGAAACCGCGCCTTCCTTCTGGGCGTGACATTGATATCGCCGGCAGTCATACCTAACTGGCGTCGAAACAAGCTCAAGCCGTAGACATGACGAGGGGACCACCGCCATGCCGATCATCGACTTCCTTGCGCCCTATTTCACCTTTGTGAACGATCCGACCGCCTGGGTCGCCCTGCTGACCCTGGTTGTGCTCGAGGTCGTGCTGGGCATCGACAATCTGATCTTCATCTCCATCCTCACCAACAAATTGCCCGAAGCGCAACGTGTACCGGCCAGGCGGCTGGGCATTTCGGCGGCGCTGGTCATGCGGCTGGTGTTGCTCGCGACGATCTCCTTCATCGTGCAGTTGACCAATCCGTTGTTCACCGCCTTCGGCCACGGTTTCTCGTGGCGCGATCTGATCCTGATCGCCGGCGGCCTGTTCCTGGTATGGAAGGCGACGAAGGAAATCCATCACACGGTCGATCCGCAGGACCATAAGGATTCGATGGTGAGCAAGACGCTGCAGCTGACGCTCGGCGCGGCCATCTTCCAGATACTGCTGCTCGACCTCGTCTTCTCGATCGATTCCATAATCACCGCCGTCGGCATGACCGACGAGATCGCCATCATGTACATCGCCGTCATCGTCGCGGTCTCGGTGATGATGCTGGCGGCGACGCCGCTGGCGAACTTCATCGAGAAGAACCCGACCATCGTCATGCTGGCGCTCGGCTTCCTTTTGATGATCGGCATGACGCTGATCGCCGACGGCTTCGGCTACCATGTGCCGAAAGGCTACATCTACGCGGCGATGGGTTTCTCGGCGCTCGTCGAAGGGCTCAACATGCTGGCGCGTCGCCGCAGGGGCGGACGCTAGTCCGATCGGGCCGGCCCTAGCGGCCGGCCTTCCAGCCCTGAACGAGCATGTCGGGGTGACGATCCTCGACCAGGTTCAACCGCAATCCGTGTTCCAGCCATGCCTTGGCGCCGGCGAGGACCAGCGAGAAGCCGCCGGTCGAATCGACGAGCTTCTCGATTTGCTTCTCCGCCTCGCCGCCGAATCCGAAATTGCGGACATCGATGAAGGTCGCGCCATCGCCGCGAGGGGTAAATATCCACTCCACGGTGCTGGCATCCGCGGTGCCGGCATCCCACTCGATCAGGATTTTCCGGTCGGGGATGAGTTCCTTCACCTCGACCCGCGACGAAGCGCCATACATGCCCCAGGTCCACGTCACCGGCAGGCCGGCGTCCAGCCTGCCGCTGCCATCGCTGAACCAGAAGTTCGCGGTCACCGCGGGGTCGACGAACGCCTCGTAGCAGCCATGCGCCGCCCTGCGGATCATCATGGCGGTGTGGGCCACGAGCGGGTTTTCGATTTCCATGTCTTGCGCCTTTTGTCGGAGTTCAGACGTTGTCCGGGCTTGCCGGTTCGCCCCGCATTTCCGAGCGGTAATAGCCGTCGCGCAGATTGATGCCATATTCGACATAGGCCTTCATGCAGGCCAGCATCTGCGACCAGCCTTCGCAATTCAGGTAGGAGTTCTTCCGGCCGGTCTCGTCCTCGTGCCAGCCGCTCTCGGCGATCGTCACGAACGTGCCGCCGTCATCGAGCGCCTCGAAATTCATCTCGATCAGCGTTTTGTAGGCCGGCTTGCCATCCTCGCCGGGCGCGTCCCAGCGCAGGACGATGCGGCTGTCAGGGATTACCTCGTCGACTTCGACCGGCACCGAACCCCACCAGGTTACCGTCGTTCCGGGGACGAGCGGGGCGCTGGCGCCCTTGATGGTGGTGAAATAGCCGGAGAGTTTCCTCGGGTTGACGACGGCGTCGAAAACCTCGGCAGCCGGCTTGCCGATACGGCCCGAAACCTTGATCCCGATGGGCATATCCACAGCTCCTTCCTTGATTGAAGCCATAATATGTTATAGATTTATAACATGTCAAGCGAAGCAAAGGACGACCCTATTTTCAAGGCGTTGGCGCATGTGCGCCGACGCCTCATCCTGGATGAACTGAAGGACGGTCCGAAAACCACCGGCGCCCTGTGCGAGACCTTTTCCGACATGGACCGCTGTACGGTCATGCTGCATCTCAAGGTGTTGCAGGAGGCGGGGCTGGTTGTTGTGAGGCGGGAGGGGCGTGAGCGCTGGAACCATCTCGATGCCCTGCCGATCAAGCAGATTCATGACCGCTGGATCAGCGAATACGCTTCTCATGCAGTCAGCATACTGGACAGGATGAAGCAGGACCTGGAGGGCTGAACCGCCCAAGGGCGTGCGTAGCTCATACGCCGTCAAGGACGACGATGGTCGGACGGTCGGGAAGCGTTTTCAAATTCACTTTCAGCGAGCGGCTGTCGCGGAAGTCGACCGCGAAGCCGCCGCCCATCTTGGCGGTGAACTCGCCGATCGGCGTTGCATGCCGATGCATCGGCAGGATCATCGAGGAATAGAGCCGGCTTGCAATTTCGGTCATGCTTTGGATGGACAGGGTCAGCCCGCCATCGATGGGCACCATGACGATATCGAGCCGACCGATGGCGCCGTAGTGGGCATCCGTCAGAGCGTGGTGCAGGTGGCCGAGATGGCCGATGCAGAGGCCCGCGACCTCGAAGATGAAGATGGAATTGCCATCCCTTTCCCTCTCCCCTCCCCATGAGCGGATATCGGTCGGCACGTTGCGGACATAGACATCGTCCACCACCAACGCGTGCCGCGCCGGCCCGCCGTCCGGGTTCCAGCCACGCAGAACATAACGGATGCGTGGATCGGGGGCGTTGGTGAAATGGGTGCGGTGCGCCTTGTTCATGGTCACCACGTCCGGCAGCGGATCGGAACCGTAGATGCCGCTGTAGTCGGTGGCGATGCGCACGCCGCCGGGCGTCTCGATGACATAAGTGGAATGGCCGGCATAGGTGATCGTGACGTCGCCGTCGACGAAAGTCTGCGCCGGCGTCGCAGTCTCGCCGAAGCTGGCATAGGTTACGTCCGGCAAGGCATTGGCGATGGCCATGCATTTCGAAGGCGGCGCGACCTGCTGCGCCAATGCCGGTGCGGCGAGAAGCGAGCAGAAGGCGACGACAATCAGGCGCAGAAGCGGCATGTCCGGTCCCCGGGGGCAGCCGCGAGGGCGGCGGCCATGGCGACTATGACCTTGCGCCGCCGTGCTGCGGAGTCACGATTTCGCGAGCCGCAAAAAAGGGCTGCGTCTGGACGGGCCAAGGCGATTTATCTATAAGCCGGCCAAATCCGAAAATCCGAACACGCACAGGGTTCCCATGGCTGGCCATTCACAGTTCAAGAACATCATGCACCGCAAGGGCCGCCAGGATGCGGTGCGGTCGAAAATCTTCTCCAAGCTGGCGCGCGAGATCACCGTCGCTGCCAAGCAGGGCATGCCCGATCCGGCGATGAACCCGCGCCTGCGGCTGGCGATCCAGAACGCCAAGGCGGAATCGATGCCTAAGGACAACATCCAGCGCGCCATCAACAAGGCGTCCGGCGGCGATGCCGAGAACTACGAGGAAGTCCGCTACGAGGGCTATGGCCCGGGTGGCGTGGCGCTGATCGTCGAGGCGCTCACCGACAATCGCAACCGCTCGGCCTCGAATGTCCGCGCCGCCTTCACCAAGGCCGGCGGTGCGCTCGGCGAAACCGGCTCGGTGTCGTTCATGTGGGACCGCAAGGGCGAGGTCTATTATCCGGCCTCGGCCGGCGATGCGGACAAGCTTATGGAAGCGGCGATCGAGGCTGGCGCCGAGGATGTCGAGTCGGATGAGGAAGGCCATACGATCTACTGCGCCTTCGAAGATCTGGGCGATGTGTCGAAAGCGCTCGAAGCCTCGCTCGGCGAGGCCGAATCCGTTAAGACGATCTGGCAGCCGCAGAACAACGTGCCGGTCGACGAGGAGCGCGCGCAATCGCTGATGAAGCTTGTCGCTACGCTCGAGGATGACGACGACGTGCAGAACGTCTACGCCAATTTCGAGGTCGACGAGGAAACGCTGGCAAAGCTTTCCGCCGCATGACCGAGACCGCCAAACCGCGCATCGTCATCACCTATTGCACACAATGCATGTGGCTGTTGCGCGCCGGCTGGATGGCGCAGGAGCTTTTGTCCACCTTCGGCCCGGAACTGGGCGAGGTGGCGTTGGTCCCTGGAACTGGTGGCATCTTCACGATCGCCTGCAACGACCAGCTGATCTGGGAGCGCAAGCGCGATGGCGGCTTTCCCGATGCGGCGCGGCTCAAGCAACTGGTGCGCGATATCGTCGATCCGGGCCGCGATCTTGGCCATGTCGACAGGAAAAAGGCCGACTGACGCCTCCGTCAACGGCCCTTCCAACTTCCGTAGGCAGCGCCAAGGCCTGCGCCCAGCGCGATCCCCGCGCCGATGCCGACGGCCATGTCCTCCAGCGCGCCGCCAAAGGCTGCGCCAAGCGCCACGCCGATTGCCATGCCCATCGCCATGTTCGAATATTGATCCTTCATGACTGGCTCCTGAGGCCGGCCGTACAGTTGGCCGGCCTTGATCGAATTCAACGCCCGGCGAGCCAGAAAGATGCCAACGAGGCGATGCCGCAAACCGTGCGGACATGGTTCCAGAACACCCATTCGCTGAGATAGCGCGTCCATAGCGCCGCGCCTTCGCTACTTGAGGGATCGGCGGCGGCAAGCGCATCGTTGAGTGGGACGTTGAAGACGACGGTCACGCCGAATATGCCGACGAGATAGAGCAGGCTTCCAGCAAGCAGCCAGAGCGATCCCGGCTGGCTCCAGCCGAAGACCGCCTTGGCCGCGAGTGCCGCGCAGACCAGCGTCGCGCCCATGAACACGGCGAGGAAAACCGGATTCTGGATGACCACGTTGATGGCGTTCATCGCCGTGGCGCCCTGACCTGCGGGCAGGCGGGCAAGCGCCGCCATCACCGCGGTCGAGAAGGCGAAGAACAGACCGGCCATCAGGCCGCTGCCGAGAACCGCGGCAAGCGTCAGAGCAGGAAAGATCAGCGCTGTCATGGTCGTTTCTCCCAAAGGCCGCGCGTAAGCGGCGACTTGTCAGCTTCGGTGTTCACTTCCGGACTCTTCAAAAATATGAATAATCCTCATATTTGATAAACGTGATAAATGTTCATATTTTGAACGTCAAGCGGAATCTTTTGGGAGCGGGCATGGAAGACGGACAGGGAAACTCTACAGACCGGGGAACCCCGGCGGTCAGGCGCGAGCCGACCCAGCGCCGCAGTCGCGAGCGGGTGGAGCGTATGCTGGCGGCTGCATCCTCGCTTATCGCCGAAAACGGCAGCGATGCGCTGCGCATGGGCGAAGTGGCCGAAAAGGCGGGCGTTTCGATCGGTTCGCTCTACCAGTTCTTTCCGGACAAGAGGGCGATCGTCCGGGCGCTGGCGGAGCGCTATACCATCGAAAGCCAGGCCTGCATCGCCGAGGCGCTTGAAACGGTCAGCACTCCGGAGGACCTGGAGCGGGCATTTCTCGGTCTGGTCGATACCTACTACAGGCTTTTCCTGGTGCAACCGGTGATGCGCGACATCTGGTCCGGCACACAGGCCGACAACGCGCTGCGCGAGTTGGAACTGGCGGACAGCAGGGCGAATGCGGAGATGCTTGCTGCCGTGCTGCTGCGGCTTTGGCCTGAAGGCGACCATGCGGAGATAGACGCCGCAGCGTTGCTGATCTGGCAAATGGGCGAGGCCACGATGCGGCTTGCCATATCGGTGGGTCGCGCGGAAGGCGATCGGCTGGTTGCCGCCTACAAGCGCATGGCGGCCCGGGAGCTTGGTTTCATCTGCCGAAGCGCTCCATGAGCGCACCGGAATTTCCGCCCTTGCACTCGGATGGACGTGGCCCCACATTGAGGCCGTGTTCAACCAATTGAAAGGAGGTGATCCGATGTCGAGTGATTTCGTTTTCCAGAGCGTGGTTCCGGCGGATCGCCTTTGCGGGGAGCAGCCTCTCCGCTGAGTGACGGCCCGCGCGGCGGGCGGCATAAGCCACTGCCAGCGGTCGCGCACTGGACGAAAGACACGGGAAGGCCGCCTGCTTCGGAAGAAGCGGCGGCCTTTTCGTTTGCGGCTTGCCTGCGGTGGTTGTCAGGCCAGCATCTGCGCTCCGGCGGTGCGATCGATGCCGTGCCAAGGCGGATCGAAGCATCGTCCTTCCTGGACATGTGTCCAGACTTTGAAAAGCTCCAGGCGATGCGGACCGAACGTATGCAGCAGCGGCACATCAGTGGCGTCGCGACCGCGCGCGATGACGATACGCCCGATCCGCGGCGTGTTGTGGCGGGCGTCGAATGTGTACCATTTGCCGTCCAGCCAGACTTCCATCCAGGCGGAAAAATCCATTGGCGCGGGATTGGCGGGAACGCCAATGTCGCCGAGATAGCCGTTCACATAGCGGGCGGGGATGTTCATGCATCGGCACAGGGTGATCGCGAGGTGCGCGAAGTCCCGGCAGACGCCGACCCGTTCGTCATGCGCCTGTGCGGCGGTGCGCGTGGCGCGGGCATAACCGTAGCCGAATGAAAGCCGGTTGTGGACATAGTCGACGATCGCCTGGACACGGGCCCAGCCCGGCGGCAGATGGCCGAAAAGTTCCCATGCCTTGCTGCTGAGATGATCGGTCTCGCAATAGCGGCTGCCTAGGAGATACCCCAGAACGTCGTGCGGCAAATGCTCTACCGGCGTCTCGCGGGCGAGCGTATTGACCTCGTCCGGCAAGCCGTCATCCTCGATCTCGGCATCGTAAAGAACGCGGAAACGCCCGGTCGGCGCAAGGAAACGGCGGCAGACATTTCCATAGCGGTCCGTATAGACACTCGAACGCACATTCGGCGACGTAAGGACCCTGGTCTGGCGCTTGATGTCGGATTTCCGGTCCCTATGGATTTCCAGCAAGGAAATCACCGGCGTGTCCTGCGCGCATTCTATGGCGATTTCGTATCCGAGCCGGATCAGCATCGCGAACCTCAAGCACTGGGGTGAAAGGAATGAACCCTTTCCACAATGCTGCGATGCGTCCTTGGTTCCTTCACATCTTTGCCGCGACGCGTAACGAAGGCAGAGGACGCCTGTTCAAAAATCGCTGGCCAGTCCCTTCACTTCCCAGTCGCCGTAACGCCCCGGCTCCAGGCCGCCGCGGCCGCCGATTTCCTTCGGCAGGGCTGCTTCGCGCTTGCGGTACGTCTCGCGGCGCGCCTCTGCTTCCGCCAGCGCGCGGCCTGCCGCGGGCGACAGATCCTTCTTCGAAGCGCTTTGCGCCGCGGGAGCCGTCTTGTCCGTTTCGTCCGCCATGCATTGTTCCCGCATTGAAAAGAAAAAGATTCCTTCCCATCATATAGCGAACGCGGCGCACGGATCGAGTCTTTGCCTTACGAGTATGGGCCGCATCGGAGCAGACGATGAACACAATGCGCACCGCCATGCTTCTCGCCGTCATGACGGCGCTGTTCATGGGCGTCGGTTTTTTACTCGGCGGCTCGGGCGGCATGGTTATAGCCCTGGCGATTGCCGCGGCGACCAATCTGTTCAGCTACTGGAACGCCGACAAGATGGTTCTATCGATGAACCATGCGATGGAGGTCGACGAGAAAAGCGCGCCGGAATATTACGGCATCGTGCGTGACATGGCGGCGCGCGCCGGGCTGCCGATGCCGCGCGTCTACCTTATCGACAACCCTCAGCCGAACGCCTTTGCCACCGGCCGCAACCCCGAGAACGCGGCGGTTGCCGCCACCACCGGACTGTTGCAGCGGCTTAGCTACGAAGAGGCGGCAGGCGTGATGGCGCATGAGCTTGCCCATATCCAGCACCGCGACACGCTGACCATGACCATCGTGGCGACGATGGCCGGCGCCATTTCGATGCTCGGCAATTTTGCCTTCTTCCTCGGCGGCAGCCGCGACAACAACAATCCGCTCGGCTTCGTCGGCGTCCTGGTGGCGATGATCGTGGCGCCCTTCGCCGCGATGATCGTGCAGATGGCGGTCAGCCGCACGCGTGAGTATGAGGCGGACCGGCGCGGAGCGGAGATCACCGGCCAGCCGCTGTGGCTGGCGTCGGCCTTGGCCAAGATCGCCCGCAGCGCCGAGGCGATCCGCAATCCGGATGCCGAGCGCAATCCGGCGACGGCGCATCTGTTCATCATCAATCCGCTGCATGGCGAGCGCATGGATTCGCTGTTTTCCACGCATCCGGCGACGGAGAATCGTATCGCCGCGCTGCAGGCCATGGCGCAGGAGATGGGCGGAGGCCGGGCAGCGGAAAGACCCGTTGAGGACCCGGCGCCCAAGCGGCCGCGCCAGACCGCTCCGGGCGCGGACGAGGTAGCTCAGCAGGGTCCATGGGGTTCGGTGACGGACGCTTCGGACGAAGCCGTGGCCACGCCTGAGCCTCCGAAACCCAATCCGTGGGGCCGTAATCCGACCGGACCGAAGGGCCGGTGGTCGTAGTCAGATTCCGGCCTGCGCCCTCGCATATCGCTCGACATTCGGTGCGGCGCATGTGATGCCGGCGCCATGAAGCAAACCAAGACTTCCGCCCGCGGAAACATTCCTTTGGTTCCCGGCCTTGCGGCGCGTATGGCGGCGGCGCGACTGCTGGCGGCGGTCATCGATGCGCGCACGCCGCTCGACGGCCTGACCGACAATGAGGGCGGACACCCGCAGTACCGCGCTCTCGACCCGCGCGACCGGGCGCTGGTGCGCGCCATACTGGCGACGGCGCTGCGCCATCGCATGACGATCGCGGCGCTGCTGGCCCGGCGGCTGGAAAAGCCGTTGCCTCAGAACGCCACGGTGCTGTCGCATATCCTCCATGTCGCGGCGGCGCAGCTTCTGTTTCTCGACGTGCCTGACAGCGCAGCGGTCGATCTTGCCGTGACCCACGCCAAGTCCGACCCGCGCACCCTGCGTTTCGCCGCACTGGTCAACGGCGTGTTGCGTAGCCTTGGGCGGGTCAAGGATACGGAGCTTCCGCAGGCGCTGGCAGCCACGGAAGATGCACCCGCCTGGTTCTCCGAAAGGCTCGCGGCTGCTTACGGACCTGACGCAGCCAAGCGGATCCTGGAGGCCCATCGCCATGAAGCGCCGGTGGATTTCACAGTGAAGTCGGACGCGGCCGGCTGGGCGGAAAGGCTGGGCGGCATCGTCACGCTCACCGGCTCCGTCCGGGTCGAGAAGCTGACGCAGCCAGTCACCGAACTGCTCGGCTTTGCCGACGGCGAATGGTGGGTGCAGGATGCCGCCGCCAGCCTGCCGGCCCGGCTTCTGGGCGATGTGTGGGGCCTGCGTGTCGCCGACCTTTGCGCTGCGCCGGGCGGCAAGACGGCGCAGATCGCCCTTGCGGGGGCGAAGGTTACAGCCATCGAGAAATCGAAGAACCGGCTGGCGCGGCTGGAGCAGAATTTGCAGCGGCTCGGCCTTGCCGTCGATCTCATCCAGGCCGATCTCACAGAGTATCGCCCGGAGCAACTCTTCGACGCCGTGCTCCTCGATGCGCCGTGCTCTTCGACGGGCACCGTGCGCCGGCATCCCGATGTGCCGTGGACCAAGACGCCCGCCGACATCGAAAAGCTTGCCGCCGTGCAGACGCGCCTGCTCGCCCATGCGGTGGCGCTGGTGAAACCTGGCGGCAGGATCGTCTTCTCCAATTGCTCGCTCGATCCGCTGGAGGGCGAGGAGATGTACGCAGTGTTCCTCGAAGCGCATGGCGAAGTCGTCGCGGATCCCATCAAGCCGGATGAAATAAAGGGACTGGAGGCCTTCGTCGCGCCGCAGGGTACGCTGCGAACCACGCCTGCCATGCTCGACCTCGGGTCGCCAGGCCTGTCCGGCCTCGACGGCTTTTTTGCCGCCCGCATGAGGCGGGTCGGCTAACAAGTCGTTCCGATCTGCACCGCCCTATGCAAATCCTGTGGCCAGCCTGCGGGAACATGGGCGTAAGGACGGATTTCTTTTTCGCGACCGGCTTGAATCAGATAGGTTTACTGTCCCCGGGGCGGGACGTTCAGGAGGGATTTTGGCAATCGCCGACGGTGATACGCCGCGACTATGGATGCTCGTCGCGAAAGAATTCTGGCGCAAGGCGCGCAGGCGGCTGCGGGCGGGCCCCGCATATCGCTGGCGGTATTCCGGCCGCACGCCTGAACGCGTTCTGATCGCGCCGCCCGACCTGAGACTTGCCGATCCGCAAATCGCGCTGGAAATCTACTACGGCCGCTATCCTTTCTCCGGCCATCTGGTGGAAACGAGCGGGCAGTCTCCCTTCCAGGTCACAGCGCCCAGCCGCGGCTGGCAGAAATCGCTGCACGGTTTCCGCTGGCTGCGCCATATGCGTGCCGCCGGCACGGAACTTGCCGCCGCCAATGCGCGCGCGCTGGTTTCCGACTGGATCGCGCTTTACGGCGGACAGATAGCAGGACCGGCGTGGGAAGCAGGGACGACAGCCAAGCGTGTCATCGCCTGGCTGCAGCATTCCTCGGTCGTGCTGCAGGGATCGGAATTCCCCTTTTACCGCGCCTTCCTGAAGTCGCTTGCCGTGCAGATACGCTATTTGCGTTCGGTGGCTCGGGAAACGCCGGACGGCCGCGACCGGCTGCGGACTCGCGTCGCTCTCGCTTTCGCCGCGCTGTCGCTGCCGGCGCCAAGCTCGGCGCTGCGCGCTGCAACGCGCAATCTGGCCGAGGAGCTCGACAGCCAGATATTGCCGGATGGCGGGCATATATCGCGAAATCCCCTCACGGTGCTGGAAATCCTCGCCGACCTGCTTCCCTTGCGCCAGACCTATGCCAACCAGGCGGAAGCACCGCCTGCCGCGCTGATGGGGGCGATCGACCGGATGCTGCCGGCGCTGCGCTTCTTCCGCCATCAAGACGGCAGCCTGGCGCGGTTCAACGGCATGGGCGCGACGATCCACGACCGCATCGCCGCCATCCTGCGGCATGACGATACGGTCGGCGCGCCACTGCTGCATGCCCCCTATTCGGGATACGAGCGGCTTTCGATGGGCGATGTCACCGTCATCGCCGACACGGGCGCGCCGCCGCCGCTTGACGTTTCCAGCGCCGCCCACGCCGGATGCCTTTCGTTCGAGCTTTCGTCGGGACGGCAGCATTTCATCGTCAATGCCGGTACGGACAATTTCGGCGCGGCCGAATTTCGGCCGCTCGCCCGCGCCACCGCCGCCCACTCCACCGCGGTACTCAACGACACATCGTCGGCCCGGTTCCGGCACTCGGCACGGGTCGGCGATCTGATTGGCACGCCGCTGATCGGTGGGCCGCGGAACGTGTCCTGCGAGCGCCGCGACCAGAGCGGCGGCCAAGGCTTCGTCGCCAGCCATGACGGCTACCTGCAGCGCTTCGGCGTCATTCACGAACGCGAACTGACGCTTTCGCAACAGGGAAATCTGCTGGCCGGGCGCGACCGGTTCTTCCGGCCGAACGGCGAACCGATCCGCAGCAATGGCCGCGACGGCGTCGCCATACGATTTCACATCCATCCCGATGTCGGGCTGTTCCGGGACGAGCGCGAGCGTCTCGTTCTGAAAGCGGACGGCGCCGACACATGGGTTTTCTCCTGCGCCGAGTGCGCAGCCGAGGTGGAGGAATCGATCTATTTTGCAGCGCTCGGCGGGCCGCGCCGCAGCCGCCAGATTGTGCTTTCCTTCAAAGCGTCGGAACTCGCGGAAGTGCATTGGCATCTGGCGCGGGTGGAGATCGCCAGCTTCTGATCTGCCCATGCGGTCAAAGCTTGATTTCCAGCCCTCATATGCTAGGGCGCGGCCTTCCCAATTCCACGCCAGCGAAAGAAGCCGCCATGGCCGTTGCCTCCAAGAACATTCCAGCCCCCGATCTCGTGCCGGTGCGCCGCGCGCTGCTGTCGGTGTCCGACAAGACCGGGCTGATCGATTTCGCCCGGGCGCTCGCCAAGGCAGGCGTCGAACTGATCTCGACCGGCGGGACTTCCAAGGCAATTGCCGAGGCCGGGCTGGCGGTTCGGGACGTCTCGGACATCACCGGCTTTCCCGAAATCATGGACGGGCGGGTCAAGACGCTGCACCCATCGGTGCATGGCGCGCTGCTTGGCGTGCGCGACGATCCCGACCATGCCGCGGCCATGCGCCAGCACCATATTGAGCCGATCGATCTCGTCGTCGTCAATCTTTACCCGTTCGAGGAGGTGCGCCGCTCCGGCGCCGGCTACGCGGCGACGGTCGAGAACATCGACATCGGCGGGCCGGCGATGGTGCGCGCCTCGGCCAAGAACCATGCCTATGTCGCCATCGTCACCGACCCGGAGGACTATAGCGCGGTGCTGAACGCGCTGGAGATGAATACCGGAAGCCTGTCTCTGGATTTCCGCAAGAAGCTGGCGGCCAAGGCGTTTGCCCGGACGGCGGCCTATGACGCGGCGATTTCGGAATGGTTCGCCGAGGCGCTGGAGATCGAGCATCCGGCCTGGCGGGCTTTCGGCGGCAGGCTCGAAAGCGTCATGCGCTATGGCGAGAACCCGCATCAGTCCGCCGGTTTCTACGTCACCGGCGAGAAACGCCCAGGCGTCGCTACCGCGCGGCAGGTGCAGGGTAAGCAGCTTTCCTACAACAACATCAATGACACGGACGCCGCCTTTGAGCTGGCAGGCGAATTCGACCCGGCGAAGTCGGCGGCCGTGGCGATCGTCAAGCACGCCAATCCGTGCGGCGTCGCCGAAGGCGAGACGCTGAAGGCGGCCTATCTCAAGGCGCTGGCGTGCGATCCGGTCTCGGCCTTCGGCGGCATCGTTGCGTTGAACCGGACGCTCGGTGCCGAGGCGGCGGAGGAGATCGTCAAGACCTTTACCGAGGTCATCATCGCGCCGGAAGCTTCCGAGGAGGCGGCGCGCATCGTCGCGGCGAAGAAGAACCTGCGGCTGCTCATCGCCGGCGGCCTGCCGGACCCGCGCGCCGCGGCGACGACGGTGAAATCGGTGGCCGGCGGGCTGCTGGTGCAGGGCCGGGACAATTCGGTCGTCGACGACCTCGACCTCAAGGTGGTGACGAAGCGGGCGCCAACGGCGGCCGAATTGGCTGACCTCAAATTCGCTTTCCGTGTGACCAAGCACGTGAAGTCCAACGCCATCGTTTACGTCAAGGATCTGGCGACGGTGGGCATCGGGGCCGGGCAGATGAGCCGGGTCGATTCCTCGCGCATCGCGGCGCGCAAGGCGCTCGACGCCGCCGAGGCGGCCGGCCTGACCGAACCGCTGACGAGGGGGTCGGTCGTCGCTTCGGATGCCTTCTTTCCGTTTCCGGACGGACTGCTGGCGGCGATCGAGGCTGGGGCCACGGCGGTCATCCAGCCGGGCGGTTCGGTCAACGACAGGATCGTCATCGAAGCGGCGGACGAACACGGCATCGCCATGGTGTTCACCGGGGTGCGGCATTTCCGGCATTGAAAGGTTTCGTTGTCTTCTCCCTTTGTGGGAGAAGGTGGATCGGCGCGCAGCGCCGAGACGGTATTGGAGGGAACGAAAGGTCGGCTTCATGGCCAACACCCCTCATCCGCCTTCGCTTCGCTCAGGCACCTTCTCCCACAAGGGGAGAAGGCAAAGCGCTCATTCCTCGCTCCGGTCCGCCGGATAGGGCGTGCCCGTCAAAATCCACAGGCCACCGAGCAGGAAGAGGATGATCACCGCCATGCCCATGCGGGGCGAAGCGCTGAGCGCGGTGACGGTCGCGACCAGGAAGGGTGCCGCGAAGCTCGTCGCCCGGCCGGCCAGCGCGTAGATGCCGAAGTAGCGGCCGGATTCGTCGGCGGTGACGCTGCGCGCCATATAGGACCGCGACGAGGCCTGCACTGGCCCGAAGGCGAGGCCGATCAGCAGGCCGTAGAGTATGTAGGCCTTCTCGGCCATGGTGCCGAACATGCCGCCGGAATCGTCCGGCGATAGTGGCAGCGCACCGAACAGGGTGAAGCCCGGTCCGGTCGAGACGATGCCGACCGTGGCGGCCGACAGCAGCAGCAGGCAGACGATCACCACGATTTTCGAGCCGAGGTTCGTGTCCAGCCGGCTGGCGACGAGGCAGCCGAAGATGGCGACGACATTGAGGATTATGCCGTAGATGCCGATCTCGGTGATCGACCAGCCGAACATGGCGGCGGCGAAGGCGCCGCCCAGCGACAGCAGGGCGTTGACGCCGTCCTGATAGATCATGCGCGAGACGAGAAAGCGGAAAATGCCCTTGCGCCGGCGCACCTCGCCGAGCGTCGTTTTCAGCTCGGCCAGACCGGCGCGCACCGCCGGGCCGATCGGCGCGCCGCGCACAGCGTCCGGCGTGAAGAAGAACATCGGCAGGATGAAGACGAAATACCATAGGGCAGAGAGCGGGCCGGTGGCGCGGGCGTCCTCACCCAGCTTCGGGTCGAGCCCGAAGATCGGGTCGGCGCCGACGATCGTCTTGCCGGTTTCCGGCGAACCGGCCATGAGCGCAATGACGAAGATCAGCGCGATCATGCCGCCGAGATAGCCGAGGCCCCAGGCGACGTTCGAGATCCTGCCGATATCGTCCTTCGGCACGAGGCGCGGCATCATCGAATCGTTGAAGACGGTCGAGAATTCGGCCGCCACCGAAGCGAGCGAGAAGAACAGCACGACGAAGAACAAATTCGAGCCGGGCGCGGCGAACCACAGCATGCACAGGCTGGCGATCTTGATCGCCGCGAAGAAGGCGATCCACGGCTTGCGCGGTCCGGTCTGGTCGGCGATCGAGCCGAGGACCGGCGACAGGATGGCGATGACGAAGCCGGCGGCGGCGATGCCGTAGCCCCAGGCCGCCTGGCCGGTAGCCGGGTCGCTCGCCATGCGCGAGACGAAATAAGGGCCGAAGATGAAGGTGGTGACGACGGTAAAAAAGGGCTGGGCGGCCCAGTCGAACAGCATCCAGCCCCAGATGCCGCGCCGCCGGGTGGCGGGCTGTACGGTTACGTCTGTCATCGTCCCTCCACGCCGCCTGGTTCGCGGGTCCGCGCCATGTCTGCATGTTTTGGCAAACTTGGCCAGCGCCTTGCCTAACCTTCTTTTGGGGGATACCGCAGCGTATATTTCGACCTGCTGAACGGCAGCGAGAGACGGTGCACCATGCTCTTTTCGCCGGCAATCCGTTCCTCTCGTCCCTCCCCTCGCTTCGCTCGGCACCTCTCCCCCGCTTCTCAGGGGAGGAAAAGGACGGCTCGGCCACCTTCTCCCACAAGGGGGAGGTGAGGAGCACGCGCGCGTCCTCCTCGCCACGCCCGGGTTTTCGTCCGTCTGGCCATTGTCATGGAAGAGGGCGGCGGATCGCCGCGCTATGGAAACCGTTGCCGCGCAGCAGCGCGTGCGCGGCGAAGTGGATCGCTTTAAGACGTATCGGGCGCGGGCATTGCCGTTGCCGGACGGCCCGCCCGCAGGGTCGGCTCGTGCCGCTCGGTTCGCAGGCTGGCTGCGTCGGGCAGGACGAACCGCCCCGCCGAAAGCAGGCACAGCATCAGCGCGGCGGCAAGCGCCCGCAGACGCAACGCAAGGCGCAAGGCGTCATCGGGGCTGTCTTCATCGCCGGCGGCGGCCATCCATTCGCCGGCGGCGACCATGGCCTGGACGGGAACGGGTACGCCGAACGTGCGCGCCGCATCGGCGAGGCAGCGATAGGCGGCTTCCTCGGCGGGAGCCAGGATCGCAAGCACGCGGCGGCGCACGAACCACCACCGGCGCGAGGCCTGTTCGGCCAGGCCGGCAAGCGAAAACAGCAGCGCTGCGATGCGCATCAGCATATCGCAGTCCCGGTTCGCGTTCCTGTCCCGGCCGTTCATCCAGTCCTCCGTTTCGACGGGCAAAGTATGGATGCGGTTTTGCGGGGTGTGGACGGATTTATTTTTGCGGGAGTCGCCGCACTCTTCCCTTCTCCCACAAGGGGAGAAGGTGTCGCCCTTCCGCGAACGCAGTGAGCGGTAGAAAAGGCGACGGATGAGGGGTAGGCAGCGCTACGCCGGAACACCCCTCATCCGACCTCCCCCGGATCAAGTCCGGGGTCGGCCACCTTCTCCCACAAGGGGAGAGGGGTAGATTCTACGCTGCCGCGGCGGTTTACCCGGTTCTCACATCCCGGTCAGGTCGCTCATCAGCCCGGACGCGACCGACAGGCGCGACACGGTGATGTCGCCGCCTTCAGTCAGCGCCTGGAGCCGTTCGAGGATGCGCGCGACCCGTTCGCCGCCCGCTTCCAGCCATGCCGCGACCGGATCGGCCGCGCCGGCGTGGCCGGTCAGCGCCGCCACCGTCATGCCGCGCCTTGCGGCGCCGATCGTGTCGGTGGAGCGGGCCAAGGCAAGCTGGTCGTAATAGTCGGACGGGGTGATGGACCGTGCCGCTTCCTCGATGCGGGGAATACGGAACGCCTCGCTGACGGCGAAGAAGGATTTCGCCGCCGAAACGATATCGGCATTCGACTGGCGCGCGGCGAGCGCGATGTCCGGCACCAGTTGCGCGACGTCGGTCAGCGCCAGGCGCTGCGCCAGCTTCTCGGGGGCGCCGGCCTTGAACAGCTCCTCGCGGCGAGCCTCGATGCGCTCGCGCGAAAAGGGCGGCAGCAGCGACATAAGCTTCGGCTCGAGCGCCTTGCGCGCCTCCAGCAAAGCGGCGATGCGCTCGCCGAGTGGCGCGGTGCTGGTGTCGTTCTTCAGGTGCCAGCTGCTGGTCATGTAGATGAGGCGGCCAACGATCTGGTAAAGGTCGAGCTGGACCTGGCCGTCGATGCGGTTGTCGAGCGCGTCGATTTCCGCATAGAGCTCGGGCAGCGCGAAACCGTCGCGGATCAAAGCGAAGGTTCGCACGACATCGGCCGCCGAACGCCCGGTCGTCTCCTGGAGGCGATTGACGAAGGCGGGGCCGCCGCGGTTGACCAGATCGTTGGCCACGACGCGGGCGATGATTTCACGCCGCAGCCGGTGGCCATGGATTTCACCGGTGAATTTCTTCGCCATCCGGTCGGGGAAATAGCCCATGAGATCGGCATCGAAATGCGGATCGTCCGGCACGTCCGAGGCGACCATGTCGGAGAAGAGCACGATCTTGGCATAGGCCAGCAGGACTCCGAGTTCGGCCCGCGTCAAAGGTTCGCCGCGAGTTTCGCGGTCGGCCAGCGCGGTGGGCGAGGGTAGGTTTTCGACGCCGCGGTCGAGCAGGCCGCGCGCTTCCAGCGCCGCCATGAACCGGCCCTGATGGGCGAGATCGGCAAGGCCGCGCTTGCGCACGACCGACAGCGCCAGCGTCTGCTCGTAATTGTTGGCGAGCACCAGCCGGCTGACCTCATCGGTCATCTCGGCCAGCAGCTTGTCGCGCGCCGGCCGGGCCAGGTCGCCCTTGCGCATGGCCGAGGCCAGCGCAATCTTGATGTTCACCTCGACGTCGGAGCAGTTGACGCCGCCGGAATTGTCGATGGCGTCCGAGTTGCAGCGCCCGCCGGCAAGACCGAATTCGATGCGGCCGCGCTGGGTGACGCCGAGATTGGCGCCCTCGCCGATGACCTTGGCGCGCACGTCCACGGCATTGACGCGGATGGCGTCGTTGGCGCGGTCGCCGGCATCCTGGTTGGTCTCGGCCGATCCCTTCACATAGGTGCCGATGCCGCCGAACCAGAGAAGGTCGACGGGCGCCTTCAGGATCGCGTTCATGATCTCGACCGGCGTGGCGACGGTCTTGTCCAGGCCGATGGCTTCCGCTGCCGCCGCCGACAGCGTGATCGATTTCTGGGCGCGGGAGACGACGAGGCCGCCCGGCGAGAGCTTCGACTTGTCATAGTCCTGCCAGCTCGAACGGGGCAGGTCGAAAAGCCGCTTGCGTTCGGCCATGGAAAGGGCCGGATCGGGGTTAGGGTCGATGAAGATGTCGCGGTGGTCGAAGGCGGCGACCAGCAAGGTCTGGTCGGACAGCATCATGCCGTTGCCGAAGACGTCGCCCGACATATCGCCGACGCCGACGCAGGTGAAAGGCGAGGTCTGGATGTCGCGGTTCATCTCGCGGAAATGACGTTTGACCGCTTCCCACGCGCCCTTGGCGGTGATGCCCATCTTCTTGTGGTCGTAACCGGCCGAGCCGCCCGAGGCGAAGGCGTCATCGAGCCAGAAGTCATGCGCCTGGCTGATGGCGTTGGCGGTATCGGAGAAGGTAGCCGTTCCCTTGTCGGCGGCAACGACGAAGTAGGGGTCGTCCTGGTCGCGCCGCACGACGCCTGCGGGCGGGATGATATGATCGACGCCGATGTTGTCGGTGATCGAAAGCAGGCTCGAAACATAGTTTATGTAGGCGGCGCGGCCCGCCTCGAATATCTCGTCGCGGCTGCCGCCGACCGGCAGGCGCTTGGGATAGAAGCCGCCCTTGGCGCCGACCGGCACGATGACGGCGTTCTTGACTTGCTGCGCCTTGACGAGGCCGAGCACCTCGGTGCGGTAGTCTTGGGCGCGGTCCGACCAGCGCAGGCCGCCGCGCGCCACCGGACCGAAGCGCAGGTGGACGCCCTCGACCTCGGATCCGTAAACGAAGATTTCGCGCCATGGCCGCGGTTCCGGCAGGCCCTCGACAGCGCGGGAGTCGAGCTTGATCGCCAGCGACTGGCCGCGCTCTTTCTTGCCCTCGACGAAATGGTTGGTTCGGAGCGATGCCTCGATCAGGTTGAGGTAGCGGCGGATGATGGTGTCGTCGTCGATGTTGGGGACGTCTTCCAGCGCGTCCTTGATCTTGGCCTTCAGGTGTTTGGCGGCAACGGCGCCGTCCTTCTCGGCGCCCGGCCCGAAGCGCGCGACGAACAGGGCATGGAGCCCGCGCGCGATGTCGGGATAACGGTTCAGCGCAGCGGCGATGAAATCCTGGCTCTGCGGTATGCCGGCCTGCTGCAGGTAGCGGCCATAGGCGCGCAGCACCATGACCTCGCTCGACCACAGGCCGGCGGTCTGGGCAAGGCCGTTATATCCGTCATTGTCGGCATCGCCGCGCCAGACGGAAAGAAAGGCATCCTCGAACAGGCGTCCGCCATCCTTCAGGTCGATCGGCTGGCCGTAGGCGTTCTCCAGTTCCATGTCGTGGACGAAGATCTTGTCCGGCCCATCCTCGCCGACCTCGAAGGTGCGCTCGCTGATGACGCGGAAGCCGATGTTCTCCAGTACCGGCACGCGCCGCGACAGTTCGACGGGGCAACCGTGGTGATATATCTTGAGCGCTGCCTGCTTCGGATCCTGGTCGGCATGGCGGTAGTAGTCGATGGCGATGGGGTTCTCGGTACTGATGCCGGCGATGCGGCCGGCATCCACCAGGGCTTCGGCGGCGGTAAAGGAATCGCGATAGCCTTGCGGAAAGCGGGCTGCGATGGCCCGCGCCCGGGCATCGGCGCCGTTGGCGTCCTCCGCCTCGGCCAGCGCGTCGTCCCAGGTTCGCACGATGTCGCGCACGGCGGCCTCGATGGTCGACTGCTCGATCCTGGGGGTCTTGCCGCCGGAGCGCCCGATGATGAAATGCACCCGGGCCAGGCCGCCTTCGGGGAAGGCGGGATAGTAGGCGGAGACGCGGCCCTCGAAGACGGTCTTCAGGTAGATGCCGACCTTTTCGCGCACGACACTGTCGTAGCGGTCGCGCGGCACGAAGACGAGGACGGAGACGAAACGGTCGAACTGGTCGACGCGCACAAGGGCGCGGACGCGCGGACGCTCGACGAGGCCGAGGATGGCCTCGGCGTGCTTGCGCAGGACCGGCACCGGAATCTGGAAAAGTTCGTCGCGCGGATAACTTTCCAGCACGTTGATCAGCGCCTTGCCGGAATGGTCGGCGGGGTTCAGGCCGGACTTGGCGATGACCGTCTCGGCCTTCGAGCGCAGATAGGGAATCTTCAGGACCGAGCGCGTGTAGGCGGTCGAGGTGAAGAGGCCGACGATGCGCAGTTCGCCGGAGAGCACGCCCTTCGCGGTGTAGGTCTTGACGCCGATATAGTCGAGATAGATGCGGCGATGGACCGCCGATTTGGCGTTGGCCTTGGTGACGATGAGCGGCTCCGGACCGTGAAGGAAGGCGCGGATTTCCGGCGTGGTCGTTACGGCTTCGGTGCCCCGCCGCAGGACCAGAACATCAGGGTCCGACAGGATGCCCAAGCCCTGCTCGTCGGCCCGCTCCAGCGTGCCGTTGGTGTCGTCGCCGATATATTTGAACTCGCGCATGCCGAGGAAGGTGAAATTGTCGTCACGCAGCCATTCGAGGAAGGCGATGGCCTCGGCGACGCTCTTCTTGTCCAGCGGCACAGGCGCGTAACGGAATTCGGAAATCGCCTGGTCGATCCTCGCCAGCATCGGCTTCCAGTCCGCCACCGCGGAACGGACCTGGCCCAACACCTTTCCGAGCCGGTCCGCCAGCTCTGCGGCCTGTTCCTCGGTGAGGCGGGGAATATGGACGTGGACGACGCTCAGCCGGTCCTGCGAGGCTTCGTCCTTGCTGTTGCCGGCTTCGCCCAGGATTTCCTCCACGCCGGATTTTCCATGCCGCACCAGGACGACCGGATGCGCCACCAATGTCGGCTCGCCCGCGCTGTCGGTGATCTCGCCCAGGATGGAGTCGAAAAGGAACGGCATATTGTCGTTAACGACGGTGACCACGGTTACCGGCCGGCCCTGCCGGCTCACGCCGGAGTCGGCATCGACGGCGATAACGCTCTGGCCCCGTTTGTGGCGGGAAACGGCCTGGCCGGCGAGATCGGCGGCGCGTTTGAGGTCCGCCGCGTCGTAGGCGGCCACGTCTTCTTCCGGCGCCCGGCTGAGAAGATATTCGGCGAGCGAGCCTCCGGGGGCCGATTTTCCCGACGGTTTTTTCACATTGGCTTTATCGGATGCTGCCATTTTGGTTTTGGCAACGGACTTCAGGCTGGCCATGGCGACGAATTTCCCTCCCGTCATATGGTTTTTGCGACCCGGATACTTTTTGCGACACGGCGCAATTTTGCGACGATAGTATCATATGAACCAAATTTAGCGACAAAGGTTTGACGACCGCATAAGAAAAATAACGATTAAATTGCCGCCCATGCCAGCGAAATGAGGAGAAAGCGATGGCCAGCACAGTAACTGCCCTCGAACTGGGGAAAATCGAGCTGAGCGAGGCGACCAAGGCATATTTCGCCAAATGCGAGGAAAAGCTCGGTCTCGTGCCCAACGTGCTCATGGCGTATGCATTCGATGACAAGAAGCTACGCGCCTTCACCGATATGTACAATGATCTGATGCTGGGCGAATCGGGGCTCAGCAAGCTGGAGCGCGAAATGATCGCGGTCGCCGTCTCCTCGATCAACCACTGCTATTATTGCCTGACCGCGCATGGCGCGGCGGTGCGGCAGTTATCCGGCGATCCTTCGCTGGGCGAAATGATGGCGATGAATTTCCGCGCCGCCGATCTGTCCGCGCGGCAGACCGCCATGCTGGAATTCGCCGTGAAGCTGACCGAAACGCCGGCCAAGATCGTCGAGGCCGACCGGGCCGCTTTGCGGGATGCCGGGTTCTCCGACCGCGACATCTGGGACATCGCTTCCACCGCGGCTTTTTTCAACATGTCGAACCGGGTGGCCGCCGCGGTCGACATGCGGCCGAACGACGAATATCACGCCATGGCGCGTTGACCGGCTTTTCTTTTCGCCCGCCTGCAGGCGGGGAGAGTCAGCGCGCCGCGATCGCCGCAGCGGCGCCGGCCATGGTTCCGGCGCTGATACGGTTGGCGATGCGCATGCCGCGCGGGCTCTTCAGCAGCCTGCGGGCCTGGGCAGCCGCCAGCCCCCAGGCGAGGTCGATGGCGATGAGCACGACAGCCATGGTCAGCGTCAGCTCCAGCCAGCCGACGACCGTGACCGAGGCGAGATCGATGATCGTCGGCAGAAGCGCCAGATAGAACATCATGATCTTGGGGTTGCCGAGCGTGACCGCCATGCCGGCCAGGAACAGCTTCACCGGCGAGTCCTCGCGCGGCAGTTCGCCAGGCTTGGCCTCCACCGGCGCGGTCCACATCTTCCAGGCCAGATAGGCGAGATAGGCGACGCCCAGCCATTTCACGACCACGAAGGCCGCATGGAAGGTCTGCGCCACCACCGCCAGGCCGAACACGGCGAAGGACAGCCAGATGCCTTCGCCGATCCACATCGCCAGCAGGAATGGGAAGACGTCGCGAAAGCCCTTGGAAATCACCCGCGCCACCAGCGCGGCGATGGACGGTCCGGGCGAGCCGGCAGCCACGAAAAGAGCGGCAGCGAAGATGAGGAGGGATGACAAGGACATGGGGCTGAGAATAGCCTGTCCAAAGGACGAGGTGAAGACGCCTTCTACCGGGCCGATTCGTCCGCAAGGGAAACAGGAGGGGCACTGCTTGACGATGAAGGAAACGGGCCAACGTCTGTTGAGGCGGCGCGACGGGCATGAGGCGCGCGTTACGTTCGAGGAACTATTCTTCGATCTCGTCTATGTATTCGCCGTCACGCAGCTTTCGCATGGGCTTCTGCATCACCTGACGCCAATGGGCGTGGTCGAGACGGTCGTGCTGTGGTTCGCGGTCTGGCTCGGCTGGCAATACACCTGCTGGGTGACGAACTGGTTCGATCCGCAGTCCCCCGCCATCCGCCGGCTGCTATTCGCCATCATGACGCTGGGACTGATCATGGCGAGCGCCATCCCGGAAGCTTTCGGCGGGCGCGGGCTGATCTTCGCCGCCGCCTACGTTGCGATGCAGGTGGGACGAACGGTCATCGTTCTATGGCTGCTTCCCCGCAATCACGAACTGGCTCCGAACTTCAGGCGCATGCTGGCCTGGCTGGCCGTCGCCGGGATTTTCTGGATCGCCGGCGGCCTGGCCGGACACGAATGGCGCATCGCCTTCTGGATCGTCGCCATCCTCATCGAATATGGCTCGCCGATGGTCGGCTTCGCTTTCCCCGGGCTTGGCCGGTCGCGCACCGAGGACTGGACGATCGAGGGCGGCCACCTTGCCGAGCGCTGCCAGCTTTTCGTCATCGTGGCGCTTGGCGAAACGGTCCTGGCGACCGGTGTAGCGCTGGCGGACGCCGAAGTCTGGAATGCGCCGCTGATCCTCGCATTCCTGGGGACGTTCCTCGGGACGCTGGCGATGTGGTGGATCTATTTCGGAACCAGCAGCAAGGATGCCAGCGAGGTGATCGCGCATTCGCGGGACCCCGGCCGGCTCGGCGCCTATTTCCACTATGTGCACGTCATCCTGGTCGGGGGCATCATCGCAACGGCCGTCGGCAACGACCTCGTCGTCGAACATCCCGACGGCCATGTGAGCCAAGCCTATCTGTGGGCCATGATCGCAGGGCCGGCGATCTATCTCGCCGGCAGCGCCGTCTACAAGCACGTCGTCTATGGCCGGATGCCTGCCTCGCATCTCGGCGGACTCGTCCTGCTGGCCCTGCTGCTGCCGTTCGGCACCAGCATCGGCCTTCTGGCGCTTGGCTGGCTGACAACCGCCGTCATGCTGATCGTCGGGTACTGGGACTACCGCATCCGTGGCGGCGCAGCGACGGAGGAGGGTACAGGTTTCTGATCAGGCGCGGGCGCTCAGGGGCGCTCAGGCCGCGCCTGCCACCTTGCTCTTTTCGAAGCGCTTGCGCTCGTTCGGATCGAGATAGAGCTTGCGCAGCCGGATCGACTTCGGCGTGACTTCCACCAGTTCGTCGTCCTGGATCCAGGCAAGCGCCCGTTCCAGCGTCATGCGCACCGGCGGCGTCAGCTTGACGGCCTCGTCCTTGCCGGCGGCGCGGATATTGGTCAGCTTCTTGCCTTTGAGCACATTCACTTCGAGGTCGTTGTCCCTGGAGTGGATGCCGATGATCATGCCCTGATAGACCTTGACGCCGGCGTCGATGACCATCGGACCGCGGTCTTCCAGGTTCCACAGCGCATAGGCGACGGCCTCGCCCTGCTCGTTGGAGATCAGAACGCCGTTGGTGCGGCCCGGCAGTTCGCCCTTGTAGGGCTCGTAGGCGTGGAACAGGCGGTTCATCACCGCGGTGCCGCGCGTGTCGGTCAAAAGCTCGGACTGGTAGCCGATCAGGCCGCGCGTCGGGGCGTGGAAGACGAGGCGCTGGCGGTCGCCGCCGGAGGGGCGCAACTCGACCATCTCGGCCTTCCGCTCGCTCATCTTCTGGACGACGATGCCTGCGTGCTCCTCGTCGACGTCGATGACGACTTCCTCGACCGGCTCCATAAGCTGGCCGCTCTCGTCCTTCTGCATGACGACGCGCGGACGCGACACGGCCAGTTCGAAGCCTTCGCGGCGCATCGTCTCGATGAGAACCGCAAGCTGCAATTCACCGCGGCCCGAAACGAAGAACGAATCCTTGTCGGCCGATTCCTCGATCCTGAGCGCGACATTGCCCTCGGCTTCGCGCAGCAGGCGGTCGCGGATGACGCGGCTGGTCACCTTGTCGCCCTCGGTACCGGCGAGCGGCGAATCGTTGACGATGAAGCTCATCGTCACCGTCGGCGGGTCGATCGGCTGCGCGGCGAGCGGTTCGGTAACGGACGGATCGCAGAAGGTGTCGGCGACGGTGCCTTTCTGGAGGCCGGCAATGGCGACGATGTCGCCGGCCTGCGCCTCGTCGATGGGCTGGCGCTCGAGGCCGCGGAAGGCGAGGATCTTGGAGACGCGGCCCTGCTCGATCAGCGAACCGTCATGATGCAGCACCTTCACCGACTGGTTCGGCTTCAGCGAGCCGCTCTCGATGCGGCCGGTGATGATGCGGCCGAGGAAGGGGTTGGCTTCGAGGATCGTGCCGATCATGCGGAAGGGGCCGGGATGAACGGTCGGCGGCGGCACGTGCTTGAGCACGAGATCGAACAGCGGCGCAAGGCCCCGGTCCTTGGGGCCTTCCGGGTTCTCGGACACCCAGCCGTCGCGGCCGGAGCCGTAGAGGATCGGGAAGTCGAGCTGCTCGTCGGTAGCGTCGAGCGCCGCAAACAGATCGAACACCTCGTTGACGACCTCGACATGGCGCGCGTCGGGGCGGTCGATCTTGTTGATGACGACGATCGGCTTCAGGCCCACTTTAAGCGCCTTGCCAACGACGAACTTGGTCTGCGGCATCGGGCCCTCGGCGGCGTCGACCAGAACGATGGCCGAATCCACCATGGACAGGATGCGCTCCACCTCGCCGCCGAAATCGGCATGGCCGGGGGTGTCGACGATGTTGATGCGGTGGCCCTGCCAGTCGACCGAGGTCGCCTTGGCGAGGATGGTGATACCGCGCTCCTTTTCGAGGTCGTTGGAATCCATGGCGCGTTCGGCGACGCGCTGGTTCTCGCGGAACGAGCCCGACTGGCGCAGCAGCTGGTCGACCAGCGTCGTTTTTCCATGGTCGACGTGCGCGATGATCGCGATATTGCGGATGTCCATACTGTCTCTCGGAAGCGTTGGCGGCAGCGGACCAAGCCGGTCGCCGCCTCATTCGTTTGCGCGGCTCATACAGGGTTTTTCGCAATTGCGAAAGGGGGCGCGCCCAGGCTGCGTTCGGCCGGCAATCGAGATGGATTTAATTAAATGGTCACCAAATATTAAGTGTTGGAGGCGCAGGATTTCGTTAACCAATGCCGGAACCATCGCCGGCCTTACTCGTTTGGCGGACCGTGATGCTGAAGAAAACCGGATTGCGCACTGGCCTGGCTGCAATGGCGGCCTTCGCCGCCGTCATAGCAGCCGGGACTGCGCATTCGCTGACGCGCGGCGACTACGGTGCCGAAACGGCGCTGACGGCCTCGGCGGCGGAAGAGCTTTTCGCCGACGCTCCGGCCGGCGTCGATCCTATGGTCACCGGCCCGGTCAGCGCGTCGTTCAAGAAGCGCCAGCGCGACGCCGGTTGCGACCGCGCCAAATGGCCGAACGTGCCGGTCGCCTGCTACCCGAACTGACAGCCTTCACGGACTGAAAGCCTGCCGTTGTATTGGAAGCAGACCGGCTCGACCGGTCTGCTTAGCTGCATCAAGGTCAAGCCGACCGCACCGGATCGAGCGTCATCTTGTAGAGCTCATTGTCGTCCCGATCCATCAGGCGGACAGTCATCTGTTCGGTCTGGCTGTCGACATCGACGAGGCCGAAGAACTGCAGGCCAGCCGAGGGCGGCAGGTTTGCTCCTTGCTCTGCAGTCGGGGCCTTGATGAATTTCAGCTCCGGACCGAAGGTCATGTCGAGATCGTTCGGGCCGAACGTGCCGGAGTGGATCGGGCCTGAGACGAACTCCCAGAACGGATTGAAATCCTGGAACTGCGCCTTGTCGGGGTTGTAGTAGTGCGCGGCTGTGTAGTGGACGTCGGCCGTCAGCCAGACGGTGTTCTCGATGCCGGCGTTCTTGATGAAGCGCAGGAGATCGGCGAACTCCAGTTCGCGGCCCTTGGCTGCGCCGTTGTCGCCGTTAGCGACGGCTTCGGCGCCCTTCTTGTTGGCGCCATCGTTCCACACGATCAGGCCGATCGGCATGTCGGCGGCAATGATCTTCCATGTCGCCTTCGAATTGGCCAGCTCGCGCTTGAGCCATTTCGTCTGCGCTTCTCCGAGCATACGCGATTGCGGCGTCATCGTCTCTTCCATGTCGGGGCCATTGGGGCCGCGATAGGAGCGCATGTCGAGGAAGAAGACATCGACCAGCGGCCCGTAGGCGATCTTGCGGTAGATGCGTCCCGGCTCCGCCGGCGTGAAGCGGATCGGCGCCATCTCGTGGAAGGCGCGGCCGGCGCGGGCGGCCAAGAGGGCGATCGACTTCTCCTTGTAGCGGTCGTCGCCGCTCAGATCCTTCGAGCTCGACCAGTTGTTCAGCACCTCATGGTCGTCCCACTGGAAGAAGGTGGGCAGCAGGGCGTTCATGGCCAGAAGGTTCTTGTCCATGAGGTTGTATTTCCACTGGCCGCGATATTCGTCGAGCGTCTCGGCAACCTTGCGTTTTTCGTCGATCAGCACGGCGTTTTTCCATTTCGATCCATCCTTGAGGTCGACCTCGTCCATCATCGGGCCGTCGGCATAGATCGTATCGCCCGAATGCAGGAAGAAGTCCGGCGTATGCTTGGCAATCGTGGCATAGGTCTTCATGCCGACATCATCGATGCCCCAGCCTTGGCCTGCGGTATCGCCGGACCAGGCGAAACGCACCGAGCGCTTCGAGGCGGGCGCGGTGCGGAAGCGGCCGACAATGGGCTCGGACACGGCATTGACGTCGTTCAGGTCGGCCAGCGTCATGCGGTAGAAAATATCCTGGTCGGCGGTGAGATCGGTGAGCAGGCGCTTGACGGCGAGGTCGCTGTCGGGGAGCGCGTCGAGCGGCGCCAGCCGTTCGGCGTTGGCGAAGCTTTCCGTGGTCGAGACCTCGAACATCACCCGTGACGGCCGGTCGGCCCGGGTCCAGATCATGCCCGACGAAGCATCGACATCGCCCGACTGGACACCATGGGTGAATGAGGGCCGGGTGTTGGCGCGCGAATAGTAGGGAAGCGCCAGGCCGGACGCACCGACAAGTCCTGCGGCGGTGCTGGAGGCGAGAAAGGTGCGGCGGGATATACGGGCGATGCGGTTCATGGCTGGCTCCGTGGCTTTGAACATTGCCCGCCAAACTCGGCGGCGAATGTTTCAGCCACATCTCGGAGCCATGACGTTTTGTTGACAGTCCCCGCTATCCAGTCGCTTCCACGGCTTGCTTATGCCGCCTGCCCTTCCGGTTCGAAGGCCGGACGGCTGGTGTTTATCAGCAGCGAGATGCAGGCCGCGATGATGCCGGTCATGCCGGCGATGAGGAACGCCAGCTCATAGTTGCCGGCGATTTCGCGCATGGTGCCGCCGAAGAAGGCGGCGGTGGCGGCGCCGACCTGATGGCCGGCGACGATCCAGCCGAAAACGAGCGGGCCGCTGCGATCGCCGAAGGCTTCGTTGGAGAGACGCAGCGTCGGCGGCACGGTGGCGATCCAGTCAAGACCGTAAAGAACCGCGAAGATGATCAGGCTCAGGGCTGAAAAGCCGGAATAGGGCAGATAGATCAACGACAGGCCGCGGATAGCGTAATAGACGCCGAGCAGCTTGCGCGGATCGTAGCGGTCGGTCAGCCAGCCGGAGAGCGTGGTGCCGATGAGGTCGAAGATGCCCATCAGCGACAGCAGGCCCGCCGCCTGGACTTCCCCGATGCCCATGTCGCCGCAGAAGGCGATCAGGTGGGTTCCGACCAGGCCGTTGGTGGTGAAGCCGCAGATGAAGAAGGTGGCGAAGAGATACCAGAAGACGCGGGTGCCGGCGGCGCGGCGCAGCGTGCCCAGCGTGTGGGCGATGAAATTGCCCTGCGACGCAGGCGGGGTTGGCGGCACGTCATCGGCGTCCGCGCCGTAGCGGACCAGGCCGATGGAGGAGGGCCGCTCCGGCACCAGCAGCCAGACGAGCGGGATCAGGCAGGCAGTGGCGATGGAGATGGTCATGGCGACCGGCCGCCAGCCGCCGGATTGCGCCAGCGCGGCCAGAAGCGGCAGGAAAACAAGCAGGCCGGTGGCGGCCGAAGCCGACATCAGGCCCATGACGAGGCCGCGATTGGTCTTGAACCAGCGGTTGACGATGGTCGCGCCGAGCACGGTGGCGACGGCGCCCGAGCCGATGCCGGAAAACACGCCCCAAGTCAGGACCAGTTGCCAGGACTGGGTCATGAACTGGCTGAGAGCGGTGGCGCCAGACATCAGTACGAAGGCGCCGATCAGCGTGCGTCGAAGGCCGATCCGCTCCATCAGCGCGGCGGCGAACGGGCCGGTCAGTCCGTAGAGGAAAATGCCCACGGCGGCGGCGAAGGAGATGACGCTGCGGCTCCAGCCGAAGCTGTCCTCCAGCGGCACCATCATGACGGCGGGCGCGGAGCGCAGGCCGGCCGCGATCAGCAACGCCACGAAAATCACGCCAACGACGACGAAGGCATAACGCTGGCCAAAAGGACGTGACTGGGCTATCATGTTACTGACCGGTACGTTTCAGATCGTTGTGTATACGTACCGATCGGTAACACTGTCAAGCGGACGCCGACATGTCGATCGACAATAATATTGATCCTGCCATCAACGCGCGGAATGCGCCGCGCGCCGCCGAGAAAATCCTCGACGTGGCGCGGCAGCTTTTCTACCGCAGGGGCATAAGGGCGATCGGCGTCGACGAGATCGTCAAGCAGGCCGGCGTCACCAAGCCCAGCCTCTATCGCAACTTCTCCTCGAAGGACGACCTGACGGCATCGTATCTCAAACAATACGACAGGGAATTCTGGGAGCGGTTCGACGAAGCCGTGGCTGCGCATCCGGGCGACGCGCGCGCGCAAATCCTCGCCTTCCTCTCCCGTGTCGGCAAGCGTTCGCAGAAGGCCGGCTACCGCGGCTGCGGGATGACGAATGCGGCGGTGGAATATCCCGAACACGGGCATCCGGCGCGGGCGGTGAGTGAGGACAACAAGAGGGAACTGCGCCGGCGCCTGCGCGTCATGGCGGCGGAAATGGGCGCTGAAGACGCCGATGAACTGGGGGACGGCCTGCTGCTTCTGCTGGAAGGCGCCTATATTTCGGCCCAGCTTTTCGGGCCCGGCGGGCCTTCCCGAGCGGTAGCGCGCAATGCCGAACTGCTTATCGCCGCCAGCGTGACCGGCGGCACGTCCACCAGGGCTTGAAAAACTCCCCGTAATCAATCTGCCGCCGCTTCGCCGCGGCGGCGCTCGGCTTCCCGCACTGCCGATTTGAGCGAACGCGTCTTGCGGTGACCGAATAAGGGCGGCACAAGAAGCCGCCAGACAGGAATCGTTCGAGCCAAATCTGCTTGGCAAGCTGGAACGAAGAACGGTCTGGCGTGTTGTGGCGCCAATTGCGGGTGTTCATGCTGACGCTTCCACAAATCCTGTCCTTCTCGGTCATTGCGCTGATGATGGCGGCTTTCGTCTGGGGCCGCTTCCGCTACGACCTGGTGGCGGCCGGTTCGCTGCTTCTGGCGCTTGCCGTGGGTGTCGTGCCGCTGGACAAGGCGTTCAGCGGCTTCAGCGACGACATCGTCATCATCGTCGGATCGGCGCTGCTGGTGAGCGCGGGCGTGGCGCGCTCCGGCATCATGGAGTTCGCCATCCAGCGCTTCGCGCCGAACGTCAATTCGCTGCGTATGCAGCTTGCCCTTCTGGTGGTCACCGTCGCGGTGCTGTCCGCTTTCGTCAAGAACATCGGCGCGCTGGCGATCATGATCCCGATCGCCTTCCAGTTCGCCCGCCGCTCCAACGTTTCGCCCTCCGTTTTCCTGATGCCGATGGCCTTCGCCTCGCTGCTCGGGGGACTGATGACGCAGATCGGCACCTCGCCGAACATCGTCGTGTCGCGGCTGCGCGGGGAGCTGACCGGCACGCCTTTCACCATGTTCGACTTCACGCCGATGGGGCTGGCGCTGACCGTGGTGGGCTGCATCTTCCTGATCCTGTTCTACTGGCTGGTGCCGCAACGTGAGCGCCAGGACGTCTCGCTCCAGGAAGCGCTCGACATCAAGAACTATGCCGCCGAGGCGCGCGTCTCCAAGGACTCGACCGTCGTCGACAAGCCGCTGGCGGAGCTACTCAAGATCGCGGCGGGCGATACGGTCATTACCTCCATCCTGCGCGCCGAGGGCCTGCGCATAGCACCGCTGCCGGACGCGGTGCTGCGGGTGGACGACATCCTGCTGATCGAGGGCAGCCAGGATGCGCTGGACCGTCTGGTGGCGCAGTCGAAACTGAGCCTCGGCGACGAACGCAAGCCACCCAAGCAGAACGGCGCCGGCAGCGAAATGACGGCGATCGAGGCGGTCATCGGCGAAAGCTCGAGCCTTATCGGCTGGTCGGCGCAGCGGCTGTTGCTCTATGAGCGCTTCAACGTCAATCTGCTCGCCGTCAGCCGCAAGGGCGAACGGCTCGACCAGCGGCTCGGGGCGATCACGCTGCGGCTCGGGGACGTGGTGGTTCTGCAGGGCAACAAGAACACGCTGCCGGAGTTCCTGCGCGAGTTCAGCCTGCTGCCGCTGGTGGAGCGGCCGGTGCTGCTCGGCAGCGTGCGGCGCGGCATCGTTCCGGTGCTCATCCTGTTGGCGGCGATGGGTTCGACGGCCCTGGGGCTGCTGCCGGTCCAGGTTGCGTTCTTCGCGGCGGCGGTGATGATGGTGCTTTTCAAGGTAATTCCCTTACGCGATGTCTATCGCTCGCTGGACGGACCGATCCTGGTGATGCTGGCCGCGCTGATACCGGTCAGCGATTCGCTGCGCCATACAGGGGCAACCGACGTCATTGCGTCCGGTCTGGCGGAACTCGGCCATAGCCTGCCGAGTTACGGCGCGCTCGGCCTGATCCTGGTGGCGGCGATGGCGGTGACGCCCTTCCTCAACAATGCCGCCACGGTGCTGGTGATGGCGCCGATCGCCGCCGGCTTCGCGCAGAATCTCGGCTACAGGCCGGAGGCGTTCCTGATGGCGGTCGCCATCGGCGCCGGCTGCGACTTCCTCACGCCGATCGGCCATCAGTGCAACACGCTGGTCATGGGTCCGGGCGGCTACCGCTTCTCGGATTATCCCCGGCTGGGGCTGCCGCTTTCGCTGCTGGTGATCGTCGTCGCCGTGCCCTTGCTGATGATCGTCTGGCCTATGCAATAGTTCGCCCAACACGGCATTTGCCGCCTGTCGCGATCTCCTGACGGAGGGCTGTCAGCAGCCCTGTGCGATGATGCCTCCTGTCAAATCGAGAGGAGACCGACCATGTACGATTTCGCTATTGCAGGCGCTATTCTCCATTTTGTCGGCCGGGTCAGAATGACGCGCCGGACGTTGCGCACGGAGCGTTTCCTGAACGCCCTCCCGCCGGAAATCCGGGCCGATATCGGCTGGCCGGATGTCGACGACGGCCGGCACAGACGCAGCGTCTGACCTGTCGCCGGCGGGGCGACGGTTGTCATGCTGTTCTGTCGTATGTTGGCTCTAGCGGCTCCTGACATTATGCTGTCAGGAGGATCGTGCGATAAAGCTTCCGGGCAGATGGGGCCCGCAGGCACGCAGGACGACAGGCCGCCGGGGCCGGTCGGGTTCGTGCCGTGGTTCCGTCAAGGCGCCGTTCGGGCGCGGGGGGCTGGCGTCAGAGACACGAGGAAACCATACGATGCGGCGCGCCGACAGGCTTTTCCAGATTGTGCAGCATCTCCGCGGCGGCCGGCTGGTCACCGCGCAGAAGCTGGGTGCATGGCTCGAAGTTTCCGAGCGCACCATCTACCGCGATATCGCCGACCTGCAGTCGACCGGCGTGCCGATCGATGGCGAGGCCGGCGTCGGCTACATGATGAGGGAAGGGTTCGACCTTCCGCCGCTCATGTTCACCCGTGACGAGATCGTCGCCCTGGTGGCCGGTGCGCGCATGGTTCGCGCCTTCGGCGGCGCGGCGATGGCGCGCGCGGCGGACGAGGCGCTGGTCAAGATCGGCGCCGTACTGCCCGATGCTGAAAAGGACCGCATTTCACGCACGGAAATCCACACGCCCATGTGGGTGGTGAGCGACGCCGCGCGCGAGGCGATCGACGTCATCGAGCGCGCGGTGGAAAAGCGGCAGGTGCTGACCATCGATTATTGCGACGAGGCCGGACGCAGCACGGCGCGGGACGTCCGCCCGCTCGGCCTGTGGTTCTGGGGCAAGGTGTGGACGCTGGTCGCCTGGTGCGAGATGCGCGGCGATTTCCGCGCTTTCCGCATCGACCGGATCGGTTCGATCGTCATCGCCGAGCGCACCTTCAAGCCGGAGCGCGGCAAGCAGCTTGCCGACTTCTACCGCGCTGTGGAGCGCAGTGAGGCCTATGGCATGGGCCCGACCGCGCGCGGCGCCTGACGCTCCTTCCCCTTCAGGATATTGCCTGGCAAAGCGAGGCTGTGGGGATGACCTCAACGGCCTCGACGTAAAGAAGCCGAACACGACCTCAACCGACCCCACCGGCCCTTCTGGCCACCCCCCTCAAGGGGGAGGGATTGCTTACTCGTCCTCGCCGTCGTCGCCTTCCTTGCCCTTCAGGGCCGAAAGCTTGGCGAAGACGGCGTTGGCGTCGAGTTCGTCGTCCTCCTGCGCGGGTTTGACCTCTTCCGGAGCCAGCCTTTCGGTCAGTGACGCCGGAAGCAGCGTGTCGCCGGCAGGCTGCGGCTGCTCGCGGCCGCGCGAGGCGCGCTGGACCTCGAGATCGAGGTCGATCTGCGAGCACAGGCCGAGCGTGACCGGATCCATCGCCACCAGATTGGCCGAATTCCAGTGCTTGCGGTCGCGGATCTGCTCGATGGTCGACTTGGTGGTGCCGACGAGGCGCGAAATCTGCGCGTCCTTGAGCTCGGGATGATTGCGGACCAGCCACAGGATGGCGTTCGGGCGGTCCTGCCGCTTGGAAAGGGGCGTATAGCGCGGACCCTTGCGCTTGGATTCCGGCACCCGCACCTTCGGATCTGAGAGCTTCAGCCGGTGGTTGATGTCCTTTTCGCCACGCGCAATCTCCTCGCGCGTGAGCTGGCCGGTCATGATCGGGTCCATGCCTTTGATGCCCTGCGCCGATTCGCCGTCGGCGATGGCCTTCACCTCGAGCGGATGCAGCGAGCAGAATTGCGCGATCTGGTCGAAGGAAAGGGCGGTGTTGTCGACCAGCCAGACGGCTGTCGCCTTGGGCATGAGCAGTGCGTTGGCCATATAAAAATCCTCTCGTTCGCCCGCGTTCCCGCGCGGGCGGTGGTTCATAGCCACCAATATGGGAAATCGCGGCGTATATAGCCCGTTCGCGCCGGGTTCGCAACGATTTTGGAATACCAACGTGCGAGACGCGTGGAGGCGAGGCGGGAGGGCTCTCCGATAGCAGCGCGCACGATTTTCATCGGAATACCTGACTGAATTGTGCAAGTTTATTGACGTCGCTGCAATGTGGCGATAACGGGGAGAAATTGTGGCGACAGCCGTCGCCGCCTCTTTCACATTCAGCCAGCAGTCGCCGGGCGGCATATTCCGCCTCAGCCGTAGCCAGCGTTGTCACCGCACACTGGATACGGATACAGAAAATGACTTGTCGGGTTGAATCACTAACACGATTGAATGTTTTTCTGCTTGCGGGCGCAGCCGCTTGGTTGACGCTGCCGCCTCTGGAAGCATCGGCGCAGTCCGTGTCGCCTGAACAGGTCGAAGAAACAGAGCAGCCGAAGGAAGAGATCCCGTCTTCGTCGAAGACGACGCTGCTGAAGCGGCTCATCCTGACCGGACAGGCCAAGGACAAGGCCTATAAGACACCGGCTGCGGTCACCTCCATCGACACCGTGGATGCCGAACGATTCGGCCAGAAGAGCGCCGGCGACCTGCTGCGCACGGTGCCGGGCGTCTTTACCGAGGCCAATACCCGTTCACCGGCGCTTTCGGTCAATATCCGCGGTCTGCAGGATTTCGGCCGTAACGCCATCACCATCGACGGGGCGCGGCAGAACCTTCAGGTCAGCGGCCACGGCTCCAACGGTTGGGTGTTCGTGGATCCCAATCTGCTGGCCGGCGCCGACATCCAGCGCGGCATCGTCTCGACCACGCAGGGCTCGGGCGTCATCGGCGGCGCGGTCGATTTCCGCACCATCGGGGTCGACGATGTGGTCGCGCCCGACCGTCAGTGGGGTGCGATGACCAAGACGACCTTCGGCGACAATGGTTTCGGACGCTCGGGGATGGCCGCGGTCGGCTACAGGCTCAGCGACGATCTGGGGGTGGTGGGGGCGCTCAGCGGCCGCGACTCCCATGACTATACCGACGGTTTCGGTCAGGTCGTCGACTCGACCGGGCAGGAGCTGTCATCGGGCCTGCTCAAGGTCAGTGTCAACCCGGGTGACGACCAGACGCTCGATCTCGGCGCGGTTCTATATCGCAATGACTGGACAGTGGCCGAAACGGATATGAGGGCCGACGTCAAGACGTTCACCGCTGCCTACTTATACACGCCTGACGACAGCGACATGATCGATCTCAAGGTGAATGCCTACCACAACGATGCGCGGTTCCATCAGTATTTCGGTCCGTCGTCGATTTCCAGGAATACCCATGTCGAATACCAGGACAGCGGCACCGGCGGGAACATCTCCAATACTTCCCGGTTCGACGTCGGCGGCGCCCGGCTCGCGGTCGAATATGGCGCCGAATACTATTTCGACGCGGTGGACACCGATGCGTCGCAGATCGATCCGAGCGGGCCTCCAATAGATGCCGCTTATAGCGGCTTGACGCCGTCCGGCGACCGGGGCGTGGGCGGTGTGTTCTCCAAGACGACGCTGAGCCTCGGCCAGTTCGACCTGATTGGCGCACTTCGCTACGACGCCTATACGCTGAAAGGCTCCGGCTATAACGCGTTCTCCGGTGGTCTCATTCCGGTTGGGCCGTTCTCGGTGGACAAGTCGGAAGGCAGGCTGAGCGGCAAGGGCACGCTCGCCTTCACTCCGGTGGATGGCGTGCAGTTTTACGGCTCCTATGGTTCCGGCTTCCGCCCTCCGGCCATTTCGGAGACGCTGATGGCCGGTATCCATCCGGGCAATATGTCGTTCCTCCGCTTCCGGCCGAATCCATTCCTGAAGCCGGAAGTTTCGACTGGCTGGGAAGTTGGCGCCAATCTGAGTTTCGACGGCGTTCTGCTTGCCGACGACAAGCTGCGGTTCAAGGCGAGCTACTACGACAATGAAGTCGAGAACTACATCACCAGCGTCTGGTCGACCGTGGGCGGCATCAACTACACCTATATGAACATGACCGACCCCAGCCGGCTGAAAGGGTTTGAGCTCGAGGCGAATTACGATCTGGGTTATGCCTTCGCCGGCGTTGCCTATGAAAACACCGATATCACACTGACGCCGCCGGCGCCGGCTTTCGGCATCACGCTGACGCCGCCGGAGAAGGTCTGGACGGTGAGCGGCGGCGTACGTCTGTTCGACGAGAAGCTGACGCTGGGCGGTCGTGTCCGCTTCGTCTCGGAATCCGAGCTCTTCAACGTCCTCGGCACCGTCGAAACGCGGCCTGAATACCGACTCTACGACGCCTTCGTGCAATATCAGGTCACGGACAATCTCAGCGCCTTCCTGACCGCCGAGAACATCACCAACGAGGGCTATACGCTGGCGAAGGACAATTCCTACCAGACCGGTCCGGGCCGCACCATCATGGGCGGCTTCACCACTAGGTGGTAGCCCGACAGGTCGCCTGGCGCTGCGAACAGCGGGCCGGGCGCTGCCCGTCCAAAAACAAAACCCGCCGGACGAGGTCCAGCGGGCTTTGGAGCCGGCGGCGCGGTGTGCCGCGCCATGCCTGGCTCTTGCTAGGCGAAAAGGCTCTTAGAGAGAGGCGCGGGCGACGCGCTCGATTTCCGAGCGCTGGATGCCGAGGTCGTTGAGTTCGCGCGCGTTGAGGCGGCTTAGTTCGCGGACGGTTTCGTTGTAGCGGCGCCAGTTCTTAAAGCTGCGGATCAGGTTCATTTTTCCCTCCAAATGGGTCATATCGATCTGTGATGGCGCTCAAATAGGCAGTTGTGCCCATTTAGTGAACAGACTCTTTTGCATGGCCGCAATGCGTTTGCTGCATTGCAACATAAATGAACAGTTAATGCCGGGAGATCGGTGTTAACCGACGTCGAGGACGATCTTGCCGATGTGCTCGCCGTCCTCGATCCGCTCATGTGCGCGCCAGGCTTCCCGGAGCGGAAAAATCCGGTCCATCACCGGCGCGACCTTGCGGGAGGCCAACAGCGGCCAGACCTGGGCCTCCAGCGCGGCGGCGATCTCGCCTTTGAACTCGGGCGTGCGCGGACGCAGGGTCGAGCCGGTGTGGACGAGGCGCTTGACCATCAGCTTGGAAATGTCGGTTTTGGCGGTTGCGCCGCCCTGGGTGGCGATCTGGACGATACGGCCTTCCATGGCGGCCGCATCGTAATTGCGCGAGACGTAAGCGCCCCCGACCATGTCCAGGATCACATCGACTCCGCGACCGCCGGTGACGTCTTTCGCGGCGCGGACAAAATCCTCGTCGTTGTAGTTCACCGCCCGGTCGGCGCCGAGCTTGAGGCAGGCGTCGCATTTCTCAGAGGTGCCGGCGGTGACGATGACGCGGGCGCCGAACGCCGCCGCGAGTTGGATGGCCGTGGTGCCTATGCCCGACGAACCGCCATGGACGAGGATGGTCTCCCCGGCTTTAAGCCCGCCGCGCTGGAACACGTTGTGCCAGACGGTGAAATAGGTTTCGGGCAAAGCGGCGGCTTCGGTGAGGGTGAAGCCGGACGGGACCGGCAGCGCGTTGCTGGCGTGGACGGTGACATATTCGGCGTAACCGCCGCCCGCCGTCAGCGCGCAGACCTGATCGCCGATGCGCCAGCGCGCCGCGCCCTCGCCAAGGGCGGCCACTTCGCCGGCGACTTCGAGGCCCGGCAGGTCGGATGCGCCGCGCGGCGGCGGATAGAGACCTTTGCGCTGCAGAACGTCCGGCCGGTTGACGCCGGCGGCGCGCACCCGAATCAGGATTTCACCTTCGCCAGGGGCAGGCACATCCCGTTTCTCGGGCTTCAGCACCAGCGGGCCGCCCGGCTCTGAAATGGCGATTGCCGTCATCGTTGCCGGTATTTTCTGTCCGTTCACCATAATCCGTCCGTCGGTTCCATTTCATGCCGTGAATGATTTTGAACGTTGCCTCGCCCTATGTATGCTGATTGTCAAAATCAGGCAAAGCAGGAGGAGCCCTGATGGCGGTCTTTGACGAGGAACCCCGCAAGAAGCCAGCGCCGCATGAAATCGGCCAGGATCTGGCACTGCTTTCCGTCGCCGAACTCACGGAACGAATTGCCCTGCTGCGCGGCGAGATCGCGCGGCTGGAGGTCGAGCTCAAGGCGAAGGATACGACCAAATCGGCGGCCGAGGCGTTGTTTCGCCGCTGACGCAAAACTGTGGTCTGGTTGCCGGAGCCAGACCAGAAACGCCACATTGTGACGTGACATCGTTGCGGAACAATTTTCAAGCGGACCGATTCGAACGATGTTTGCAACCTACCGGCCGATTCTTTCCCTGCTGCGCGGCACCGCCTTCCTGCTCGCGGCCTCCGGCCTGCATGGCCTGCTCCTGCCGCTGCGCGGACAGGTCGAGGGATTTTCGACGGCGGCGCTCGGCCTGATGGGCACCGCCTGGGCGGGCGGCTTCGTCACCGGCTGCCTGTTGGCGCCGCGGATCGTGCGGCGCGCCGGCCATGTCCGCGCCTTCGGCACCTTCGCGGCGTCGGGCGCCATCGTGGCGCTGCTCACCGGGCTCATCATCGACGAATATATGTGGATATTCCTGCGCGCCTTCACCGGCTTCACCATGGCCGGCGCTTTCATGGTCATCGAAAGCTGGCTCAACGAAAAGGCGACCAACGAGAACCGCGGCACGGTGTTCGGCCTGTACATGATGGTGACTTACGCTTCCATCATGAGCGGCCAGATGATCGTCGCCGGCGGCGATGTCCGCTCGGCATCGCTGTTCATGATCACCGGCATCTTCTTCTGCCTGTCGCTGATCCCGACAGCCGTGTCGACCGCGTCGCATCCAAAGCCGCTGCAGGACGTGAAGCTGAACATACGCGGGCTCTACGCCAATTCGCCGGTCTCGGCCGTCGCCTGCGTGCTGATCGGCATCGCCAACGGCTCGTGGGGCACGCTGGGCGCGGTCTACGGCGCGCGCATCGGCATCTCGACGGCGGAGATCGCGCTGATGATGAGCCTCGTGGTGATCGCCGGCGCGGCCTTCCAGCTTCCGGCCGGTCGTCTCTCCGACCGCACGGACCGGCGCTACGTGCTGGCAGGCGCGGCGACTGGCGCGGTGATCTTCGCACTGTCGATCTTCATCTTCCAGCCGCGCTCGGGCGCATTCGTCATCATCTGCGCGGCGGCTTACGGCGCGTTCGCCTACACGCTCTATTCCATCGCCGTCGCCCATGCCAACGACCACGCCAATGCCGAGGATTTTGTCAAGGTATCCGGCGGGCTGCTGCTGCTCTACGGCTTCGGCACGATGATCGGTCCGATGGTTGGCGCCGCGCTTATGGGCTTGATCCGGCCGGAAGGCGTTTTCCTTGCCGCCGCGCTTGCCCACACCTCGCTTGCCGCCTACACGCTGCTGCGCATCAACCGGCGCGCGCCGGTGCCCATCGAAGAACGCGAGGCGTTTGCGACACAGCCTTCCGAGCGCGCCACCACGCCGGAGGCGGCACGGCTCGATCCGCGAATAAAATCCGGAGAATAATCTGAAACCGACGGTTGAGCTTTGACGTCGTTTGGCTCACAAATGAGGCATGATGCTTGACGATGCATTCGTTGCGATAGCCGATCCCAATCGCCGATATCTGCTGGAAGAACTCAGGCGAGGACCGAAAACGGTCAATGAACTTGCATCCGGCCTGCCGGTGTCGCGCCCGGCGGTTTCCCAACATCTGAAGGTGCTGCTCGAGGCTGGCCTGGTGAGCGCGAAGGCCGAGGGCACGCGCCGCGTCTATGCGGTGAGCGCGTCCGGCTTTCTCCAGCTCAACATCTGGCTGGACCAGTTCTGGTCGGTTTAGTGACAATCAGAGCCGGCCGGTTCTGCGGCAGGCGCATCGTCATGCGAGAATCGCGCAGTCGTCCGTGCCGTCCCAGAAGGGGAAGAAGCGGAAATAGGGCCGCGCCTCGGTGACGACGCGGTCGACGGAAGGTCGTCGCCGCAGCCGGTTGAGGTAGGCGGCGACATGGCGATGCTCCCTGCCGAACGGCTCGATCTTCGAGGCGTAAAACAGCGGCGGGAAGGCCGCGCAATCGGCCATGGAAAAGGCATCGCCGGCCCATTTTTTGTTCGTCATCTGCTTTTCGATGATATCGTAGGATTTGCGTAAATCCGCCCGCGCCTGCGTGACCCCGAAAGGATCACGCTTGTCTTCCGGCCGCAGCGTGTCGGCGACGATCTTCTGCATCGGCTCGTGGACGTAGAAATCGTAGAAGCGGTCGGCGAGCCTTATCTCCAAGGCGCGATCGCCGCTGCCGACCAGATCCGTCCGACCCGGATAGTGGGCAGCCAGATATTCGATGATGATCGTCGATTCCGGTACCAGCCGGTTTCTAGCCTTGTCCTGCAGGACGGGAAATTTGCCCGGCGGCCAGAGTTTGAAGAACGCCACGCGCGAAGTCTCGTCGGCAAGGTCGACGATCACCGGATCGAAGGCGGTGCCGTTTTCGTAGAGCGCGATCAGCGGCTTCCAGCAGAACGAGGCCAGCGGGTGGAAATGCAGCGTCAAGGACATTGTTCAGAACCTTCATTGATGTCTGTTATCGCGTCAGGCACGAAGATGGGCCGCGATTTCCGCGACAATGACGGGCCAGTCTTCCCGGTGCAACTCGTGGCCGCCGCCTGGAATCCGAACCAGCCTGCCATCCGGCGCAGCCGCTGCGAGCGCTTCGCCGTGCTCGACGGGAAAGATTGGATCGGATGTGCCGTGGACGACCAACAATCGCGCTTCGAGATCGCGGATGCTTCCCACCGGCGTCTCTTCCATGATGGCGAAATGATTGGTGGCGCTGGCGAAGCTGCCTGAACGCTCGTAGTCCCGGCTGAGAAAGTCCCTCATGCCCGCTTCGTTGAAAGAATGGGCGGTGCTGGCGAGCATGCGGGCGTCGCGCAGGATGAAATCCAGAACCTGGGTCCTGTCCGACCAGTCGATACCGGCTCCAGTCGCGGCGTGGGCCTGATAGGCTTGCGCGGTGCCTGGAAGCTTCGATGTGTCAATGCCGAGCGGCGAGGTGCTGATGGCGGTCAGCGATGCGACCCGGGCGGGATGGGTGAGCGCCAGCGTCTGCGCGATCATGCCGCCCATCGACATGCCGACGACATGCGCCTTGCCGACTGCATGGTGGTCGAGCACGCGGACGGCATCCTCGACCATGTCGCCCAATCCATAGCCGGGCTCGCCCGGCGGATATTTGCTCGACAGGCCGGTGTCGCGATTGTCGTAGCGGATGACATGGAAGCCCTCCGCCGCCAGCGCCGCGCAGAAATCGTCCGGCCACCAGAGCATCGAGGCCATGGCCCCCATGATCAGCAGAACCGAAGGGTTTTCCCGATCCCCGAACGTCTGCGTGGCGATTTCAAGGGCTCCCTGTCGGATCATGCAGGTGTTCATGGCCATCCTCCAAACTGATTGCATTTTGCAATTGGTTGCACGATAATAAAACCGCTAGCATAATGCAACTGGTTTTTCCGGGGTGAGTGCAATGGCCATGGATATGCGATCGGGATGTCCCATCAACCTGTCGCTCGAGGTGTTCGGCGACCGCTGGAGCCTGATCATCCTGCGCGACATGATCTTCGGCGGGAAACGGCACTTTCGCGAATTGCTGACGACCTCCATCGAGGGCATCGCCTCCAACATTCTCGCCGACCGGCTCAAGCGGCTGGTCGAACTCGGCATGTTGACGAAGGCGAACGACCCCAGCCACAAGCAGAAGGCGATTTACAGTCTGACGGAAATGTCGATCGCGCTGGTGCCGATCATGGCGCAGCTTGGCGCCTGGGGGCGGGTTTGGCTGCCGGTCAGCGAGGAGCTTTCGATCCGCGCGGAACTTCTGGAACAGGGCGGGCCGGCCCTGTGGGAGGCGTTCATGGCCGATCTGCGCGCCGAGCATCTCGGCATCGGCACAGTCAGGCCGATGGATGAATCGGTGCGCGGCAGGCTGCAGGCGGGTTACGAAGCGGTCCTGGCGCGTAAGGCGAAGGTAGCGTCGTAGATTTCCGACAAACTCCCGCTTGTCGAATAAGTGTTTTACGCCCCGCAGTTCTTCCAACGCGGAAGCGGCTGCACTATCTGCCCCCTTAGTGACTGACTGTTTGGATCGGAGATTCTCATGACCGCCCTGCCGCTTGATACCGCACGCACCATTATCGATGCCGCCTTCGCCAAGGGCTCGGAATTGAAGCTGAAGCCATTGGGGGTTTCGGTGCTTGATGCCGGCGGACATCTGGTCGCCTTCGCGCGGCAGGACGGCGCCTCGTTCCTGCGGCCGCAAATGTCGGCGGGCAAGGCTTATGGCGCGCTCTCCATCGGCATGGGAGGCCGCCGCGTCGAAGCCTTCGCCAGGGAGCGGCCGCACCTGATGGCTGGCGTTTCCGATGTTTCGGGCGGGAAAGTGCTCCCGGTGGTGGGCGGCGTGCTGATCCGCGACAAAGCCGGCGAGATCGTCGGCGCCGTCGGCATTTCGGGAGATACGTCGGACAATGACGAAGCGGCGGCGATCGCCGGCATCGAGGCGGCGGGGCTTACCGCCGACGCCGGCTAGGTGTACTGCTGCTCCGGTGAGGCCGGCCTGCAAATGACGGTTTTCTGCGCTTCCGGCACTCACGTACCGAAAGGTACGCTCCGTTCCGATTCTCGCAATCCCGCCATTTTCGGCTCGTCCTGATCGGAGCAGCAAAACACCTAGAGAACTATCCGCCGCAACCAGTTCAATGCAGGTTGACGTCGCGGCCGGCCGAGCGGAGCGAGACCGAAAAGCCTGCCAGCACGTCGATCAGCGCGATCACCATCAGGGTGAAGAACACCGAATGCGCGGCGCCCCTGACTAGCAGGAACTCGACCAGAAAGGCGACAAAGACGAAGGTCGACAAGAGATGGTCGATGATCGACGCGTTCGACGTGCGGGTGGATTTCAGGATTTCGATGAAAAAGAAGACCAGGCCGATGAGGATCATCAGGTCGCCGAGCGTCATCGAGAAGACGCCGCCGGACATCATGCGCATGGAAAAGATTTCCGTCGCCCACGGGTCGTTTTCGACTCCGACGCCCAGGAAGCCCGCAAGCCCCAGATTGTAGAGGATGAAAGGCACGATCAGAAGCGGCATACCGGCGAGCATTGAACGGGTTCCCTTTGCTGAAAGCGTTTCGCGCCAAAGCGTTGCGTCCCGCACCATGAAACGTTCAGGCAGCGGAGAAAAGTGGCTTTGTCAGGCTAGAAACGCAAAAGACCGGCCATTGGCCGGTCTTGCGACACATTCCCTGCCTAAAAAGAAAGCTCAGCTTTCCTTCGGCTCCAGAACCTGACGGCCGCGATACATGCCGGTCTTCAGGTCGATATGGTGCGGACGGCGCATTTCGCCGGAGTTCTTGTCCTCGACATAGGTCGGGGCCTTCAGCGCGTCGGCCGAGCGGCGCATGCCGCGCTTGGACGGAGAGGTTTTTCGTTTCGGTACGGCCATGGATATGCTCCACTCAGTCGGTCAAAAGCCCGCGTCGCCCTCGTGAAAGGGCCAGCTGCCGGGCCGGATTTCCAGAAGAAAGTCGCGTGCCTATACACGCCCTGCCGCCTTTTGGCCAGCGCTGCCGCGAATTTTTTTGAGGCCGCCCTCGGATGTCTACCTCAGGCAGCCGACATAGCCGCCCGATCGCGCCGCGCGCCGCTCGATCAGCGAGGCCAGACGCCGCAGGCCGGGGCCGGGCTTGGCCGGATTGCGTGCGATCGGGTTCGGCAGGCTGACGGCCAGCAGCGCCGCCTGCCGCCGCGACAGATTGGCGGCGGAAACGCCGAAATGATGCTGGGCGGCGGCCTCGATGCCGTAGATGCCCGGGCCCCATTCGGCGATGTTCAGGTAGATTTCCATGATCCGCCGCTTCGACAGAACGGCGTCGAAATAGACCGACAGCGGCAGTTCGATGAGCTTGCGCAGGCTGCCCAGCGGCCGCGACCAGAGGAAAAGGTTCTTCACCGTCTGCATCGTGATGGTAGAGGCGCCGCGCGTCAGGTCGCCGGACATCGCATCTTCCACCACGCCCTTCAGCTCGGCCAGGTCGACGCCGCGGTGCGAGCAGAACTGGCCGTCCTCGGACATGATGACGGAATGGGCCAGCACCGGCGCCACATCGTCGATCGAGACCCAGCGCCGGTCATAGCCGGAAAAGGTCGCGAGGTCCTTCAGCATCAGCGTCGATACCGGGTGCACGAAGGAGGGGAAATAGAGGATCGTCAGTACGACCGGTATCAGTGCCAGGATCACCAGTCCCTTCAACACAGGCCTCAACCGGCCCCGAAGACCAGCGCGAACGCCGCGTTTTGGTCTCGACGCCATCGTTATTCCTTCAGCCTGGCGATCTGTGATCGGCTCGACGTCCAACCTGCACACTCCCCGCTCCGGCATACCGGCGCTTGCCGGCTTGCGCAACGCCTGACTGTCGGCTACCGGTCGCCGCGATGACGAAAGACGATCAAACAGCCTTCGAAATGGCGCTGGCGGCGCGGGCGGACGCCGTCGAGACGGCGTTGAAGCGGCTGCTGGCGAGCGCGCCGCTCACCGGTGAGATCGCAAGGCCAGATCGTCTGTTCACGGCCATGCGCCATGGCGTGCTGAACGGCGGCAAGCGGCTGCGGCCTTTCCTGGTGATGGAAAGCGCTGCGCTGTTTTCGGCCGGCGGCGAGGCGGCCCTGCGGGTGGCGGCGGCGCTGGAATGCGTCCACTGCTATTCGCTCATCCATGACGATCTGCCGGCCATGGACGACGACGACATGCGGCGCGGCCAGCCGACCGTTCACAAGGCGTTCGACGAGGCGACGGCGATCCTGGCGGGCGATGCGCTGCTGACCTTCGCCTTCGACATACTGGCCGACGAGGCGACCGACATTCCGCCGGACCGGCGCGCGGCGCTTGTGCTGGCGCTGGCCCGTGCCGCCGGGCCGGGCGGCATGGCCGGCGGGCAGATGCTCGACCTGCAGGCGGAACAGATCAAGCCGGACGAGGCCGGCATTATCACGCTGCAGGCGATGAAGACCGGCGCACTGATCCGCTTCGCCTGCGAGGCCGGCGCCATCCTTGCCGGCGCGCCCCTGCAGGATCGTGAAAGACTGGCCGAGTTCGGCTCTGCGGTCGGACTGGCATTCCAGCTTGCCGACGATCTGCTCGACCGCACCGCAGACGCGCACACGATGGGCAAGGCGACCGGCAAGGACGCGGCGGCCGGCAAGGCGACGCTCGTTGCGCTCCATGGCGAGGAATGGGCGAAAGCACAATTGTGGGGTCTGGTGGAACAGGCCCATACGTTGCTTCAGCCTTACGGGGAAAAAGCGGTGCTGCTGAGGGCATCCGCGACCTTCATCGCCGCACGCGGCAAGTGAGCCGCACCGGCATTTCGCGCCGGTCCAACGAAATCTTAATGGTAATAGAGCGTAATTCCGGCCGTTAATATTGCGTATGTGTTGGGGTTGCGCATGCCGGAATACTCGTCCTACATCCGGTCCGTCCGGGTCCGTTATCTATCCGGCCTGCTCGTCTTCGCGCTCGCGTCGGGTCTTGCGATGTGGGCCCTGCAGAGCATCAATTCGTTTCGCCACGATGTCGACCAGGTGAGTAGCGGCCTCGCCACCCTGACGCGCGACCTTCGCAGTGCGACCGATTTCGCCGAGAACGCGACCAAGATATGGGCGCCGGAAACGCGTGCCGACCTGGGCAGGGCGGCGAGCAGCCATGCGGAACGTATCCGGGGAGAAATCGAACAGCTGACCGCCCAGATCGCTGCCGTCCAGCCGCGTCTGTCCGAGATGGCTCGCTATGAAATCCGTTCGGCTTCGGTAAACGGCGACCTGTTCTGGTCGGCGCGCGATATGATCCGCAACCTCAACCTGATGGCGGTGGCGCAGAAACTGGACGACTGGAGTTTCCGGGAAATCCGCAACCAGAACAATTTCTTCGCCCGGCCGATGCTCGTTCGTGCCCGCACCGCCATGGATGGTGAGCGGCGGCTCGCCGATATGCGCAGCGACCGGCTGCTGCTGTGGGCGAGCGGCCTCCTCATCGCGGTGCTCGCTCTCGTCGCCTTCTGGATTTTCCGGCCGATGGAAAAGGCGATTCGCCGCGCTTTTGCCGAAAGCGCGGAATCGCTGTCCAGGGCGGAAGCCGCCGACCGCGCCAAGTCCGAGTTCCTGGCCAATATGAGTCATGAGATTCGCACCCCGATGAACGGCGTGCTCGGCATGGCTGAACTGCTGGCCAAGACCGAACTGACGCAACGCCAGAAGACTTTTACCGACGTTATCGTCAAGTCCGGCAATGCGCTGCTGACGATCATCAACGACATTCTGGATTTCTCGAAAATCAATGCCGGACAGCTGACGCTGGATCCGGCGCCGTTCCGCCTGGCAGAAGCGGTGGAGGATGTGGCGACACTGGTCTCGGCGCGCGTGGCGGAGAAGAACCTGGAACTGATCGTGCGCGTCGATCCGCGCCTGCCTGCCTTCGTCGTCGGCGATGCCGGACGGTTCCGCCAGATCGTGACCAATCTGCTCGGCAATGCGGTGAAATTCACCGAGAAGGGTCACGTGCTGATCGATGTCAGCGGCGAAGTGGCAGATGGCGTCGTCGCGCTGACCGTCCGCGTCGAGGACACCGGTATCGGCATCCCGGCGGACAAGCTTCAGAACGTGTTCGAGAAGTTCGCCCAGGTCGACGGCTCCTCCACCCGCAGGCACGAGGGAACAGGTCTCGGACTGGCGATCGGCGCGCGCCTCATCGACCTCATGGGCGGCAGGATCGGCGTCGAGAGCGAGATCGGCCGCGGCTCGGTCTTCTGGTTCAGCGTGCCCATGCCCGTGCATGAAGCCGAGCAAGAGGATTCGGTGGTGCCAAGCGACGTTACCGGCGCGCGCGTCCTGGTTATCGACGACAATCCGGTCAACCGTGAAATCCTGCTCGAGCAGTTGCGTAGCTGGGATTTCGACTGCGCCGCCGCGGAAAACGGCGCCGTCGGACTCGCCTTCCTGGATCGCGCCATCCAGCTCGGCGCCTCGGTCGACTGCATCATCCTCGACTATCAGATGCCGGGCATGGACGGCGCCGACGTCGCCAAGGCCATCGCATCGGACAGCCGCCTGTCGTCCATTCCCGTCGTTCTGCTGACGTCCGTCGATCAGGTTGATTTCGGCAAGCTGATCATGGAATTCGGCATTGCCGCGCATCTGACCAAACCGGCAAGGTCGGCGCTTCTGCTCGGCACCGTCATCGGCGCCATCCAGAAGGCGCGTTCGCAGCCGGCCAAGGCTGCCTTCGTGCGTGAGCCGTCGCCCGTGACGCAGCGGCCGCAGGCCTTCACCGTCATCCACAGCCAGCCGGCGGCAGCGACTGTAAACGATGCATCGGCCTCGCAGCGCCCTGTCGATATCCTTATTGCCGAGGATAATGAGGTGAACCAGATGGTGTTCGGCCAGATACTCAACGGGCTTGGCCTGAGCTACCGTATCGCCAGCAACGGCCGCACTACGGTCGAGATGCACCATGCATTGAGTCCGAAGCTCATCCTCATGGATGTCTCAATGCCGGAAATGAACGGCTACGAGGCGACGCGCGCCATACGCGCCGCGGAAGAGGCGACCGGCGCGCATATCCCCATCATTGGCGTAACGGCCCATGCCCTGAAGGGCGATCGCGAAAAATGCATCGAGGCGGGCATGGACGACTATCTGCCGAAGCCGATCTCGCCGGACCGGCTGGGCGCCAAGATCGGCACATGGCTGGGCGAGGCAGTGGCCGCCAGGACAGCGTAACTCCGTTCACATCCTGGAGCCGGTGCCGCTCGACCCGGCCTACCGGTTCTTCACCACCACGCAGGCGCCGCCGGCACCGCGCAGTTGCTGGCAGATGACGTCGGCATTGGCGCGGTTGTCGACGCCGATCCTGACGGCATAGACGCCGCGCCGTCCAATCGGCGAGCGCACGCGCGAAACGACAGGCTTGTAGCTGGCGAGAAGCGCAGGAAAACGTTTGCGTAGCCTCTCCCATTGCCCGACGGCGGCAGATCGGCGGAAGTTTCCGGCGACCTGAACGCCCCATGGCTTGATGTTGATGGCGGCCATCGGCACGGTTCTCGCCATGATGACCGGCAGCTTGCGGCAGGCCACCGGAAAGCTGTCCTTCTTGTCCAGCGGCCGCACTGTCCCGGCATAGGCTTTGTCGGTGAATTTCTCGGCCGGTTCGCCCATCACGTCGAGCACGTAGTCTTCCGTTTCCAGCGGCAGGAAGCCGCCCGCGTTCAGCCAGCGCGCCACGCGCGTTTCGCCGGCATTGTAGGCGGCGGCGGCGAGGCCGAGATTGCCGAAACCAGCTTTCAATTCGCCGAGATATCTGGCGGAGGCCGGAATGGCCTGCTCGATGTCGAACGGGTTGGCCAGGCCGCGGAGCTTCGCGGTGCCCGGCATGAATTGCGCAATGCCCTCGGCGCCCACGGGGCTGACGGCGTCCGGATCGAAGCGGCTCTCCTTCCAGATCAGGCGGGCAAAGAAATCCTTCGGCAGGCCCTCGCGGCCGGCGTGGAATTCCACCAGATCGCAGACGCGGTCGATCAGGCGCTCTTTCGCAGGCATCGGCGGGTCGGCGAGTACTGCCGACGTCAGGCCAAGAAGCGCCGCAAGCCCGCCGGCGACGCGCTTATTTCTTTTCTGCCGGGAACAGTTTGTCCCAGAAGAACCAGAGCAACCCGGCAACCAGGAAAACGAAGCCAAGGCCATATTTAAGAAGCGGATCCGCACTTCCGGCTCCAAGCCAACCCAAAGCGAAATCAAGAAGGAAGAGTACGGCGAGACCAAGTACGATCAGCGCCGATCCGCCAGTAATCTTAACCCCACCGAACTCTATATTTCTTGCGCGTATAGGATTTGAATTGTCTTGCATCGCCCATCTCCCCACAAACCCGGGGTAAATCTAGCGGCGAAGCTTTTTCCCTACAAGATATCTATTCCGCCGCCTGCTGGCCGCCCGGCTCACCTTTGGCTTGGCCGAAGCGCCGCTCGATGTAATCGGCGACCATCTTCTCGAAATCGGCGGCGATGTTCGGGCCCCGCAGCGTCGCGGCCTTGCGCCCGTCGATGAAGACCGGGGCGGTCGGCGTCTCGCCGGTGCCGGGAAGGGAAATGCCGATATCGGCATGTTTGGATTCGCCGGGGCCGTTGACGATGCAGCCCATCACAGCGACTTTCAATTCCTCGACGCCAGGATATTTGTCGCGCCAGACCGGCATGTTACGTCGGATATCTTCCTGGATGTTCTGCGCCAGCTCCTGGAATACGGTCGAGGTGGTGCGGCCGCAGCCGGGGCAGGCGGCAACGATCGGCACGAACTGGCGGAAACCCATGGTCTGGAGCAGTTCCTGCGCCACCTGGACCTCGCGGGTGCGATCGCCGTTCGGCTCCGGCGTCAGCGAGATGCGGATGGTGTCACCGATGCCCTGCTGCAAGAGAATGCCCATGGCGGCCGACGAGGCGACGATGCCCTTGGAGCCCATGCCGGCTTCGGTGAGGCCGAGATGCAGGGCATGGTCGGAGCGTCTGGCGAGCTCGGTATAGACGGCAATCAGGTCCTGGACTCCGCTGACCTTGGCCGACAGGATGATCTTGTCGCGCCCGAGGCCGATCTCCTCCGCCATTTCGGCCGACAGGATGGCGGACTGCACGATCGCCTCGCGGGTAACCTCGAGCGCCGTCAGCGGCGAGCCGCGGCTCTGGTTTTCGTCCATCAGCCGCGTCAGCAGTTCCTGGTCGAGGGAGCCCCAGTTGACGCCGATGCGCACCGGCTTGTCGTGGCGGATGGCCATCTCGACAATGTCGGCGAACTGGCGGTCGCGCTTGTCCTTGAAGCCGACATTGCCAGGGTTGATGCGATATTTCGCCAGCGCTTCGGCGCAGGCCGGATGATCGGCGAGCAGTTTGTGGCCGATATAATGGAAATCGCCGACCAGCGGCACGAAGACGCCGAGCCGCTCCAGCCGCTCGCGGATTTTCGGCACAGCCGCGGCGCTCTCGTCGCGGTCCACGGTGATGCGGACGATCTCGGAGCCGGCGCGGTGCAGGGCAGCGACCTGGGCGACGGTCTGGTCGACATCGGCCGTGTCAGTATTGGTCATCGACTGCACGACGACCGCGGCGCCGCCGCCAACCGTCACGCCGCCGATATCGACACCCACCGACCTGCGGCGCGGAAAGGGGGAAGAGAAGTATCCGGTCATCGCCGGCTGTCCTGAATTCAGCAAGATCAAGCCATCAGGTGGCGGACCGCGCGCGCCTTGTCAATGGCTGCTACCGGCGACCGATCGCCATACCGATCCCGTTTCTTGCGTATGAATATCGGCTCGGAACAAGCGTTTCATTTGCCGGCGGCCTTCGCTGCCGGCTTCCACAAGCCTTGGAATTTCCGGTGGATGCAACGCGGCTTCGCTTTGAAATCTGCGAAAAACCAACCTCTGCTCCGGCGACAGTCACATGCCGCCGGCAGAGAACGGTCCAGATGGTTCGTTGGGCTTCAGTGCGTGGTCGGTTTCGCCCTGAGCTTTTCAATCTCGTCCTTGATGGCCAGCTTGCGTCGCTTCAGATTGACGATTTCGAGGTCGTCGACGGATGGATGAAGCAGGGCTTCGTCGATTTCACGCTCGATGTCGCCGTGCTTCTTCTGTAGCTCTTCAAGATGGGACGCAAGAGACATGATTGGTTCTCCCTTTCATGGTTTCCTCGATTGCTACCGCGAAGGCGTCCACCGCAGGCCCGCCTTGTGACGGCAGGAAGACAGTGTGCCACCGATGCCTCAAGATGTCGAATAATCCGTGGTAGCATTTCGCGATAATGTGAAATGTGATATGGGCTGCGCACCGGTGAGGACCAGAAGCCGGCCCCGCCCGAAAAGGCGTTCCCCGGGACGCCGGAGACTTGCAGAACGGTAGCCATGTCGGAACAGGAACAAGCCGAGGTCCGCCTCGAGTTTGCACGTTTGAAGCAGGAACACGCCGATTTCGACGCGGCGATCAACGCGATGATCGCGATGGGCTGCGATCCGCTGCAGATACAGCGCATGAAAAAGAAGAAGCTCGCCCTCAAGGACAAGCTTTCGGCGCTGGAAGACCGCATCATTCCCGACATCATCGCCTGAACGGCCTGCCGTCCTTGTAAGGGATGCCGATTTCCGCTAAGGCGCGGCCTTTCCGAACGGAGACCGTGTCCTTGACCGACCAGCGCGCCGACGTCGCCATCATCATGGGCAGCCAGTCCGACTGGGCGACGATGAGCCACGCCGCCGAGATGTTGGATGCGCTCGGCATTTCCTACCGGCGCATGCTGATCTCCGCCCACCGCACGCCGGAGCGGCTCTACAATTTCGCCAAAGGCGCGAAGGACGCAGGTTACAAAATCATCATCGCGGGCGCCGGCGGCGCTGCGCACCTGCCCGGCATGACGGCGGCGCTGACGCCGCTGCCGGTTTTCGGCGTTCCGGTCGAATCGAAAGCCCTGTCCGGCCAGGATTCGCTTCTTTCTATTGTCCAGATGCCCGCCGGCATTCCGGTCGGTACGCTCGCCATCGGCAAGGCCGGCGCCGCGAACGCCGCGCTTCTCGCCGCCGCCGTGCTGGCGTTGCACGACGAACCTTTGGCGAAGCGGCTGGATGCCTGGCGGGCGGCGCAGACGGCGAAGATCGCCGCAGAGCCGACGGATTCGCCGTGAGCAGTCCGCTTCCGGTCGGTTCGACCATCGGCATTATCGGTGGCGGCCAGCTCGGCCGCATGCTGGCCATGGCCGCGGCGCGGCTCGGCTACCGCACCGTCGTGCTCGAACCGCAGGCCGACTGTCCCGCCGCGCAGGTGGCAAACCGGCAGATCGTGGCCGGTTACGAGGACGAGGTTGCGTTGCGGGAGTTGACCGCCGCCTGCGACGTCGTCACCTATGAGTTCGAGAACGTTCCCGTTGCAGCGGCGCAGGGGCTTGCCGCCTCCGTCCCGGTTCTGCCGCCGCCGCGCGCATTGGAAGTCGCGCAGGACCGGATGGCGGAAAAGCAGTTCCTCAACGGGGTCGGCATCGCCACCGCACGCTTCTTCCCCGTCGACAATGACGAGCAGCTCACCGCGGCGCTCGCCACATTCGGCGGCAGCGGCGTGCTGAAAACGCGCCGTCTCGGCTATGACGGCAAGGGCCAGCGGGTTTTTCGCAATATGGAGACCGGCGGTTTCGCCGGCACCTGCGAAGCGATGGGGAACGTGCCCCTGATCCTCGAATCGCTGGTGCCGTTCGAACGGGAGATATCGGTAATCGCGGCGCGCGGCATTGATGGCGCGGTCGCGGCCTACGATCCGGCCGAGAACGTCCACAAGAACGGGATTCTGCATACCTCTACCGTGCCCGCCGCCGTTTCCGCGGAAACCGCCTCTGTGGCGCGTGCGGCGGCGGAAAAAATCCTCGCGGCGCTCGATTATGTCGGCGTTATCGGCGTCGAGTTCTTCGTGCTTGCCGATGGCGGGGTCGTCGCCAACGAGATTGCGCCGCGCGTCCACAATTCGGGCCACTGGACGGAGGCTGCCTGCGCGATCTCGCAGTTCGAGCAGCATATCCGCGCCGTTGCCGGGTTGCCGCTGGGCTCCGGGCGCCGTCATGCCGACTGCGTCATGGAAAACCTGATCGGCGACGACGTCGGGCGTGTCCCGGCATTGCTGGCCGAACCGGGCACCGTGCTGCACCTCTATGGCAAGACGGAAGCCCGTCCAGGACGCAAAATGGGACATTTCACGCGGTTGAAGCCGTCCGGCGTGTAGGTTTTCGCGGTCGACAGTCGCTGACATTGTCCGACGCCGGTTGACAGGCACAAGCCTCCTCGTTTATGAGCCGGTCACGAATTCAGGCGCTGTTTCAGCGCGCTTTTCAGTTAGGCCCGATTGGGCCCAGACCAACGGGCAAGACCATGAAGATCAAGAACTCGCTCAAGGCGCTCAAGGCGCGTCACCGGGACAATCGCGTGGTCCGCCGCAAGGGCCGCGTCTACATCATCAACAAGACCGATCCGCGCTACAAGGCGCGCCAGGGCTGATACGCGCCGTCCATTGCGGTCCCGTGATGCGGGATGCGAAGCCTTTCACGCTAAATTCAGTTTGACGATCCGCCGCGCCGGGCTAGATTCCGGCGCATGCGGATCGTTTTTGCCGTTTGCGCGGCCCTTTTCCTGAGCACAGTCCCGTCGCTGCCGGCTGCCGCCGACGATCCGCCGAAGGACGCCCTTTCGAAAGACACGCAAGACCTGGGGCCGCGAACGCGGGCGCAGGATCTTGGCAAGCTGTTCGCCGACCTCAAACGCGAGCGCAACGAGAAGGTGGCCGAGCGGATATCGAACCGTATATGGGCGCAATGGAACCAGTCCGGCAGCGCGTCCATCGACCTGATGATGCAGTGGTCGCAGAAAGCCATCGGCGAGCAGAAGTTCGACGTGGCGCTAGACTTCCTCGACCAGGTCGTCACCCTGCAGCCGGCTTATGCGGAAGGCTGGAACCGCCGCGCCACCGTTCATTTCATGATGAAGAACTACCAGAAGGCGATGGCCGACATCGAGCAGACGCTTGAGCTGGAGCCGCGCCATTTCGGCGCGATTTCGGGCATGGCGCAGATCCTGAACGACACCGGCCGCAAGGAACAGGCGCTCAGGGCCTGGCAGCGGGCGCTCGACATCTATCCGATGATGCGCAATGCGCAGAACCAGGTGGCCACGCTTTCCGAGGAACTGGCCGGCGAAGGCATCTGAGCCGGATAGCTGCAACGGGACGTGAAGCCTGAACCGTCCGGCACACATCTCCCCGGGAGCCGGGCAGCGCGCCTCCATCACCGAAAGACGGGTAGGGTTCAGCGGCCCGGAATTTGCGACCCGATATAGGCGATGCGCAGCATGTTGGTGGAGCCGGGCGTGCGTAGCGGCACGCCGGCGGTGATGATGATCCTGTCGCCGGTCTTGCCGAAATTCTCTTCCGCCGCGATGCGGCAGGCACGTTCGACCATGTCGTCGAGGTCGGTCGCATCCTCCGACACCACGCAGTGCGTTCCCCACAGCAGCGACAGCCGCCGCGCCGTGTTGAGGATGGGCGAGAGCGCGATGATCGGCACCTGCGGCCGCTCGCGCGCGGCACGCAGGCCGGTGGCGCCCGAAGCCGTGTAAGTAATGATCGCCGACAGTTTCAGCGTCTCGGCGATCTCGCGGGCCGCCAGCGAAATGGCGTCGGCGCCGGTGGCCTCCGGCTGCGAGCGTTGCGCGTTGATGATGCCGGCATAGAGTGGGTCCTGCTCGACCTTCTCGGCGATGCGATTCATGGTGGCGACCGCTTCGACCGGATAGGCGCCGGCAGCGGATTCAGCCGACAGCATGACGGCGTCGGCGCCCTCGAAGACGGCGATGGACACGTCCGAGACCTCGGCGCGGGTCGGTACCGGCGCGGAGATCATCGATTCCAGCATCTGGGTGGCGACGACCACCGGCTTGCCGGCGCGGCGTGCAGCGCGGGTAATCTGCTTCTGGATGCCGGGCACCGATTCCAGCGGCATTTCGACGCCGAGGTCGCCGCGCGCCACCATGAGCGCATCGGAAAGCTCGATGATCTCGGCCAACCGGGCGACGGCCTGCGGCTTCTCGATCTTCGACATCAGGAGGGCGCGGCCGCGGGCGATCTTGCGCGCCTCGGCGAGGTCTTCGGGGCGTTGGATGAAAGACAGCGCGACCCAGTCGACGCCAGCGTCGAGCACCGCATCCAGATCGGCACGATCCTTCTGCGTGAGCGCGCCGACGGGCAGGTCGGTATCGGGAAGCGAGACGCCCTTCTTGTCGGAAATGGCCGTTCCGGAAACGACGGTGCAGACGATGGACTTGCCATCGGCCTTGACCGCTTTCAATTCGACCTTGCCGTCATCGATCAGCAGCCGGTGGCCGGCCTCGACCGAAGCAAGGATTTCAGGGTGCGGCAGGAAAACGCGGCTGCCGTCGCCGGGCTCGGGCTTGTCGTCCAGTGTGAAGGTCTGGCCGGCGGCCAGCGCTTCCTTGCCGTTGGCGAATTTGCCGACGCGCAGCTTGGGGCCCTGCAAATCCGCCAGGATGCCGATCGGCCGCCCGACCGCTTCCTCGACCGACCGGATGCGGGCGACCAGCGTGCGCATCAGCTCATGGTCGGTGTGGCTCATATTGATGCGGAAAACGTCGGCGCCCGCTTCGAACAGTTTCCTCAGCATAGCCTCGTCGGAGGAAACCGGACCGACGGTGGCGAGTATCTTGACCTTGCGGCTGCGTCTCATTGACCATTGCTTCCGGGAGCGGCGCTGGCGCCGTCCGTTGCGGGCTGATCGGTCAGCTGGACCATCCAGCTCGCCTGCTCACCCGTGTCGTATTCCTGAAATCCGGCGCGCTGGAAGCCCCTGGCTACGCAATCTGTCACGCCCGCGATCTTGAATTCCTTTTCCGCCACGCACATCGAGATCGGACCGTCCCAGCGGCCGCCGCGCTCGGCGTCTTCTGCATAGAGATAGTAAAACCTGGATGACAAAGGGCCCTCGATCAGCGTCTTGCAGCTCGATCCCTCGATGCGCCACCAGCCTTCGGTGATCCAACCGGCCTTGGCGCGGTAGCCGATGCCGACGCCGACGAGATTCTGCGTGGCATTGCAGACCCGGAAATCGGCTTTGGCCGGCGTTGCAAGCGCAAAGGGCGCCAGCAGAACAGCCAGAAACGGCAGCGGCCCGGCGATGGCTCCACCCCGGATACCGGGCACGCGCAGCCTGCCGGCGATTGTCATTCTCAAGCCCTGGAAGAACGATGTAAGCATGTGCAGACGCCCTTTTCGGAGAAGTCCGGGCGCATGTCAACGCAGCGATTCGCGTAAAATCAATCGATTTAGTCGCAAGCAGACACCAGCCCGGCAAGCCCGCAGACAGATTCTGCAAAAACCTTGGCCAAACAACGGCGTTGCGCGTCTGTCCGCTTCGTGGAATGAGGTTAGCAGCAATCGCGAACCGAACCCGACCGATTTTTTCCGCCGATGACCCGATCCACAGTTTTTGCGCCATTCGAGATCGTCGACGGCGACCGCAGGCGCGGTCTGGTTCTGGTGGCGGATCATGCACGCCGCAACCTTCCCGAGGAGTATGGCGATCTCGGTCTGCCGGCAGCAGAGTTCGACCGCCACATCGCCTACGATATCGGCGTGGAGACGGTCATACGGGAGCTTGCCGCGCTGCTTGATGCGCCGGCCGTGTTCGCGACGTTTTCGCGGCTGCTGATTGATCCCAACCGCGGCGAGGACGACCCGACCCTGATCCGCCAGCTCTATGACGGCACCATCGTGCCAGGGAACTACCCGATGTCGGACGACGAACGGGAAAAGCGGCTCGATCTATTCTATCGTCCCTACCACGACGCCGTCGGCGCCATGGTGGCCTCGGTGGCGAAAGCCAGCGGCGCAGCGCCGTTCGTTTTTTCGGTGCATTCCTTCACCCCGACCATGCAGGGCCATATCCGGCCATGGCATGTCGGCCTGTTGTGGGACCTCGACGACCGCGCCGCGCGGCCGTTGATCGAGGCGCTGGCGGCGGATGAGGGTCTCGTCGTCGGGGACAACGAGCCCTATGACGGCGCGCTGCGCGGCGACACGATGTACCGTCACGCCGTCGTCAACGGCTATGCGCATGCGCTCGTCGAAATCCGGCAGGACCTGATCGCCGATCGGCAAGGCGCGGTCGCCTGGGCGCAGCGCCTGGCCCCGATCGTTGACGCGGTGAACCGGCGTGCCGATATACATGAGGTGAGACGGTTCGGTTCGCGCACCGGGCCGCTGTGACGGAGCAGGGTTCATGGATGCTTTGAGCGAGGAACAGAAACGCGATCTGGAAGCGGCGGCGTTCCGCCGGTTGGTGGAGCATCTGCGCCAGCGCACGGATGTGCAGAACATCGACCTGATGAACCTCGCCGGCTTCTGCCGCAACTGCCTGTCGACCTGGTACGGCGAGGCCGCGGCGGCGCAAGGCATCGACCTCTCCAAGGAGGAGACGCGCGAGATCGTCTACGGCATGCCCTATGCCGAATGGCAGAAGCGGTATCAGACCGAAGCGACAGAGGCGCAGAAGGCCGGCTTCGAGGCGACCCGGCCGAAGGGGCATTGAGCCAGCGCACACCTGTTTGCCTCGCGACACGATCCTGAGATGCGCCAAGGCAAGGACAGGCCGCGCTCGACGATCTTGCGGTCAATGAGTCCCGGATAGCCTCACTCTGCTTCGCTCCGTTCGGCTTCCGGGATGACGAAGGCGCGGCGTAGTCTTCCGTCTTCCGCAAGGAGAGAACGAAGACGGTGTTGTCCCCCCAATACTTGCCGTCATCTCTTCCCGTATCGGGATGGGAAGGGAGGGAAAGCAGCTTCGCGCCTGGCCCAAAAGTCCGTCCAATCGCCGGCTTGACTGGAAATTGAATCGATCTAATTTGCCCGCCAATTCGATTTAATTGCCGGATTCCCCGACATGCCCGCACCGACCGTCCAACGATCCGCCGCTCTCCAGTCCGCCTTTCGAGGGCGCTGGGCGGTGGCGGCCATGTTCTTCATCAACGGCTTCCTGACCGGCAGCTGGGCGCCGCAGATCCCGGTGTTCCTGGCGCGGCTCGAGATCAGCAAGTTCACCCTCGGGCTGCTGATCCTGGTGTTCGGTATCGGCGCGCTGACCTTCATGCCCCTATCGGGTTATCTGATGTCGAAGCACGGGTCGCGCGCCGTCCTGCGCGGTTTCGCGGCGGCCTGCGTCTTCGGCCTGTTGCTGGTGGCCCTGGCGTTCAACGTGCCGCTGGCAGCGGCGGCCATGTTCCTGTTCGGCGGGCTGATCGGCGGCATGGACGTTGCCATGAACGCCAATGCCGTCGCCGTCGAGCGGCGGCTGTCGAAGGCGGTCATGTCGTCCTCGCACGGCTTCTGGAGCCTCGGCGGCTTTGCCGGCGGCGGCATGGGCGGCTTCCTCATCCAGAAGTTCGGCCATCTCGCCCATGCCGGCATCGTCACAATCATCGCCGCGGCGCTGCTTGCGGCGGCGGCGCGTTTCCTGATCGCCGACCCGACGCCGCAGGCGCAGGCACATCACAAATTCACCCTGCCCAGAAATCCAGCGGTCTATCTCGTCGGCATCATGGCGCTGTTTTCCATGGTGCCGGAAGGCGCGGTGCTCGACTGGGCGGCGCTCTACCTGCAGCAGGAGCTCGGCAGCAACCTCGCCACGGCCGGCCTCGCCTTCGCGCTTTTTTCCGGGGCGATGGCGCTGATGCGCTTCGCCGGCGACAGCGTGCGCAACCGCTTCGGCGCGGTGCGCACCTTGCGGGTCTCCAGCCTGATCGCGGCGGGCGGAATGCTGGTCGCCGGGCTGTCGCCCTGGCCATGGCTCGCCATCGCGGCCTTCGCCGTTACCGGTCTCGGCATCGCCAACATGGTGCCAATAGCCTTTTCGGCGGGCGGCAACCAGCCGGGCATGGCATCGGGAACCGGCATGAGCGTGGTCACCACCATCGGCTATTGCGGCATCCTGATGGCCCCTTCGGCCATCGGTTTCGTCGCCGAGCACACCGGCTTCTCGCCGGTCTTCATCGCACTTTCCGGCCTGCTGGTGATCGTGTGTCTTATGTCGGAACTGGCGCGCACCGCCGATTTCGCGCCTCAACCGGCCGAATAGGGCCGTTCCCCGTAAAGGCAAAGCGGAACAGAAAGCGGCGGATGCCGGAAAGCATCCGCCGCTTTTCACTATAAAAGAGCGTCAGATCCGGCCCATCAGCAACAGGATAATGACCACCACGAGAATGACGCCGACTATGCCGGACGGGCCATAGCCCCAGCCCCGCGAATACGGCCAGCTCGGAACGGCGCCGATGAGGATAAGAACCAAAATAATGATCAGAAGTGTGCTGAGCGTCATGGCAAGCCCTCGCTTGGAAGTGTTGCAATGACATGACAATGCGAAAAGGCCGTCCGAGGTTCCGGGCGGCCTTTCATTCGTCAGCCGGTGGCTTTGGCCCCGAGGCCTATTCTGCGGCCTTGGGATAAGCGATGTCCGGTTCGGCTGCGGCAGGCTCCTGCGGCCGGGTCTCGCTCGATACCTTGCCCTTGCCGCGCCGCAGCAAGCGGCTCCACAGGCTGCGCTGGCCCGGCTGGCGCTTGGCGCGGGTGAACACCATCAGCATGGACGGCGTCACCACCAAGGTCAGCACGGTGGCGAAGGACAGGCCGAAGACGATCGCCGAGGAAAGCGAAATCCACCATTGCGTCGACGGCGCGTTGATCGTGGTCTCGTGGTGGAAGATTTCCAGCCCGAGGCCGAAGGCGATCGGCAGTACGCCGAGAATGGCGGAGACGGCCGTCAGCACGACAGGCCGGGCGCGCTCGCGGCAGGTCTGCAGCACGGCCTCGACCTTGTCCCAGCCTTCCTCCCGCAAGCGGTCGTAGGTATCGATCAGCACGATGTTGTTGTTCACGACAACGCCGGCGAGCGCGATGACGCCGATGCCGGACATGACGATGCCGAAAGCCTGCCCGGTGAGCAGAAGCCCGAGGAACACGCCAATCGTCGCCATGACCACGCAGGACAGCACGAGCCACACGCTGGTGAACTTGTTGAACTGCGCCAGCAGCACTAGGAAGATGAGGAAGATCGCCGCGCCGAATGCTTTGGACAGGAAGGCGCTCGCCTCGGCGCTGTCCTCGTTCGAACCGGCCAGCTTCCAGCGGATGCCCGAGTCCAGCCCCATGTCGTTTATCGCCTGCGTCACCTGCTGCTGCACGGCTGCGACCTGCTCGCCGGCCGCGACGTTGGCCTGAACGACGATGGTGCGGGCGCCGTCGATGCGGTTGAGAATGCCGACGCTCGGCTCCGGTTTGCGCTCGACGAAGTTGGAGATCGGCACCGCGCCCTGATTGGTCTGGACGCGCAGTTCGTCCAGCGTCGACAGGGTCCGGCGGTCTTCCGGCAGGCGCAGGCGGATGTCGACCGCGTCGTCGGTCCCGGCAGGGCGGTATTCGCTCAGCTTCAGCCCGTTGGTGACGAGCTGCACGACCGTGCCGACCGATGTCGGGCTGACACCGTATTGCGCGGCCTTGGCCCGGTCGACCTGAAGCGCCCAGTCAACGCCGGGCGGCGGCAGGCCGTCGGAAATGTCGATGACGCCCTTCACCCTGGCGATGCGCGCGGCGACGTCGCGGGCAGCCTTGTCGAGACCTTCCGGGTTAACGGCCGAGAGGCGAACCTGGATCGGCTTGCCGGTCGGCGGACCGGCTTCCGGCACGCGCACTTCGACATCGACGCCCGGTATGCCAGCCATCACCTTGCGCAGGTCGTCGAGTATCTGGTTGGCGGACTTGCGCTCGCGCCAATCGACGAACTCGTACTGGATGACGCCGACGACATCCTCGGGGATGTCCTGGCCGCCTCCTTGCGTCTTGCCGACGCGCGTATAAACGGACTTGATGCCGGGCCAGCCGAGCAGCCTGTTCTCGGCTTCCTGCGTGGCGACATCCATTTCCGCCAGCGATAGATTGCCGCGGGCATGCACATAGAGCAGGCCGTAGTCGGGTTCGACGGCGGGGAAGAACTCGACGCCGGCGCCCCATTTGCCATAAGCGACGAAGACGCCGGCGAGCAGCGCCACGGTCAGGACGCAGACCGTGATCGGGTAGCGCACCGCCTGCTTGACGATGGCCATATAGAGCCCGTCCTTTTGCTCGCCCTCCTCATGCTGATGCGCCTTGGCGAACAACGCGCCGAGCGTCGGCGTGAAGACCAAGGCGTAGAGCATGGAAGCGGCGAGCGTGACGATCAGCGTGATCGGCAGGTATTTCATGAAGTCGCCGACGATGCCCGGCCAGAACAGCAGCGGCGAGAAGGCGGCGATGCGCGTCATCGTGGCGGCGATCACCGGGCCCGCCATGCGCTTGGCGGCAAGGGCGAAGGCATCCTTCTTGGGCATGCCTTCGCTCATGCGCCGTTCGGCGAATTCGGTGACGATGATGGCGTCGTCGACCAGCATGCCGACCGCCAGGATGAGCGAGAACAGCACGATCATGTTGATCGTGTAGCCCATCAGCGCCAGCAACAGGATGCCGATCAGGAACGACGATGGAATGGCAAGGCCTATGAGCAGGGAGGCACGGCCCGACAGCGCGTAGAGGATGACGATGAAGACCAGGATGACCGCGATCATCACATGGTTCTGCAGGTCGTTCAGCAGCTGGTTGACGAAGACAGACTTGTCCTGCGTGTAGGTCACTTCCATGCCGGGCGGGGCGGTCTTGACGAAGGCGTCGGCAACGGCCTTGGCGCCGTCGATCGTCTCGACGATGTTGGCGCCGATGCGCTTCTTGACCTCGATGGCGATCGCCGGCTTGCCGTCGAGACGGGTGATGGTTTCCGCGTCCTTGAAGGTGGAGCGGACCGTGGCGACGTCCTTGGCCCTGACGATGGCGTTCTGGCCGGCAACGACCGGCAGGTCGGCGACGTCCTCCGGCGTCTCGATGAGGGAGGGAACCTTGACGGCGTATTTGCCCTGCGCGCCTTCCAGATTGCCGGCGGCGACAAGGCTGTTGGACTGGCCGACGCCCTGGATGAGCTGGTCGAGCTGCAGGCCGTAGGACGACAGCTTGACCGGATCGATCACCACTTCCACGAGGTCGTCGCGCGCGCCCTGGATCGTACCTTCAAGCACGCCCGGCACTTCCTCGATGCGGTCGCGCAGCTCGCGCGCGGCCGCGGTCAGCACGCGCTCCGGCACGTGGCCGGAAAGGGTCACGACCAGAACCGGGAATTCCGAGATATTGACCTCGTTGACGGTCGGTTCTTCCGCCGCCTGCGGCAGGTCGGCCTTGGCGTCCTGCACCTTGGAGCGGGTATCCTGCAGGGCCGAGGCGAGGTCGACGGAAGGATCGAACTCGACCAGCACGTAGCCGCCGCCCTGGAAGGCGGCCGAGCGCATCTCCTTCAGGCCCTTCAGGCTCTTGAGCTTGGTTTCGACCGGCCTCAGCAGCAGCCGTTCGGAATCCTCAGGCGAAATGCCCTGGTAGATGAGGCTGACATACATCATCGGAATCGGAACGTCCGGCTCCGCTTCCTTCGGCACCGACTGGTAGGCCAGCGCGCCGGCGATGATAAGGAAGATGAGCGCGGAGATGGTCAGCCGCGCATTGTTGATCGCGAGTTTGACGATATCCATCGCTACTGCGTCCCTGCGGCAGCCTCACCGGCCAGCTTCTTGAGTTGCTCGGGGCTTGCCTCGACCGGATTGACGACATCGCCCTCGGCCACCAGCTCCTGTCCCGCGACGATGACCCTCGCGTCGGCCGGAATGCCGGCCAGGACCAGACCCTGCGGCGTGTCGTCGACTAGGTCGATCGGGTAGAAGACGACCTTGTTGTCCTTGTCGACGGCACGGATGCCGAGGTCGCCCTTGTCGCCGAGTGTGACGACCGAGCGCGGCAGCACGACCGCATCGGTCGGCTGCGCGGCAAGCGCGATCTCGGCCGTCATGCCGGCCGGAATGGCGCCGTCGGCGTTCGGAATGGCGATCTCGACGCGGAAAGTGCGGGTGGCGGAAGACGCATCGCGGCTGATGTAGCGCACCGTGCCTTCCACCGTGTTGCCGCTGACCAGCCGCACGCTGGCCTTGTCGCCGGTCTTGAGGTAGCCGAGGTCACGCTCGCTGACCTCGCCCCGGGCAATGACCGGGTCGAGGCTGAGCACGGTGGCGACTTCGCCGCCCTGCATGACGGCACTGCCGAGTTCGACGGGAACGCGGTCGACGATGCCGTCGAAGGGCGACTTCACCTCATTGCGGGCGAGGTCCTGCTCGGCGGCGTCGAGCTGCGATTCAGCCGCCGCCATGGCCGAGCGCGCCGTATCGAGCTGCAGCTTGGCGAGATTGCCCGACTGCGCCAGGCGTTCGGCGGCATTCAGTTCGGCGCGCCGTTGCACGAGAACCTGCTTGGCGTTCGCCACGGCGGACAGTTTCTCCTCCGCGGCAAGCCCGAGGATCACGTCGCCTGCCTTGACGCGCTGCCCCTGCTTGACCGGCAATTTGTCGATCACGCCGCCGACGCGGGTGGCAAGCACGGCGCGCTTGTCGGCCTCCGTCAGGCCGGAGATGCGGATGGCACGCGCATGTTCGTTGCGCGGCGGCACGACCACGCCGACGGTGCGGGCCGGAGCCTTGGCTTCCGCGTCCGCCTTGGCCTGTTCAGCGGCGGGCTTGGCGGCATTGTCCGTCTTGGCGGCTTCATTGTCGTTGGCGCTGCCGACCGACGAGAACTCTCCGGTTGCGACCCAGGCGGCGAAGGCGATGAGCACAACGATGGCCGCGAGCTTGTGAAACTTGAAATTCCGCATGTTTCTCTAATCCAGCGTGCGATGGGCGGTCAGCACCGTTAAGGTCGGCGCCGGCGCATATGGGGATCGGCTGGCCCTTGTTCAAATTGCCGTGATCGGCGGTTTCTTCTACCCGATAGTTGCACTGCAAAAAAGTCACAAAAGTTGATAAGGCTAATCAATGGCCGGGCAGGGAGCGCCAGCCTTCGACCAGGCTTCTATCGCCTGATACGTCTCTTCTGCCGACCCCGGCGCCGGCTCCCTTCCGGGACCCGGAACCCAGCCCCAGCCGACCAGCCTGTCGTCGCGCACATGCGCCGCGATTTCGGCCAATGTGCGACCACCGTTACGGGAAGGGTCCTTGATCTGCGCGCAAATCTCGGCGGACGATTTGCCGAACCAGACCATTTCGGCTGGCGCCAGGTGCCAGTTCGGAGCGCCCGGCGGACCATGCAAACTACTGGAATTGCTGGAGAAATGGCAGGTCGTGCAGCGCAGGCCGGGATTGCCGAAGCCGGAGCCGTCCGCACCGCGCTGGACATTGAAGGCGTGGACGCGGGTCAGGCCGTAATGCGCGCCGGACCAGCGCGGGCGGTCGTCCTCGACATGGCAGTTGGCGCAGCGCGGATGCGAAAGTACCTCATAGACCTTCTGCCATTGCGGCAGCCCGGCCGCCGTGTCCACGGCGAGGGCAGGCGGCGGCGACGCATCTTGTGCAGATGCGAAAAGAATGCTGGCAAGCAGCATGGCAGCAGACGTCAGGATGATGAAAAACCGCCTCATGCGAAGCTCACTTCCTTCGACAGAGGCAGGCTGCGCAGGCGCTTCCCGGTTAGCGCGAAAATGGCGTTCGCCAGCGCTGGAGCCGCCGGCGGCGTGGCGATTTCGCCGACGCCGCCCATGCGGTGGTAGTTCTCCAGGATCGCCACCTCGAATTGCGGGCACTGGAAGATGCGCATGCAGTCGAAATCGTGGAAATTCGACTGCTCGGCCATTCCGTCGGCAAAGGTGATCTCCTGGTTGATGGCCGCAGACAGGCCATAGACCGCGGCCGAGGAGAGTTGCGCCTCGATGATGCCAGGGTCGAGCGCGGTGCCGACATCGGCGGCGATCCAGACTTTTTCGATCCGGATACCGGCGGGCGTATCGGCGACCTGCACGACTTCCGCCACCCAACTGCCGAAGGACTGCGTGAAGGCGACACCTTTTGCCTTGCCTGACGGCAGCGGTTCGCCCCATTTCGAGATTTCCGCGACCTTGTCCATGACCTTCACCGCGGCGGGGTAGGCGGCCATCAGCTTGCGGCGCAGTTCGATCGGGTCGGTCCTGCCGGCGACGGCGATCTCGTCGAGGAAAGCCTCGTGGAAGAAGCCGTTGACGGAATTGCCGACCGAGCGCCAGAAGCCGATCGGAATGTCGATGGGCGCGGCGATGGCGGTAACGCGATAGTCCGGCACCGTATAGGGCTGGTTGTAGGCGCCGTCGACAATGGTCTTGTCGGGGCCAAGCGGCGAAATGGACGGGTAGAGCCGGCGCAGCACGCTGGCCATGATCGAGGGGGAGGCAACCTTCATGTCGATCGCCACCGGCAGGCCGTCCTCGCCGAGCCGCGCCTGGAATTTGCCCATCGCCGCCGGGCGATAGGTATCGTGGCGCATGTCTTCCTCGCGCGTCCACGTCACCTTGACCGGCCTGCCGCCGGTTTCCCGGGCCATCAGCGCGGCGCAGAGCGGATAGTCCATCTCTATGCGCCGGCCGAAGCCGCCGCCGAGATAGGCGGTGTGGACCGTCACCTTTTCCTGCGCGACGCCGACGGCGGCCGCGCATTGCTCGCGTACCAGCGTCGGCGACTGGTTGCCGCACCAGATTTCGAGCGCGCCGTCCTTCAATTGCGCGGTGGCGTTCATCGGCTCCATGGTGGCATGAGCCAAATAGGGCACGAAATAATCCGCTTCGACGAGTTTCTCGCGCGGCGCATCGGCGAAAGCGGTGTCGACGTCGCCGTCGTCGCGCATGGCGGAGCCATCGTTCGAGGCGAGGGCGTCGGCCAGGGTCCTGGCGATGGCTGTGCTATCGGCGGGGTAGGCGGCTTCGCCCCATTCGGCCTCAATCGCGTCGGCGGCTCTGAACGCAGCCCAGGTGTTCCGGGCGATGACGCCGAAGCCGTGGCCGTAGGTCGTCTGCAGCGGCACGATCCTGACCACACCCGGCATCTTTTCGGCTTTGGAAAGGTCCGCCTTTACCGGCGCCGCGCCAAAGCGCGGGCTGAACTTGACGGTGCCGTAGAGCATCTCAGGCAATTGCACATCGATGCCGAAGATCGGCGCGCCGGTGACCTTGGCCAGCATGTCGACGCGCTTCTGCGGCTTGCCGAGCAGTTTCCAGTCGGCTTTTTCCTTCAAGGTCAGTTCGGAAGGCGCCTCCCGTGCGGCGGCTCCGGCGGCGAGTTCGCCATAGGTCAGGGCGTGGCCGGATTGCCGGTGCAGGACTTTGCCATCGACGGTTTCGAGTTCGCCGGCCGGCACGCCCAGCCTTTGCGCCGCCGCCGCAACCAGCATCAAACGAGCAGCGGCACCGGCCTGCCGCATCTTGTCGAACCCGTCGCGGATGGAGGCGGAACCGCCAGTACCCTGCAGGCCGAGGAATTTGCCGACCACACCCATGCCGGCGCGTGAGGCTTCCGCCAGCGTACTTTCGTCGAAAAAGGCGAAGGGGCCGCCTTCCTCCAGGATGGCGGCGTTGTAGTAGGCTTTCGAGGCAGGCCCGTGCTCCACCCGCACCTGTTCCAGCGTCACGTCGAGTTCCTCGGCGACGAGGGCTGCGAGCGTCGTGGCGATGCCTTGGCCCATCTCCTCGCGCGGCGCAATCACGGTGATGGTGTTGTCGGGCGCGATCTTCACATAGGGATTGAACGTCGCCTCGCCGGCGGCAAGCCCGTCTTCGAGCGGATTGGCGTAGGGCTTGCGGTAATAGTAGTAGCCGACAGCCACGCCGCCGGCGACGGCCGCGGTGGCGATGAGAAAGGTACGGCGGGCTATCTTGCCGAGGCTGGCCATCTCAAGCTCCAGCAGTCTTCAGCGCTGCGGCGCGTTTGATGGCGGCGCGGATCTTCGGATAGGTGCCGCAGCGGCAGAGGTTGCCGCCCATGGCGTTGTCGATGTCCTTGTCGGTCGGCTCGGCGACCTCGTCCAGCAGCGCCACGGCGGTCATGATCTGTCCGGCCTGGCAATAGCCGCATTGCGCGACCTGCTCTTCCAGCCAGGCCTGCTGGACGGGATGGAGCTTTTCGGCACTGCCGATGCCCTCGATGGTGGTGACTGGACCCCGGACCTCGCCCACCTTCAGGACGCAGGAGCGGACGGGCGAGCCGTCGACATGCACCGTGCACGCGCCGCATGCGGCGATGCCGCAGCCGAATTTGGGACCGGTCTTGCCGGCTAGGTCGCGAAGCGCCCACAGCAGCGGCATTTCGGGATCGGCGTCGATATCGATCGATTGTCCGTCGACGGTAAGGCGCACGGGGATACCCTCGTTGTCGTCCATGCTGAAAGCCGGCGGCCAGCGCCGACTTTCGGACATCTTGACAAAGTCCGTCATTTTGTCAACAAGCTGTTTTCGAGGATCAGCCGTGACCGAGATCGACGACATCGCAGAAGACCCCAAACGCGCCCGCGTGCTGGACGGGGCGTTCAGGACCTTCCTGACCTACGGCTTTACCCGCACGACGATGGACGACATCGCCAGGGCGGCGGATATGTCGCGGCCGGCGCTCTACCTGCTGTTCAGGAACAAGACCGACATCTACCGCGCCACGGCCATGATGCTGCTGGGACGTTCGGCCAAGGCTGCGCAGACTGCGTTGCAAGGCGAAGGGCCGTTTGCGCTGCGGGTCATGCGGGCGATCGAAGTGTCGCTGATCGGCATGATGCAGGAGATCGGCGCTTCTCCGCATGGAGCGGAGCTTCTCGACATGAAATCTACCGTCGCAGATATCGCCATCTGCTGGCGCGACCGTCTGTCCAGTGACATTGCCGACGCCATCGAGGCGGAGGCCGGGCGTAACCAAATCGACCTTGCGGCAAGGGGATTTTCGGCGCCACAGCTCGCCGACATCCTGCTCGACGGGCTGGAAGGCATGAAGGCTCGGATCAGCGATGTCGGCGAGAAGCGGAAGGCTGTCGCCGCGCTGGTCAAGGTCATCGACCTCGCGCTTCAACCCTAGTCAGGCCCGGCGGCGCATCGCCCTCGGCTTTTGACGGGTCGCCAGGAACTCGCGTACGCGATTGCCGGCTCTCGGCGCGCGCACCGGACCCTGCACCGGCCTGTAGCCATCGTCCAGCTCGCCGGAGAGGTCGAGCGTGGCATGTTGTCCGACGGCTTCGAAATTGGTTTCCAGCCAGTCGCTGGCTGCGGTCCGGCCGAGGTCGCGCAGATATTCCAGGAACGCCCATTCGGCATTGACCTTGGACGACGCCGACAGGTCCTTGAAAGCGTCGTCGGCATCGATGCGATGCATGCGGATGTCGCGGTATTCGCCATGCGGCAGACGCCCGGCGGCAATCAGTTCCTTGACGAAGGCGATGGAGCGGAATTCACGCAGCAGGCCGGCGTTGAAGGTGATCTCGTCGATGCGGTTCTGGATTTCGTTCGCGGACTTCGGGGTGCCCTCGCGGACGACCGGGTTGATCTGCACCAGCAGGACGTCGTCGCTCTCCGCCGCCTTGAAAAACGGGAACAGGGCGGGATTGCCGCCATAGCCGCCGTCCCAGTAAGGAACGCCGTCGATCTCGACGGCCCGGAAAATCTGCGGCAGGCAGGCCGACGCCATCACGGTATCGAGGTCGATCTCGCCATCGGAAAAGACGCGGAGCTGGCCCGTCTCGACATTGGTGGCCGAGATGAAGAGCTGCATCGACTTGCAGGCGCGCACGTTGCGGAAGTCGATCTCCCGCGCCACCACCTCCGCCAGCGGGTTGAGACCGAGCGGGTTGGCGGCGTAGGGCGAGAAGACGCGTGACATGGTGTCGAACCAGACGTAGCCCGGCGTGTTCTCGATCGACCAGTTGCCCCACAGAACGTCCCAGGGCGTGCGCTGCACCGGACTGAAGCGCCCCTTACGCGCCACGGAACGCCACAGCGCCTCCAGCCGTGCGCGAGCGCCCGCGGCGCCATCGCGTGTGAAGCCGTCGGCAAGCGCTACGGCGTTCATGGCACCGGCGCTGGTGCCGGAAATCGCCGCGATCTCCAGCCGGCCGTCCTCCAGCAGCCGGTCGAGTACGCCCCATGAAAAAGCGCCGTGCGAGCCGCCGCCCTGCAGGGCGACGTTGATCTTCTTTTTCTCCTCCGCCTTGCCGTTGTCGGCCATGGCGTCGTCCTTTCGAAGGTTTTTCGGATGCTGACGGGCAGGGTCGCTATTGCGCCACCCAGCCGCCATCGACGGACACATGCGTGCCGTTGACCTGCGCGGCGGCGTCGGAGCACAGGAAGACGGCGGTTGCCGCGACCTGCTCGACGCTGACGAATTCGCGCGTCGGCTGCTTTTCCAGCATGACCTCGCGGATGACCGTCTCGCGGTCCATATTGTGCGCCTTCATCTGGTCGGGAATCTGCGCCTCCACCAGCGGCGTCAGCACGTAGCCGGGGCAGATGGCGTTGCAGGTGATCCTATCCTGCGCCACTTCCAGCGCGACCGTCTTGGTCAGGCCCATGATGCCATGCTTGGCGGCCACATAGGCGGACTTGAACGGCGAGGCGACCAGACCGTGCGCCGAGGCGATGTTGACGATGCGGCCGCCGCCGGCCTTCTTCATCAGCGGGATGGCGGCGGCGATGGTGTGGAAGGCCGACGACAGGTTGATGGCGATGATGGCGTCCCACTTTTCGACCGGGAAGTCCTCGACCGGCGCGACATGCTGGATGCCGGCATTGTTGACGAGGATAGCGACCGATCCGAATTTCTGCGCCGCCTTTTCGACAAGGGCACGGCATTCGGCACCTTTGGACATGTCGGCCTTGACATAGAGCGCGTCGACGCCGTGCTTCGCCGCGATTTCAGCGGCGACGGCGTGATCCGCGGCGGTGTCGGAAAAGGAATTGACGACGACATTGCAGCCGTCGGCGGCAAGCGCTTCCGCAATCGCCTTGCCGATGCCCGAGGTGGAGCCGGTGACGACGGCTGTCTTGCGCGGTGTCTGGTTTGTCATGGCAGGTTTCCGAGGGTGAGGAAGGGCGATGTTGCAGTGCAATATATGGCGGGTCGATGACGAGACAAATAGCGCGAAGCGTGACGCTGGGGAAAGAGCCCGCCGGATGAAGGGGACCGTTTCCGGCGGGGCAGGTTCACGCGATCGTGTTGCCGGATCCTTGCATCGTGCCCCCATCGGGACGAAAAATGTTGATCTACGCGTTCATGTATTGCTACGGCCATCGCCTGAAGAGGCACAAGCAAGGAGACGACCATGAAATTCGCATTTTCGACCCTGGCAGCGGCGGCGTTTGCCGTGGGTTCGCTGGCTGGACCGGTTCTCGCGCAGGATGCAGACGGGATCGTCGTCTACAATGCCCAGCATGAGAGCCTGGCCAAGGAGTGGGCTGAAGGCTTCACCAAGGAAACCGGCATCAAGGTGACGCTGCGCAACGGGTCCGACAGCGAATTCTCCAACCAGATCGTCGCTGAGGGTGCGTCTTCGCCAGCCGATGTGTTCCTCACGGAGAACTCGCCCGCCATGGTGCTCGTGGAGTCCGCAGGTCTGTTCGCGCCGGTCGACGCCGATACGCTGGCGCTGATTCCGGAGGAATACCGACCGTCGAGCGGCAAGTGGACGGGCATTGCCGCGCGCAGCACAGTCTTCGTCTACAACAAGGAAAAGCTTTCGGCCGACAAGCTGCCGAAGTCGATGCTGGAGCTTGCCGATCCGAGCTGGAAAGGGCGCTGGGCGGCATCGCCTTCGGGCGCCGACTTCCAGGCCATCGTCAGCGCGCTGCTGGAGCTGAAGGGCGAGGAGGCGACCGCCAGTTGGCTGAAGGGCATGAAGGAGAACTTCACCGCCTATCGCGGCAACGGCACCGTGATGAAGGCGGTCAACGCCGGCGAGATCGAGGGCGGCATCATCTATCACTATTATTATTTCGGCGATCAGGCCAAGACCGGCGAGAACAGCAAGAACGTCGGCCTGCATTACTTCAAGAACCAGGATCCGGGCGCGTTCGTGTCGGTGTCCGGAGGCGGTGTGCTGGCGTCGAGCAAGCACCCGAAGGAAGCGCAGGCTTTCCTGAAGTGGATCGCCGGCAAGGGCGGCCAGGACATCCTCAAGGACGGCACGTCCTATGAATATGCGGTCGGCAAGGATGCGCAGTCCAACGCCAAGCTGGTGCCGCTGGCCGATCTGCAGGCGCCCAGGGTCGAGCCTTCGGCGTTGAATTCCAAGAAGGTCACCGACCTGATGACGGCGGCAGGACTGCTTTAGTTGATGAAGCACCGTCGTCATCCCGGAAGCCGAACGGAGCGAAGCGCAGAGAGGTTATCCGGGACCCATTGGTCATACCCATCACGCGCGGCCCAGTTCTTGCCTTGGCGCATTTTCAAGGCTGAAGGTGCGAATCTTGAACCCGGCCGTGCTGCTCAATGGGTCCCGGCTCTCGCCCTTCGCTGCGCTCGGGCTTGGCCGGGATGACGCGGTTTCGCTTTTCAGGAAGGTTCTTGCTGACAGCGGCTGCTATCGTCTACAGGCAATCCAGTTGGTTCCAGAGTCGGACAGGAACGGCTCCGGCCGCAAGCTGATGCAGTCTTCAGTCGATTATCCGCATCCCATGCCATCGATCGGAAGAAGGGTTGGCCGCCGTCCGCTGTCCTGGATCGCCGTCGCCGCCGTTCTGGTGTCGGCCTTCGCACTTTTGCCGATCGGGTTCGTGACCATGGCCGCCATCCAGGCGGGTTGGCCGACGGTCGCGGCGCTGGTGTTCAGGCAGCGCGTCGGCGACCTGTTGATCAACACGCTGCTGCTGGTGGTCTTCGCCGTGCCGATCTCGGCAGTGCTTTCGGTGACGCTGGCCTGGCTGACCGAGCGCAGCGACCTGCCGGGCACGCGGCTGTGGTCGTGGCTGTCGGTGGCGCCGCTCGCCATTCCGGCCTTCGTCCACAGCTACGCCTGGGTGACGATGGTACCAGGCCTGCATGGCCTTTTCGCCGGCGTGCTGATCTCGGTCATCGCCTATTTCCCGTTTCTCTACCTGCCGGTCTCGGCGGCGATGCGGCGTCTCGACCCGGCACTGGAGGACAGCGCCGCGTCGCTGGGGCTTGGCCCATGGCGGGTGTTCTTCCGCGTGGTGCTGCCGCAGCTCAGACTGGCGATCTGCGGCGGCTCGCTGCTTGTCGGCCTGCATCTGCTGGCCGAATACGGGCTCTATGTCTTCGTGCGCTTCGATACCTTCACGACGGCGATCGTCGATCAGTTCCAGTCCACCTTCAACGGTCCCGCGGCCAACATGCTGGCGGGCGTGCTGGTCGCCTGCTGCCTGGCGCTTCTGGCCATAGAAGTGCTGGTGCGGGGTGAGGAACGCTATGCCCGTGTCGGATCGGGCGCGGCGCGACCGGTGCAGCGGGCTCGGCTCGGCTGGCTGAGGCTGCCGTGCACGCTGTTGCTGTTGGCTATTGCCTGCCTGTCGCTCGGCGTGCCCTTCTGGACCGTTGGCCGCTGGCTTGTGGCGGGCGGCGCGGAAATCTGGCGGCTCGACGAGATCGGACTGGCGCTCGGCCAGACGCTGATCCTGGCAATCGCAGGCGGCCTTTTGGCAACCGCTGCCGCCGTTCCTATCGCCTGGCTGTCGATCCGGTCGCCTGGCCGACTGCAACGCGTGCTCGAAGGCTGCAACTACATCGTCGGCTCGCTGCCGGGCGTCGTGGTGGCGCTGGCGCTGGTGACGGTGACGGTGCGAGTTCTGCCCTTCTTCTATCAGACGCTGGTGACGATCCTGGTCGCCTATGCGCTGATGTTCCTGCCACGCGCCATCGTCAGCCTGCGCGCCTCCATCGCGCAGGCGCCGGTCGAGCTGGAGCGCGCCGCCGGCAGCCTCGGGCGCTCGCCGGCAAAGGCCTTGTGGGCGACGACGATCAGGCTTTCGGCGCCGGGCGCCGCGGCCGGCATCGCGCTGGTTGCGCTGGGCATCATGAACGAGCTGACCGCTACCCAGATGCTGGCGCCCAACGGGGTGCGCACGCTGGCCATGGCGTTCTGGAACTACAGCGGCGAGATCGACTACGCCTCGGCCGCGCCCTATGCGGCGATCATGGTGGCAGTCTCGCTGCCGCTGACCTGGCTTCTCTATGCGCAGTCGAAAAGGATGGCCGGGCGATGAGCTTTCTGGAACTTTCCGGGCTGACCAAGCACTATGGACCGGTCGTTGCGCTTGACGGCATCGATCTTGCCGTCAAGGCCGGCAGCCGCACGGCAATCGTCGGTCCGTCCGGCTGCGGCAAAACAACGCTCCTGCGGCTCATCGCCGGTTTCGAGGCGCCCGAACGGGGCCGGATCGCGCTCGACGGACAGATGCTGGCGGACGAGGCCGGCGCGGTGCCGGCGCATCTGCGCGGCATCGGCGTGGTGGCGCAGGACGGGGCGCTGTTCCCGCATCTGACCGTCGGCGACAATATCGGCTTCGGCATGCGCAAGGACGAAGACAAGCGCGCCGAGCGCATCAGCGAGCTGGCCTATATCGTGGGGCTCGACAGGGCGATCCTGAAGCGGAGGCCGCACGAGCTTTCCGGCGGCCAGCAGCAGCGCGTGGCGCTGGCGCGGGCCATGGCGATGAAGCCGCGGCTGATGTTGCTCGATGAGCCGTTCTCCGCGCTCGACACCGGCCTGCGCGCCTCGATGCGCAAGGCTGTGGCGGAAATGCTGGAAGGGGCGGGGATCACCACCATCCTCGTCACCCATGACCAGGCGGAAGCGCTTTCCTTCGCCGATCAGGTCGCTGTCATGCGCGACGGGAAGTTCTCGCAGGTCGGAACCCCGCGCGACCTTTACCTCAGGCCGAAGGACAGGATGGTGGCGGAATTCCTCGGCGACGCCATCGTACTTTCGGCGCGCATCGCCGACGGTTTCGCCGAATGCCAGCTCGGCCGCTTCCCCGTCGACGGGAACGGCCGCCGCGAAGTCGTCCGCATCATGCTGCGTCCGGAGCAGGTGCTGATCAAGCGCACGACGCGGCAGGGCATGTCGGGCACGCCGGACATGCTGTTCGGCGAGGTGACGGAATCGGAATTCGCCGGTGCCATCTGCACCATCGCGGTGCGGCTCATCAACAATCCCGATCCGCCCGAGGCGGCGGCAATCGGCAACACGCCGCTGGTGCTGAAGAAGCCTGGCAGCGACGCGCCGGCGGTAGGCGAGATCGTGCGCATCAGTGTTTCCGGCAAGGCGCATGTGCTGGGGTGAGCGAACGGTTCACCGCAGGTGAATTCATCGTGCCGGCGGCACGATGAAAGGTCGGCGAACGCCGGGACGCTGCGAAGCAGCGGGGACCCGGCAGGAGTCTTAGACCCGCTTGCCGGCCTGGTCGAACCAGTGCAGCTTTTCGCTTTTGGCGACGATGCGCAGGTCATCGTCGGGTTTGGCCGTAGCCCGTCCCGAGACACGTACGACGATGCGGTTGCCGGCAGCGGCGCAGTAGAGAAAGCTTTCGGCGCCCACCGGTTCGACCGCCTCGACCTTCGCAGGAAGGGCAAGGGCGCCGTCGGGCCGGTTGCCGTCCAGGACGACATCGACGTCCTCCGGACGGAAGCCGAGCGTGGCGGCGTTGGCCGGCGCGGTCATGCCGAGCTGGGTGCCGTCGGCGAAAGCCGCCTTGCCGCTGCCGGCAGTGACCGGCAGCAGGTTCATCGGCGGGGCGCCGATGAAGGAGGCGACAAAGGTCGAGGCCGGTTTCTCGTAGATGTCGAGCGGCGCACCAGCCTGTTCGACGAGGCCGGCGTTCATGACGACGAGGATGTCGGCCAGCGTCATCGCCTCGAGCTGGTCATGGGTGACATAGACCGAAGTGACGCCGAGCGAACGCTGCAGGTTCTTGATCTCGACGCGCATCTGGCCACGCAGCTTTGCGTCGAGGTTGGAGAGCGGCTCGTCGAACAGGAAGACCTTGGGGTTGCGTACGATGGCGCGGCCCATGGCGACGCGCTGGCGCTGGCCGCCGGAGAGTTCGCGCGGGCGGCGGTCGAGCAGATGCGCCAGTTCCAGAACGGTGGCGGTTTCCCTGACCCGCTTGTCGATCTCGTCCTTCGGCATGCCGCGGTTGCGCAGGCCGTAGGCCATATTGTCGTAGACCTTCATGTGCGGGTAGAGCGCGTAGTTCTGGAACACCATGGCGATGTCGCGCTCGGTCGGGCCGATTTCGTTGACCACCTTGCCGTCAATGGAAATGGTGCCGGACGAGATCGTCTCCAGTCCGGCGATCATGCGCAGCAGGGTGGACTTGCCGCAGCCCGACGGGCCGACCAAAACGCACAGCGCCTTGTCGGGTATGGCGATGGAGACGCCTTTGACGGCCTTGACCGCCCCGCCATAGACCTTTTCCACATCCTTGAGATCGACAGTCGCCATCAGTTTCTCACTTTTCGGAATCGACGAGGCCGCGCACGAACCAGCGTTGCATCAGCACCACGACGAGGATCGGCGGCACGATGGCGAGCATGGCGGTGACCATGACCAGATGCCACTGCGTGTCGGCATCGGCGAAGGACACCATTTTGCGAAGCGCGATGACGATGGTGTTCATGTCGTTGCGATTGGTGACCAGCAGCGGCCACAGATACTGCGTCCAGCCATAGATGAAGAGGATGACGAACAGCGCGGCGATGTTGGTGCGCGACAGCGGCAAAAGGATATCGAAGAAGAAGCGCCAAGGGCCGGCGCCATCGACGCGGGCGGCCTCGACCAGCTCGCCCGGAATGGTCATGAAGAATTGCCGGAACAGGAGCGTCGCGGTCGCCGAGGCGATCAGCGGGATGATGAGCCCGGCATAGGTGTCGATCAGGCCGAAATCGACCATCACCTTGTAGGTCGGCAGGATGCGGACCTCCACCGGCAGCATCAGGGTGATGAAGATCAGCCAGAAGAAGGTCATCCGGAGCGGAAAGCGGAAGAAGACGATGGCGTAGGCCGAGAGGATGGAAATGAAGATTTTGCCGATGGCGATGCCCAACGCCATCACCGTGGTGTTGAGCAGCAGTGTGCCGACGCCAACGCCGCCGATTCGTCCGACGCCGCCGAACAGCGCCTCGCCGTAGTTGCGCAGGAGTTCTCCGCCCGGCAGCAAGGGCAGCGGCGGGCGCAGGATCGTCTGCAGCGTATGGGTCGAGGCGACGAAAGTGTAGTAGATCGGGAACGCCACGATCAGGATGCCGAGGATCAGCACGGCATGGGCGATGAAGACTCGGACGGAGGACTGGCCGATCATGGAATGCGACCTTCCACCTCCCCCTTGAGGGGAGGTCGGCGCGAAGCGCCGGGTGGGGGTACAATTCTAATAGAGCTATGCGTGGAAATACCCCCACCCCGCCTCACGATCACTTGCTTTGCAAGATGATCGCTCGTCGACCCTCCCCTCAAGGGGGAGGGTAAAGTACTCCATTCACCCATAGTGCACCTTCTTTTCCACGTAGCGGAACTGGATGGCGGTGAGGGCGATGACGATGACCATCAGGATCACCGACTGGGCGGCGGACGAGCCGAGGATCAGATTGACGAAGCCGTCATTGTAGACCTTGTAAACCAGCGTCTCGGTCGCCTTGCCGGGACCGCCGCCGGTGACGGCGTGAACGATGCCGAATGTGTCGAAGAAGGCGTAGGTGGTGTTGATGACAAGCAGGAAGAACGTCGTCGGCGCGAGCAGCGGGAAGACGATGGTCCAGAAGCGCTTGGTCTCGCCGGCGCCGTCGATTGCCGCGGCCTCGATCAGCGTCTTCGGAATCGCCTGCAGGCCGGCGACGAAGAACAGGAAATTGTAGCTGATCTGTTTCCAGGCCGCGGCAATGACCAGCAGGATCATCGCGTGGTTGCCGTTCAGCACCGGGTCCCAATAGATGCCGGCACGGCGCATCAGGACGGCCAGGCTGCCGATAGACGGGTTGAACAGGAACAGGAAGAGCATGCCGGCGATTGCCGGGGCGACCGCATAGGGCCAGATCATCAGGGTGCGGTAGAAGCCTTTGCCGCGCACGACCTTGTCGGCCATGACCGCGAGCAGCAGCGCGACGCCCATGGCCACGGCGGCGGTGGCTACGGAAAAGATCACCGTGACCTTGATGGAATTGACATAGTTCGGATCGGCAAGGACGCGCTGGAAATTGTCGAACCAGACGAACTGGGATTTCAACCCGAACGGATCTTCCTTCAGCATGGACTGATAGAGCGCCTGTCCGGCTGGCCAGTAGAAAAAGATCAAGGTGATGGCGAGCTGCGGCGCCACCAGAAGATAGGGCAGGATCTTGTTCGGAAAGACGACGCGAGGGGTCATGTCGATGCCTTACCCTCCCCGTAACGGGGAGGGTCGATGAGCAATTGGAGCGGAGCGGAAATTGCGAAGCGGGGTGGGGGCGAACACGCCATCATCCAACAGATCATATTTTGGACCCCCACCCGTCTCGATCGCTTTGCGGCACAAAGCATCTCGTCTTACCCTCCCACAAGCGGGGAGGGTAAGACGCGCTCAATTGCCCAACGCTTCCTTGATCGCGGCATTGCCGCGCTGGACGGCGTTGTCGAGCGCCTGCTGGGCGGTTTCCTGGCCGGCCAGCATCTTCTCGAACTCCTCGTTCTGGATGTCGCGCACCTGCGGCAGGTTCGGCAAGCGGACGCCTTTCGAATTCTCGGTCGGCGCCTTACCCATCATCTGCAGGATCGGCGTTTCGCGGCCGGGGTTCTTGTCGTAGAAGCCCGACTTCTTGGTGGCTTCGTAGGCCGCCAACGTGACCGGCAGATAGCCTGACTTCTGGTGCAGGTACTCCTGCACGTCGGTCTTCGACAGGTAGGTGAAGAAGGCTGCAACGCCCTTGTACTGCTCGGCCGACTTGTTGCCGAACACCCAAAGGCTGGCGCCGCCCGGCGTGGTGTTCTGCGGCGCGCCCGGCGCATCGCTGTCATAGGGCAGCTGGCCGATGCCGTAGTTCATGCCCGACTTGACGATGTCGCCGAGACCGCCGGAGGATTCGGTGAAGATGCCGCATTCGCCGGCGAGGAATATCTGCTTGGCTTCAGAGGTGCGGCCGCCATATTTGAAGGTGCCGTCCTTGGCGAGATCGGCCAGCGCCTGGAAATGGTTGACGTAAAGCGGGGCATTGATCTTCAGTTCGACCTCGCCGCCGCCGAGGCCGTTTTCATTGGTCGCCCAGGAAACATTGTTCCAGGCTGCGAAATTCTCGAGATGGATCCAGGTCAGCCAGGTCGAGGTGTAGCCGCAGGGCGCGGCGCCGCTCGATTTGATCTTCTTGGCTGCCTCCCAGACCTCGTTCCAGGTCTTGGGCGGATTGTTCACGTCCAGCCCTGCCTTCTGAAAGATGTCCTTGTTGTAATAGAGGATGGGCGAGGACGAGTTGTAGGGGAAGGACAGCATCGTGCCGTCGGGCTTGGAATAGTAAGCCACGATGCCGGGCAGATACTGGCTCTTGTCGAATTTTGCGCCGGCTTCGGTAAGCACGTCGGCCACCGGCTTCACCGCGCCCTCGGCCGCCATCATGACGCCGGTGCCGACGTCGAACACCTGGATGATGTCGGGAGACTGGCCGGCGCGGAACGCGGCGATGCCGGCGTTCAGCGTCTCTGGATAGGTGCCTTTGAAGACCGGAACGAGTTCATACTCGCTCTGGCTGGCGTTGAAATCCTTGGCGATCTTGTTGACGACCTCGGCGTTGGCGCCGGTCATGGCGTGCCACCAGCTGATCTGGGTGGCGGCGAAAGCCGAGGTCGTGGAAAATAGGGTCAGCGCGGCCAGTGAGGCCGCAAAGCCATGAAATTTCATGTTTCACTCCCATATGTCGTTGGCGGAAAGGGGACCGCGGCAGGGAGTATGGGTCGAATATGACAGCCCGACAACGGTTTTGTTGCACGGCTGTGAATTTTCACACGATTTTCATATCGGTTTCGTTTGAATTGCCAAAAATGACCCGTTTTTTCGACTTGTGAACGATGCGCGGCCAAGGCGAATTGCTTCGCCGGCTATCGGCTTGGCCGCATTTTTGCCGGCAGGAGCAAACTTTCAGAGGCCGGTTGCGGCGTCCACCAGCTTCCGGGCGTCTTCTCCCGCCCATTCGGCGGGACCGTTCATGTAAGCGATGAGACAGCCCTCCGGATCGACCAGCATGGTGACCGGCAGGCCAAGAGCCAGCCCTCGCGTCTTGACGTCGTTAAACAGTTTCAGGGTCGGATCGCGGTAGAAAGCGAGGTTGGAGACGGCGATGTCGGAGAGGAATTTCTTCGGCTTCGTATCGTCGCCGGTGTCGACATTGACGGCGACGACCTCGAACTTGTCGCCGCCCTTTTCCTTCTGCAGCGCATCGAGCGCCGGCATTTCGGCCCGGCAGGGCGCGCACCATGTCGCCCATAGATTGACCAGCAGCGTTTTGCCGGCGCGGTCGGCCAGGCTCATCGGCTTGCCGTCAGGACTGTTGAAAGCGAGAGACTTCAGCGATTGCGGCGGCGAGGCTGGCAATAGTGCCGCGACGTGGCCGGTTGCGACGTCAGCCACTTTTTTGGCCTCGCCGGCCTTGGCGGCGCAGGCCTTGTCATCCGCGCTGTCGCCGACCGCGGCCTGCACGGAGCCATTTCGGGGCGTGTTGTTGCCAGAGCCGCTCTCCCTGACATATACCGCGACCGCGCCCGCCAGCACGCCTGCCGCCAGGGCGGCGAGGATGAGGCGTGGCGCCGGGAAGAATCGATTGCCGTCTGCCATTTTTCGAATGCTCCGGGAAACGGGTTATAGCGATGAGCGACAAGAAGGCCAGCAACCAGATGTGGGGCGGACGTTTTGCCTCGGGTCCGGCCGCGATCATGGAAGCGATCAACGCCTCCATCGGCTTCGACCGCAAGCTTTACGCGCAGGACATACGCGGCTCCATCGCCCATAGCGAAATGCTGGCGGAGACGGGCATTATTTCGGCCGACGATCAACAGAAAATCGCTCACGGCCTGAACACGATTTTGGCAGAGATCGAGTCCGGCGCGTTCGCGTTCTCGACCCGGCTGGAAGACATCCACATGAACGTCGAGGCGCGGCTGGCCGAGGTGATCGGACCGGCGGCTGGACGGCTGCATACGGCGCGCTCGCGCAACGACCAGGTGGCGGTCGATTTCCGGCTGTGGGTGAAGGACGAGTTCAACCGGGTGGCAGTGGCCCTGAAGGGGCTGATCGCGGCTCTCCTCGAACGCGCCGAAGAACATGCGGCGACGGTGATGCCGGGCTTCACCCATCTGCAGACGGCGCAACCGGTAACCTTCGGCCATCACTGCATGGCCTATGTCGAGATGTTCGCGCGCGATCTTTCCAGGGTGCGCGACGCGATCGAGCGCATGGACGAGAGCCCGCTCGGCGCGGCGGCGCTCGCCGGTACCGGTTTTCCGATCGACCGGCACAAGACGGCGAAGGCGCTGGGCTTCCGCGAGCCGACCCGCAATTCGCTCGACAGCGTTTCGGACCGCGACTACGCGCTGGAGTTCCTGTCGGTTGCGGCGATCACGGCGACCCATCTTTCGCGGCTGGCGGAGGAGATCGTGATCTGGTCGACGCCGCAATTCGGCTTCGTGCGCCTGTCGGACAGCTATTCGACGGGCTCGTCCATCATGCCGCAGAAGAAGAACCCCGACGCCGCCGAACTGGTGCGCGCCAAGACCGGCCGCGTCAACGGCCATCTGGTGGGCCTGCTGACGGTGATGAAGGGGCTGCCGTTGACCTATTCGAAGGACATGCAGGAAGACAAGGAAGCGGTCTTCGACGCCGCCGAGACGCTCGACCTGATGCTGGCGGCGATGACCGGCATGATCGGCGACCTGACGGTGAACGCGGCGGCGATGAAGAAGGCCGCCGGCTCAGGCTACTCCACGGCGACCGATCTCGCCGACTGGCTGGTGCGGGCGCTGAACATGCCGTTCCGCGAGGCGCATCACGTCACGGGGCGGGCGGTTGCGCTGGCCGAGGAGAAAAAGGTCGGGCTTGAGAAGCTGTCGCTCGACGATCTGCGCTCGATTCACGCCGGCATCACCGACGATGTGTTCTCGGTGCTGTCGGTGCAGAATTCGGTGAAAAGCCGCACCTCCTTCGGCGGCACCGCGCCGGCCGAGGTGCGGCGGCAGGTCCGTTATTGGAAGAAGCGTCTGGCGAAGGCGTGATGCCGGGGTGCAAAGCGGAAAAAACTCGGTTAAAAGCGGCAGGCAATCAGCTCGGACGGATGATCAGATGACCGCAGGCAGAATGTTGACGACCTTGGCGCTTGTCGCCGCGATGGCTACCGTGGCCGCCTGCGGCCGCAAGTCTGGCCTCGACACGCCCTATGAGGCTGCCGTCCAGGCCCGAAAGGACGCCGAGAAAGCCAAGCAGCCATTGCCGCCGGAACCGGAAAAACCGGACAACAACAAGCCGTTCTTCCTCGACAAACTTATCCAGTAAGTTCCGGACCGCCCTACAGTGAACCATTTCGAGTACCGCGACGGTGTGCTGCACGCCGAAGATGTGGCCATTCCTGCTATCGCTGCGCAGGTGGGCACGCCGTTCTATTGTTATTCGACGGCGACGCTGACCAGGCATTTCCGCGTGTTCTCGCAGGCTTTCGCGGGGCTCGATTCACTGGTGTGCTATGCGCTGAAGGCGAATTCCAACCAAGCTGTGCTGAAGACGCTGGCGAAGCTCGGAGCCGGCGCCGACGTGGTTTCCGAAGGCGAATTGCGGCGCGCGCTTGCCGCCGGCATCCCGGCTGACAGGATTGTCTTTTCAGGCGTTGGCAAGACGGCCGGCGAAATGGATTTCGCGCTCGCCGCTGGCATATTGTGCTTCAACGTCGAGTCCGAGCCGGAACTGGAACTGCTTTCTGCGCGCGCCACGGCGGCCGGGAAGGCCGCCAGGGTTTCGATCCGAATCAACCCGGATGTCGACGCCAAGACGCATAAGAAGATCTCCACCGGCAAGGCCGAGAACAAGTTCGGCATTCCGTGGCAGCGGGCGCGCCATGTCTATGCCCGCGCCGCCGAACTTCCGGGTGTGCGGCCGGTCGGCATCGATGCTCATATCGGCAGCCAGATCATCGACCTGCAGCCCTTCGACGATGCCTTCGCGCTGATGGCCGAGCTGGTCGGGTCGCTGCGCGCCGACGGTCATGAAGTCGAGCATGTCGATCTCGGCGGCGGCCTCGGCATCCCCTACCGGAGCGACAACAATCCGCCGCCGCTGCCGGACGCCTATGCGGCCATCGTGCACAAGCATTTCGCCAGGCTCGGCGTGAAGGTCCTGTTCGAGCCGGGCCGGCTGATCGTCGGAAATGCCGGCATCCTCGTTTCCGAGGTCATCTATGTAAAGGAAGGCGAGGCGCGGAATTTTCTGATCGTCGATGCGGCGATGAACGACCTCATCCGGCCGACGCTGTACGACGCGTTCCACGACATTTTCCCGGTCGTGAAGGCAGGAGACGCCGCGCCGCGGTTGCGGGTCGACGTGGTCGGCCAGGTTTGCGAGACCGGCGACTTCCTCGGTCATGACCGCGATTTGCCGCGCATGAAGGCCGGCGACCTGATCGCGATCGGCACCGCCGGCGCCTATGGCGCAGTGCAGTCCAGCGCCTATAATTCGCGGCCGATCGTGCCGGAAGTGCTGGTGGACGGCGACCGCTTCGCCGTGGTGCGGGCGCGCCCGACCTATGAGGAACTGATCGGACTCGACATCATTCCCGATTGGCTCTGAGGAGCCCATCGGAAAAGCGTGGGAGCGGACCGGAGGTCCGCCGCGTTCCAAACGGCTTCCGCGCAGCAAGTTCACGTTTTCGGGAGCCTGCCTCGCCTTTGCCGCGTTTGCTGTTATTCTTGGAAGCGTGAGGCCGCGCCATTCCGGCAGGCCCCGGAAGGGCCGATGACAGAACGACCCGCGACCAATTCCGACAGAAGCCTTTCGGCACGGTTGGCCGCCAGCCGGGTTTTGACGCGCGCCGCCATGGCCCTCGAACGTGGCTGGCCGCTCGTTCTACCGATGCTGCTCGTCATTGCCCTGTTCCTGAGCGTTGCGTGGCTCGGGCTTTTCGCGCGCTTGCCCGATCTCGCCCGTGTTGCGCTTGCGGCAGTCTTTGCGCTCGCCGCCCTGGCGACGCTCTATCCACTGAGGTTCTTCCGTTGGCCGTCGGCAATCGAGGTGGACCGCCGTATCGAAGCGGCGAACGAACTGCTGCACAGCCCCGTGCTGGTGCAGAGCGACCGTCCAAGCGGCCGGGAGAGCGGCTTTTCGCAGGCGCTTTGGCGCGAGCACCAGAAGCGCATGGCCGCGCGGCTGGGCGCGGTCGGTGCGGATCTGCCGCGCACCAGCGTGCCGGAACGCGACCCGTGGGGACTGCGTGCGCTCGTCGCGCTCGTGCTGGTCGCCGCCTTCGCCTTTTCGTTCGGACCGCTTGGCGGCAGCATCCGCGACCTGTTCGTGCAGCGCAGCTTTGTGGACGCGCTGCCGGCGCGCATCGATGCCTGGGTGACGCCGCCGCCCTATACGGGCAAGGCGCCGATCTTCCTGACCGCCGAAGCCAACCAGGCAACGCAGGCCTTCACGGTGCCACAGGGGAGCGACGTCTCGCTGCGCGTCACCGGCGGCAATGGCGACGAGGCCTTGAGTTACAGTGAGGCTGACGGCAACGTCCGGGCCATCGCCGCTGATGCGCCCAAGGAAGGCCAGAAGACGGACGACGCAGGTGCGGGCGCGCCTGCCCCGCTGCTTTTTGCCGGCAAGCTGACGACCGACGGCGAACTGGTGCTGAAATCCGGCGAGGACGAGCTGAAGCGCTGGAGCTTCGCCGTGCAGCCGGACACCGGGCCGACGATCCGTTTCGTCGGCGAGCCGAAACGCGCCCTCAACGGTTCGCTGGAGCTGAACTACCAGATCGAGGACGACTACGGCGCGGCTTCGGCCAAGACCGATTTCGCGCTGGCCGAGCCACAGGCGCCGAATGCGCGGTCGCTCTACGGGCCGCCCGAAATGCCGCTGACGCTGCCGCGCCGCGGCGCCAAGGACAATGCCGCCAAGACGACCAAGGACATGATGGAGCATGTCTGGGCCGGCGCGCCGGTCAAGATCACGCTGCAGGCGGTCGACGCCGCCGGCCAGATCGCCCGCAGCGAAACCAAGACGCTGGTGATGCCCGAACGCCCCTTCACCAATCCGCTGGCCCGCGCCGTGATCGAGGACCGCCGTCTTATCGCACTGGACGCCAACGCCAAGCCGCGCGTGCTTGATCTGATGGACGCGATCACGCTCCGGCCGGAAGACACGTTCTCCAACATGGCGCACTATCTCGCGCTCATGAGCGCGAGAAGCCGGCTCAAGCAGGCGGAAAGCGACGACCAGCTCCGCGACGTCGTCTCCTATTTGTGGGACGTGGCGCTGGGCATCGAGGAGGGCGATCTCTCGGCAGCCGAAAAGCGGCTGCGTCAGGCTCAGCAGGCGCTGAAGGACGCGCTGAAGAACGGTGCGAGCCCGGAAGAGATCGACAAGCTGATGCAGGAGCTGCGTCAGGCGATGAACGATTTCCTGCGCGAGTTCGCCGAGAAGAACCGCAACAACAAGAACGCTGCCCAGTTGCCGGACAATGCACAGGAGCTTTCCCAGAGCGACCTCGAGCGGATGATGGACCAGATCGAGAATCTGGCGAAATCCGGCGACCGCGACCAGGCGCAGGAGCTGCTCTCGCAGCTCGAGAACATGATGAACAATCTGCAGGCGGGTCGGCAGCAACAGCAGGGCCAGCAGAACAGCGAGATGCGCCAGCAGATGGACAAGCTCGGCGAGATCATGCGGCGCCAGCAGGAGATGATGAACGAGACCTTCCGCATGGACCAGATGCAGCGCGGCCAGAACGGTGAGCAGCAGATGGACGGCGATGGCGAGCAGCAGCAGGGCCAAGGCCAGCAGCGGGGTCAGAATAGTCGGCCGATGACGCCGGAGGAGTTCGCCGAGGCGTTGAAGCAATTGCAGCAGGGCCAGGGCCAGTTGCAGAGCGAGCTGGAGCAGCTCAAGAAGGGCTTGCAGGGGCTGGGCATCGAGCCGAACGAAGGCTTCGGCCAGGCGGGCCGTTCCATGGGCGAGGCCGAGCAGTCGCTCGGGCAGGGCGAGGGTGAGAGCGCGGTCGGCCATCAGGGCAGGGCGCTGGAAGCGCTGCGCCAGGGCGCCAAGGACATGATGCAGCAGCTTCAGGCCATGGAGGGCGACGAAGGCGGCAGCGAGCAGGGCGCCCGCCAGCAGAATGCCGGCCGCGACCCGCTCGGCCGTCCGCGCGCCACCGAAGGACCCGACCGCGGCGATTCGGTGAAGGTGCCGGACGAGATCGACGCGCAGCGCGCACGCAAGATCCTGGAAGCCATCCGCAAGCGGCTCGGCAATGCGCTCAGCCCGGATATCGAACGCAGCTATCTCGAGCGCCTGCTTGAACTCAAATAACTTGCGACGATCAAGTCACGCTTGAAATTCATAGCGCGGGCACGATGCCAAAACTCGGAACCGTCACTCCCATCCTGCGCATGTTCGACATCGCCAAGGCGCGCGAATTCTATGTCGATTTTCTCGGCTTCACGGTGCAGTGGGAGCACCGCTTCGACGACAATGCGCCGCTCTACATGGCGGTTTCCCGCGACGACTGCGTGCTGCATCTGAGCGAGCATCACGGCGACGCCTCGCCCGGCTCGGCGGTGCGCATCAGGGTGGAAGACATCGCCGCCTTCCATCGCGACCTGACCGAAAAGAAATACCGCTTCGCCCGGCCCGGTCTCGAAAGCCCGCCCTGGGGGACGAAGGAGGTTTCCGTGGGGGATCCTTTCGGCAACCGGCTGCATTTTTATGAGGAAGCCGAGACGCCGCCAGACGCGTGACGGCAGGCCGTCTGTCAGGCCAGCGCGCGGCTGACCCGGTCGCGGATTTCGGCAAGAGTGAACGGCTTCTGCACGACGTCGAGGATAATGCCGTTGAGTTCCTCGGCGCGCTCGCGCTGGTCGGCATAGCCGGTCATCAGCATCATTTTCATGGCTGGATAGGACAGCGCCGCGGTCTTGGCCATCTCGATACCGTCCATTTCCGGCATGCGAATGTCGGAGACGACCAGATCATAGCCGCCATTGGCGGCGCGGATCGAGGCCAGTCCTTGCGCGCCGTCGGCGGCCACATCAATCGAATGCCCTGCGCGTTCGAGCGCGCGGGCGGCGAGAATGCGGACGGACTCGTCGTCCTCGACGATCAACAGCTTTGCCATGGCGCGGATATTCGCGGCGAGTCGTTAAACTTTTACTGAGATGCCCGCAATCAGGCGGCGCCGCGCACGACGCCGACAAAGGGAAGCTCGCGGAAGGCATGGCCGACATCCATGCCGTAGCCGACGACAAAGTAATCGGGGCAGTCGAAGCCGACATAGTCGGCATTGAGCGCGGTCTGGCGGCGCATGCGTTTGTCCAAAAGAACGGCGATGGAACAGCTCCTGGCGCCGCGCGACAGCATCAGCTCGCGGGTGAAGGCAAGCGTCTTTCCCGATTCCAGGATGTCGTCGATCAGAAGCACGTCGCGGCCGGCGACGTCGTTGTCGATGTCCCGCAGCACCTTCACCTCGCCCGAGGTGGTGCCGGCGCCATAGCTCGAAATGAAGATGAACTCGACTTCCGGCGACAGGCCGGCGTCGTGCATGGCGCGGATCAAATCGGCGGCGAAGACGAACGAACCTTTCAGCACTGAAATGACGAGCAGGTCATGATAGTCGTGCCCTGCGATCTCCTTGGCCAGTTCAAGATTGCGCCGGGCTATCGCCGAGGCGGAAAAAAGCACTTCGATATCCTTGCCGCGGACGATTGGCATGATGACTCCCGGACGATCGGCTTTAGCGGGCGAACGCCACGGAGACGTTCCTCACCCCGTTCTTAGGCACCTCGAGCCGGCTGGAAAAGGCAAATCGTTCGCCCGACGCGAGCAGACGGCCCGACGTGCCCAAACGGTAACGGGTGACGCTGCCGTCATCCGCGGTGACGTGGATTTCGAGCGGCGGCAGGACCGAGGCCTCCGCGCCGTCGTTGCCGGCCTCGCCGTCGACGAAAAGCACCGGCTTCTGACCGGACAGGTCCACCCGCGAGGTGATGGAGGAGAGGCTGAGCAGCGCAGGCGGCTCGTGCGCCAGCGCCGCGGCCGCGCCCCGCACCAGCACGTGGCCGCCGGAAATCCAGAAGGCGGCGAAGACCGCGCAAGCGCCGGCTGTCCAGAAGATCGGACCGCCGCGTGTGGCCAGAAGCGAAGGCGCGGACGCAGCGCTCTTGCGCAGCATGTCCATGCCTTGCGCGGCAATGACGGTTTCCGTGGGCGCAGGTGCTGGGGGGCCATCGGCGACGCTTCGATGGCCGTTTCGGCGGCCGAAGCGAGGCAGCACTTCATAATCGGCATCGACGACGTCAACGGTCGCGACGGTGGGGCCACAAGCCGCAGCCGCTGAAGGCCGATCCTCCGGCGCCGTCATGATTTCGCCGGAAACCGGGCGTGCGCTCTGCCTGTCAGCCATGCTGGCCCTTTTCGCTCTCCGTTTCTTTTGCGTAAACGCTAATGGTTAACGCTTCACCACCGAGGCTCGTTTGACGATTCGAAAACAAGCGTTCATTAATCGTCCGTTAACCATGGCGGCCGATGGTCGTTTTAAGAAATCGAGCAGTTTTCTGCTCGTTGGAATCGATCCTAGAATTTCAGGTCGCCGTACGTGATCCGCTTTGAAAATGTCGGCCTCCGCTATGGCATGGGTCCGGAGATACTCCGCGACATCTCGCTGCAGATACCGGAGCGTTCCTTCCAGTTCCTCAGCGGCCCATCCGGCGCCGGCAAGACGACCTTGCTGCGCCTTTTGTTCATGTCGCTGAAGCCGACGCGGGGTCTGATCACCGTTTTCGGCAAGGACCGGTCGCGCATCACACGGGCCGAACTGCCCTATCTGAGGCGACGTATCGGCGTCGTTTTCCAGGATTTCCGCTTGCTCGACCATATGACGACCTATGAGAATGTCGCCTTGCCGCTGCGTGTGCGCGGACGCGAGGAATCGAGCTACCGCACGGACGTGACGGAGCTGCTGAAATGGGTCGGATTGGGTGAGCGGATGCATGTATTGCCGCCGGTCCTGTCGGGCGGCGAAAAGCAGCGTACCGCCATCGCCCGCGCGCTCATCGAGCAGCCGGAAATCCTGCTCGCCGACGAGCCGACCGGGAATGTCGATCCGCAGCTCGCCCGACGGCTGCTCAGGCTGTTCATCGAACTCAACCGGCTGGGAACGGCGGTGGTGATCGCCACCCACGACCTCGGCCTGATGGAGCAGGTGGATGCGCGTCGTCTCATCCTCGCCGGCGGCAGGCTCGACATCTATGACTGAGCTTTTCACCGAACCGCTGGAGGACGAGGCTGCCGTCGCCGAGCCGCAGCAGCCGCGCTCGCAGCGCCGCACCGCGCCGATCGTGCCGGAACAGAACATCGCCGGCCGCGCGCTGGTCGCCGTCATCGCCATCATGACCTTCCTGTCGTGCCTGGCCTTCGGCGCGGTTACGCTGGTGCGCGACACCGCCTCGGTGTGGGAAACCCAGATAGCGCGCGAGGCGACGATCCAGATCAAGCCGGCGGATGGCCTGGACATGGACAAAGCGCTCGGGGAGGCGGCGCAACTGGCCAGCCGGATGCCTGGCGTCACCGGAACCCGCATCGTGGATCGCGAGGCGACGGCAAGGCTTCTCGAACCCTGGCTGGGCACTGGGTTGAACATCGACGAGCTGCCTGTGCCCCGATTAGTGATCGTTACCATCGACCAGGCAAATCCGCCGAATTTCGACGCCCTGCGTACTGCGCTTTCCAGCAAGGTGCCGGGTGCGGCGCTGGACGATCACCGCACCTGGGTGGACCGGCTGGTCGCCATGGCCCGCACCACGGTGACGATCGGCGTGGGTGTGTTGGCGCTGATGCTGACCGCCACCGTGCTGACGGTGGTGTTCGCGACGCGCGGCGCCATGGCCGGCAACGGACACATCATCGAGGTGCTGCATTTCGTCGGCGCCGAGGCGCGCTTCATCGCGCGACAGTTCCGTCGCCATTTCCTCGTCACCGGCATGAAAGGCGCCGCGGCGGGAGGGATCGCCGCGATCGCGGTCTTCATCGTCTTTTCCTGGTGGGCCTCGCGAAACCTTGCAACGCCTCAGGCGGACCAGGCCGCGGCGCTGTTCGGCAATTTCGCCATCGGTTCGGCCGGCTATCTCGGCGTTATCCTGATGGTGGGGGTGATCGGGGTGCTGACGGCGGCGACATCGCACGTCACCGTTGTCGCTTATCTGAGCGACCTCGATGTTCGCCAGACGGACGGAGGATAGCGCCATGCAGGATCAAAGATCACGAAGAGGCAGAGAATTTAACGGAAAGTGCGGAGCCGCCCTAGCAAACGCCGCATTTCAGGACATATGTTGAGACGATGGACGGGCGCGAATCGATCGGTACGATTGACGCGGCATCGATGGCCGGGGCGAGGCCCGGGCGGGTGCGGCTATGGCCTGTTGCGCGCGGTATCCTTTTGACTTGCATGACCCTGGCTCTGGCCTTTGGCATCGGCTTTGGCTGGTTCGCCAACCATGTCAGCCATCTCGCCACGCCCGCCGATCCGCAGAAGGCAGATGCGATCATCGTTTTGACCGGCGGGCAATCGCGGCTCGATGCCGGCATGAGCCTGCTCGCCATGGGCAAGGGGGAGCGCCTGCTCATCAGCGGTGTGCATCCTTCGGCGAGCCGCCGCCAGCTTCAGAAGGCCACCGGCGGCGACAAGAAGCTCTTCTCCTGCTGCGTCGACATCGATCGTGCTGCGCTGGATACGATCGGCAATGCCGAGGAAAGCGCCAAATGGGTCGAGACCCATGCGTATGGCAGCGTAATCCTCGTCACCAATAACTATCACATGCCGCGCACGCTGCTGGAGATGGGACGGCTTTTGCGCGACGCCAGGCTCGAGCCCTATCCGGTGGTGAATTCCAATCTCGAGAATGGCGAATGGCTGACCAAGCCGGAAGCGTTGCGGGTGCTGTTCACCGAATATAACAAATACCTGGTCGCCCTGGCGCGCGGCGTGCTGCCGCTCAAGCCGACGCCGGACGGCGTGACCATCGCCGGGATACAGCCCGCCGTTCAATAACGCCGCCTGCCGCACGTCCTGGCGGCGCAACCGTCTAGGCCTTTCCTTTTTCCCTGCGCATGGTGTACGACGCCCCCTGTCTCATCGTGGCTTCCCGGCATGCTCCAACTCCGCTCCCTGGCGTTCAACATCGTCTTCTACGCCAATCTGATCGTCCAGATGATCCTCTGGACGCCGTACTATTTCCTGTCGCCGCGCAGCCGCGCCTGGTTCGTGCCGAAATTCTGGTCGCGCACCTGCATGTGGCTCTACGAGAAGATCGCGAAGACGAAGAGCGAGATCACCGGGCTTGAGAACCTGCCGCAAGGTTCCTTCATCTTGGCGCCCAAGCACCAGTCGTTCTGGGACGCCATCGCCTTCTTTCCCTTTCTCGACGACCCGCTCTACATCCTCAAGCGGGAACTGACGTGGATCCCGTTCTTCGGCTGGTACATCCTCAAGATGCGGATGATCCCGGTCCATCGCGGCAGCCGCTCGCGGGCGCTGAAGGCGGTCGTCTCGGCGACCAAGGCCGAAATGGCGCGCAATCCGCGCCAGCTTATCATCTATCCCGAGGGCACGCGCCGCGCGCCGGGCGATGAGCCCGCCTACAAATACGGCATCGTCGAGCTTTACGCGCAGCTTGGCGTGCCGGTGGTGCCGGTCGCCCATGTGGCGGGCCTCTACTGGCCGCGCCGGAAGTTCCTGCGCTATCCGGGCACGATCAAGGCGCGGTTCCTGCCGCCTATCCCGGCGGGGCTGGACAAGGAAGAATTCATGCAGCGGCTGGTCTCGGAAACCGAGGCCGCCTGCGACGCGCTTCTGGTCGAGGCGGCTGAGGGGCCGAACCCGCCGCCGATGCCGCCAACTGCGTTCAAGCGGCTGGCGGAGCTGCGGGCGGCCAAGGCCGGCTGACCCGTCGTTCAGGTGCTGGCGGAATCCAGTTCGTCGATGTCGGCCGAGTCCAGCTGCAGGGACGTGGCTTTCACCAGGCTGTCCAGCTGTTCGAGACTGGTGGCGCTGGCGATCGGCGCGGTGACGCCTGGGCGGGCGACGATCCAGGCCAGCGCCACTTCTGCGGGCGCGGCCTTGTGGCGCCGCGCAACGGAGTCGAGAGCGGCGAGGATGCGCATGCCGCGCGCATCGAGATAGCGTTTCACACCACCGCCGCGCACGCTTTTGCGGAGGTCGGCGGCGCTGCGATATTTGCCGCTGAGGAAGCCGCTGGCCAAGCTGTAGTAAGTGATCACGCCGAGACCCTCCTTCATGCAGAGGTCGCGCAGCGGGCCGTCATAGGAGGCGCGGTCGTAGAGATTGTATTCGGGCTGCAGCACCTCATAGCGCGGCAGATCCCGCAGCCTGGCCACGTCGAGCGCCGCGCGCAGCTGCCCGGCATCGAGGTTCGATGCGCCGATGTGGCGAACCTTGCCCTTTTCGATGAGCTTCTGATAGGCGCCCAGCGTCTCCTCATAGGGAACGGTGGGGTCGGGCCAGTGCGAAAGATAGAGATCGATGACGTCGGTCTGCAGCCGCTTCAGCGAGGCTTCGACGGCTTTCTCGATGTGGGGGGCCGACAGGTCCTTCTTGCCCTGGCCCATGTCTGAGCCGACCTTGGTGATGACCACGATCTTGTCGCGGTTGCCCCGGCTCTTCATCCACTTGCCGATGATGGTTTCGGATTCGCCGCCCTTGTTGCCTGGGACCCAGCGGGAATAGGCATCGGCCGTATCGACAGTGTTGAAGCCGGCATCGACGAAGCGATCCAGAAGATCGAACGAGGTTTTCTCGTCGGCGGTCCAGCCGAAGACATTGCCGCCGAAAACCAGCGGTGCGATTTCAAGGTCCGTGCGACCGAGTCGACGTTTCTGCAAGACAAGTCTCCTGTCGGGAATCATTCCACCGCCAGAAACTAGGTTGTCCGCACGAAAGTTCAAAGACGGATGGCCGCTTTCGGCGCGCGGCCGATCACGAATCGGCGAGCCGCGCCGCCACGGCTTCCAGCCAGTGGTCGCGGATTCCCAAGGCCTGCAGATGCTCGATCGTGCTGGTAAGATAATCTTCGTTGCGGCCCGATTTTCCGACCGAGCCGCTGACGAACGCCGCCGCCTCGGCCTCATCCAGCGACCCGGCATATTGTTCGTGAGAGCGGTCGACGACATAGGCGGCGGCTTCGACAGTTACGCCGGTTTCGAGGCGCACTGCGAGCCGGCGTTCAAGATAGACGCTGGTGACCAGCTCCCGTTCGCGCAAATAGGCCATGACCTCGCCATGCAATTCGCCTGGAACGCGGAAGGCCAGGCCGACGCAGGAGCCGCCGCGGTCGAGGCCGAGGACGAGCCCCGGTCTTTCAGGCGTGCCGCGGTGGACGAAGGAATAGACGCACAGCGAGCGCCGATAGCCGTAAAGCCTCGCGCGGCGCGTCTCGACATGGGCAAAGCCCGGCCGCCAGATCAGCGAACCGTAGCCAAAAACCCAAAAATCGCCCATATGCGCAAGCCTGTGTGACAGAATGGATGCGTCCGAATCGGGCGGTTGCCCGAAAACAGCCGGAAAGCAACGGGTTAATGAGAGCTACAGCATGACGTCAAGTGAAGAGCATCGGCCTGGACGCCGCCGCGGTCTCCTGTGGCTGGTTCTGGCGCTGGTTGTCCTGTTTGGCCTCTACAGCGCCGGCTGGTTCTGGGCGGCGGACAAGGTCAAGGCCGAAGCCGCCCGTTCCATCGCCGCGCTTGAGGCGCAAGGCGCCCAGGCCGACTGCGTCAACCTGCAGGTGGGCGGCTACCCGCTGCGCTTCTCGGTGACGTGCGACAGCCTCGCTTATCAGGACGATGCCAGAAATATCGCGGCCTCGGCGGGCGGGCTCAACGCCTCGGCCAGCCTGGCCAATTTCTTCCTGCCGAATGTCGAGCTTGACGGCCCCTTGCGAACGACCGCCCCCGGCACGCCGCCCCTTTGGCTCGACTGGGACAGGCTGGAGGTCAAATCGAAGCTTTCATGGCCGCTCACCGGAGGGCTGGATGCATCTGCCGAAGGCCTTTCGGGCCAGACCGACCCCGAGGACGGCGAGCCAGTCTCGCTGTTCAGCGCCACGACCGCGGACGCGCAGCTGCAACCGAATGGGCAGGATCTCGACTATATGGGCTCCTTCAGCGGGCTACAGATCGATCCGGCCGCAATCGAGGGCCGCGAACTGCCACCGCTGGACGGCAGCGCCGAGGCCACGATCAGGAACGGGCTCGTCGCGCTGCGCAACAAGGTGCGCAGCCTGCGGGGCCAGTCGGTCGAATTCCGCAGTCTCGAACTGTGGTCCGGCGAGGCGCGGATCGGCGTCGCCGGTCCGGTTTCCGTCGATGCAGAGGGGCTGATCGACGCCAATCTGACGATCAGGTTGAGCAATCCGAACGCGGTGGCGGCCATTCTGGCCAAGGCGATCCCGGAAAAGGATCGTGAAATCCAGCAGGGGTTCGCGGCGCTTGCCATGTTGGGCAACCAGACGTCGATGCCGCTCAGGGTTGTGAAGGGAAAGGCATCGCTGGGGTTCATTCCGCTGGGGCGGATCAAGCCGGTGGAATAGGCAGTCGGCAGATCGGCAATAGGCACTCGGCAATCGGCAGTCGGATCATCGACTGCCGATTGCCTACTGCCTATTGCCTGACGGATGCTCCACCGCCTGACGGCCGAAGTCCGGCGCATCGATGTCCTGGCCCGCTTCGATGATCGAGCGGCGGACGGCGCGGGTGCGGGTGAACAGGTCGAACAGTTTCTCGCCGTCGCCCCAGCGGATCGCCCGCTGCAGCGAGGCGAGGTCCTCGGAGAATCGCGCCAGCATTTCCAGGATCGCGTCCTTGTTGTGCAGGCAGACATCGCGCCACATGGTCGGGTCGGAGGCGGCGAGACGGGTGAAATCGCGGAAACCGGAGGCCGAATATTTGATGACTTCGCTCTTGGTCACCGATTCCAGATCGTCGGCGGTGCCGACGATATTGTAGGCGATGATGTGGGGGAGGTGCGAGACGATGGCCAGTGTCATGTCGTGATGCTGCGGGTCCATCGTATCGATATTGGAGCCGCAGCGGCGCCAGAATTCCGAAAGCTTTTCCAGCGCCGCCGGGTCGGTATCAGGCAGCGGCGTGAAGATGCACCAGCGGTTCTCGAACAGGTCGGCGAAGCCGGCGTCAGGGCCGGATTTCTCCGTGCCCGCCAGCGGGTGGCCGGGAATGAAATGGACGCCGGGCGGCACATGCGGCTGCATCTGCGCGATGACGGAACCCTTGGTCGAACCGACATCGGTGAGGATGGCGCCGGGCTTCAGGGCCGGGGCGATGTCTTGCGCCACCTGGCCGGAGGAGCCGACCGGGACCGACACGATCACCAGATCGGCGTCGCGCACCGCTTCGGCGGCATTCGTGGTGTAGCTGTCGCCGAGGCCGAGTTCCTCAGCCCGCTTGAGCGTGGTTTCGCTGCGGGTGGAAATTGCGAGATGGCCAGCCAGATGTTCACGGCGAATGACCCGCGCCAGCGAGGAACCGATAAGGCCGATGCCGACCAGCGCGATCTTGTCAAAAAGCGGTTCGGGCATGGCTTCAGCTTTTCAGGAATGCGGAAAGCGCGCTGACGACGCCGCGGTTCGCTTCTTCGGTTCCAACGGTCATGCGAAGCGCATTGGGAAAACCGTATCCTGCGACGCGGCGCAGGATGAAGCCGCGCGCCGTCAGATACTCGTCGGCCTTCGCCGCCGACTGTGCCGGATCGTCGGGAAAATGGATCAGGATGAAATTGCAGACGCTGGGCGTGACGCGCAGGCCAAGCTGCGTCAGTTCCTTGGTCAGCCAGTCCAGCCATTCGCTGTTATGCGTCACGCTTTTTTCGACATGGACGCGGTCGCGCATGGCGGCGGCGCCTGCCTCGATGGCCATGGCGTTGACGTTGAACGGGTCGCGGACCCGCTCGACGGCGGCGACGATGGTGGCCGGCGCGTAGCACCAGCCGATGCGGGCTCCGCCGAGGCCATGCACTTTGGAGAAGGTGCGGGTCATGACGACGTTCTCGTTGCCTGCCACCAGTTCGACGCCGGCTTCGTAGTCGTTGCGGCGGACGAACTCGGCATAGGCAGCGTCCAGCACCAGAAGGACATTCTTCGGAAGTCCGGCGTGCAGGCGGCGCACCTCGTCGAACGGCAGGTAGGTGCCGGTCGGATTATTCGGATTGGCGAGGAAGACGATTTTCGTGCGCGGCGTCACCGCCGCCAGTATGGCGTCGACGTCGGTGCGCTCGTCCTTCTCCCTGGCGACGACCGGCGTCGCGCCGGTGCTGCGAATATAGATCGGATAGGCGAGGAAGCCATGCTCGCTGTAGATGCCTTCGTCGCCGGGCTCGAGATAGATGCGGGCGAGAAGCGCCAGAATCTCGTCCGAACCGTTGAAGGCGAGCACGTTGGCGAGGTTCAGCCCGTGCGTGTCGGCGATAGCCTGCCGCAGCTTCAGCGAGGAACCATCCGGATAGCGTTCGAGCCGCTCCGCAACGTTGCGAACGGCTTCTATTGCCTTGGGAGACGCGCCGAGCGGATTCTCGTTGGACGACAGCTTGTGCAGCTTGATGCCGGCGGGCGCCGCGCTTTTGCCCGGCACATAGGCGTCGATATCCATGATGCCCGCGCGTGGGATGGGACGCGATTTGTCCTGTGTCTGATCCATCGTGACTGTCCGTTCACGGTCTCATGCCGAGGCCGCTGCGGGAATACAGGCGGGCGGGGCCGATGTCGAGAGCGATGCTCCTTGTGACTGCCCGGCGAGAATGATTGACGTCAAGTCGCAGTGGTTCTAAAAGACGCGTCAGTCCCGTGGTGATTTGGCCGGTCGGCTTGCAGCCACGTTAAAAAAATCGCTAAAGGACCGTGGAGCACAAAATCCGCAGGGCCGGTCGCGATTTCGCCGCCGGTCTTTTTTGTTGGAGTGTGCCCATGCCCATCAAGATACCCAATCAGCTTCCCGCCCGGGAAATATTGATGCATGAGGGCGTCTCCATCATGGACGAGAGGACGGCGCTGCGGCAGGATATCCGGCCGTTGCAGATCGGCCTGCTCAACCTCATGCCCAACAAGGTCCGCACCGAGACGCAAATGGCCCGGCTGATCGGCGCCAGCCCGCTGCAGGTGGAGCTGACGCTGGTGCGCATCGGCAACCACAAGGCCCGGAACACCTCGGCGGACCACCTCATCAGCTTCTACCAGACCTGGGACGAGGTGAAGCACCGCAAGTTCGACGGCTTCATCGTCACCGGCGCGCCGATCGAGCTGCTGCCCTTCGAAGACGTGACCTACTGGGACGAGCTGACGCGTATCTTCGACTGGACGACGACGAATGTGCTTTCGTCGTTCTTCATCTGTTGGGGCGCGATGGCCGCCGCCTGGCATTTTCACGGCATTCCCAAGCACACGCTGGCGAAGAAGGCCTTCGGCGTCTTCCGCCACCACAACCATGCGCCGGCCTCACCCTATCTGGCCGGTTTCTCAGACGACTTCGCCATCCCGGTCTCGCGGTGGACGGAAGTGCGCGCCTCTGACATTCCGTCCGGCAAGGGCCTCGACCTGCTGATGGATTCGGACGAGACCGGCCCCTGCATGTTGGCCGAAAAGACAGGCAACCGGCTCTACATGTTCAACCACATCGAATACGATTCCACTTCGCTCAAGGAGGAATACGACCGCGACGCCGCCGCCGGCGTCGAGATCGCCGTACCGCACGACTATTATCCCGACGACGACCCGCGCAATCCGCCGCTTAACCGCTGGCGTTCGCACGCCCATCTCCTGTTCGGCAACTGGATCAACCAAGTCTATCAGATGACGCCGTACGACATCGAGGATATCGGGCGCGAGCTCGAGCGGGCGGTGGGGTAGCCAGCCGGCTTCAGCGGTGAATTGGCCTTATTTCTTCCGCTTCTTCACCGTCTTTGGCGGCGGTTCGATAGCGCCGGGACGGACCTGCGGCGGCTTCAAGGCGGGGCCTGCGGTATCCTTGACGATATCCAGCGTTCGAGGAAAGAACTCGTAGTTCCGCTGGCTGCGCCCGATGTTGACGACCGCCGATTTGGGCAGATTCCTGTCGATGGCGGCGAGAATCTGTTTCGTTTGGGTGCCGTCGAACGTGTCCAGTGCCTCGTCAATGATGACCCAGGACGGTTTGTGAAGGATCAGCCGGGCGAAGGCGAGGAGGCGCTGCTCGTCGTCGCTCAGTTCGTGTTCCCAGCGCGCGTCGCGATCGAGCGAGTCGGAAAGCCGGTCGAGGCCAACCGCGGCCAGCGCTTTTTTCATCGCCGCATCGTCGATCTTTTCGGCCTTGCCTGAGCGGTTCAGGACTTCGCGCAGGCTGCCTGGCGAAAAATAGGGCGTGCGGGAAATGAACATGGGCGCATCACCCGCCGGCAGGCCGATGCGGCCCTTACCCCATGGCCAAAGGCCGGCGACGGTGCGGAACAGCAGCGTCTTGCCGGAGCCGGGATCGCCGGTGATCAGAACGCGCTCGCCGGCCTCGATGCGCGTCTTCGGTTCGTTCAGCCTGATGCAGCCGGTGGGCGCGACGATCTCCAGACCGTCGAAGGTCAGTGCGTCGTCCTTGTTCTCGGCGATCTCGATGCGCTCTTCGTCTCCATAGAGGCCGTCGGTCTCGGTTAGCGCCATGCGGAAGTCGGCGACGCGCATCAGCGTCGCCCGCCAGTCGGCGATGCCGCCGATGTTGTTGACGAACCAGCGCAGCGACGAATGCACCTGGTTGAAAGCGCCGACCGCCATCATCAGGCCGCCGAAGCTGAGATCGCCGGCGAAATAGACCGGCGAGGCGACCAGGATCGGAGCCACCACTGTGATCCAGCCATAGGTGTCGGTGACCCAGCCGAGATTGATCTGCGCGCCATAGATGCGCAGCATCGCCGTCAACACGGAGCCGAGGTCGGTTTCCAGCCGCCGCTTTTCGTCCGGTTCGCCCCGGGCAAGGGCGATGGCGTCGATGTGCTCGTTGACCCGCACCATGGAGTGGCGAAGCTCTGCCTCGCGGGCATAGCGGTCGCCGTTGAGCTGGATGAGCGGGCGACCGACCAGCCAGCTGATCAGGGAAGCGAGCCCAGCATAGAGGAACGCTGCCCAGACCATGTAACCGGGGATTGCGATGGACCTGTCGCCGAAGTGGAAGACAAAACCGGAGGACAGCGTCCACAGCACGCCGACGAAGGAGGCGAGCAGGATGCAGGCCTGCAGCAGGCCGACGCCGAGATCGGTGGTCAGGTCGGAGAGGTGGCCGGCATCCTGCTGCATGCGCTGGTCCGGGTTGACGCCGATGACGCCGGCATGGGTGAGGCGGAAGGCGCGGTTCGGCCGCATCCACTGGTCGATCAGGTCGAGCGTCAGCGCTTGCCGCAAGCGGAGCCGCAGCCTCTGGTTCAGCCATTGCTGGGCGATATTGAGCAGCAGGAGGCCGCCGGCGATCATGGCGAAGATCATCAGCTGATGCAGGAAGCCCGGCAGGTCGCGCCGCTGGATAGCGTCGTAAAAGGGCTGGTTCCAGCGGTTAAGCAATATCTGGCCAAAGGCTGTGGCGATGACGACGGCAAAGATGCCGGTGGCGGCCCAGTAGAGCCGCCTTCGCACCGGCGAGCCGGCAAGCGCCTGCCGAATCGCGGAAATCTGCTCGCGCAGACTGCTGGGCTCCACCGCCGCGCCATTTTCTTCACTCATTTAAACCGCGCTCCGGCATGTCGCGGGCCTGCGCCCCTGACGTCCCAGGCCGGCAGCGCCCTGCGGCGACAGAACTGGCACGAAGACGCGTCGCGACGCGCGCTGCGCCACCGGCACGCCCTGATAGAGCCGCTTCTGGGCTTCGACGACGATGACACCGGAGAAAATCGGCCAGGCACGGCGCCCCATGCGCTCCAGCACGCCCTGAAAGCGCATCATGAAACGCCGTTGCGAGGGCGGAAAGTAAAGCGCATCGGACCAGGCGGCGGGAGTGAAATTGGCATCGCGGAGCAGTTCGGTGAGCTGGCCGCGCGAAAACGGCCGTCCGGTGCCGAAGGGGGTGTGCTCGAAGCGCGCCCAGACGCCGCGGCGATTCGGCACGACGATGACGACGCGCCCGGCCGGCGACAGCACACGCCATATCTCGTTCAGCGTCTCGCGGGGGTTTTCCGCATGCTCCAGCGAGTGGACGAGAAGCATGCGGTCGATCGAGGCGTCGACCAGCGGCAGTTCCTCGTCGAAGACCAGCGCGGTCGCCACCGGCCCGGCCGCCGGCCACACCACCGCACCCTGGGTCGCCGGCATGAAGGCCAAAGCGCGCTCGGCATCGGCGCCGAACCGTTCGAGCCATGGCAGCGTATAACCGAGGCCGACCAGCCGTTCGTTCGGCACGTTCACCCAGATGGCCGAGAGCGCCATGGTGATCGAGCGTTCGGCAAGACTGCCGAGCGGGCTGGCGTAGAAGGAGCGGAGATCGACAATGTCCGAATGCATGCGCCGGACGCTAACCCATGATGCGGCAAAGTTGAATGACCTTGGCGCGCCGAAGGCGAAAGCGGGATGACACGGGCGGCGGAGCGCCCTATCTCTGCGGCAGAAAAAGGAGAAAAAGACGATGGCGATCCAGGTCGAGCAGTTCATGTGCCGCAGCGACAATTTCGGCGTGCTTGTGCACGATCCCGAAACCGGCGAGACGGCGCTGATCGATGCGCCGGAAGAGGCGCCCATTCTGGCGGCCATCGAGCGCACCGGCTGGACGCCGGGACTGATCCTGACGACGCACCACCATGCCGACCATGTCGAGGCCAATCTCGCGCTGAAAGATCGCTTCGGCCTCAAGATCGTCGGTCCGCAGGCGGAGCAGGAGAAGATTCCCGGCATCGACGACACGGTGGCGGAGGGCTCGACCGTCGCCTTCGGCAATGACGAGATCGAGGTGATCGAGACGCCGGGCCATACGGCCGGCCATGTCTCCTATTATTTCCCACAGTCGAAGGCGGTCTTCACCGCCGACACGCTGTTCGCGCTCGGTTGCGGCAGGCTTTTCGAGAAGCCGCCGGAGGTCATGTACGAGTCGCTGAAGAAGCTGTCCGACCTGCCGCAGGACACGGTCGTCTATTGCGGCCATGAATATACGCTGGCCAACGCCCGCTTCGCACTGACCATCGATCCGGATAACGTACTCCTACAAGAGCGGGCGAAGAAGATCGAGGCGCTGCGCGCGGAGGGCAGGCCGACGCTGCCGACGACGATCGGCGAGGAGCTGGCGACCAATCCGTTCCTGCGCTGGGCCGATCCGGCGATCCGCAGGAACCTCGGGCTGGAAGATGCGTCTAACGACGCGGTGTTCGCCGAGATCAGGAAACGCAAGGACCATTTCTGATCAGGCGGGCACTCAATGGAACCGAAGCAGATCATTGCCGCGCTGGGGATGCAGCCGCATCCGGAGGGCGGCTGGTATGCCGAGACTTTCCGCGACGCGCCGCAGGGCGGACGCGGGCATTCGACGGCGATCTATTTCCTGCTCGAACGCGGACAGGTTTCCGCTTGGCACCGGGTCCGGGATGCCGCCGAGGTCTGGCACTTTTATGCCGGCACGCCGCTGGCACTCTCCATCTGCGAGGATGGCGGGACGGTTCGCGATTGCAGGCTCGGGATCGATATCGCGGCGGGCGAGCGGCCGCAGGCGGTGGTGCCGGCCAATCACTGGCAATCGGCGAAAAGCCTCGGCGACTGGACGCTGGTCGGCTGCACGGTGGCGCCGGGCTTCGATTTCGCGCAGTTCGAGATGGCTCCGCCGGGCTGGATGCCGAACGGTCAGGCCTAAAGGAGAAAGGCGAGCGTTATCGCCAGCTGCGCGCCGTAGTAGGTGATCCAGGTCGCATGCTGCATCCATGTGTAGGCGGGGTTTGCGGGCACGACGAATTTTTCAAGCGCCAGGATCGAATCCGAGATCATGAAAAGCACCGCTCCCGCCAGCACCAGGGGGGCCTTCACCGTAAGCGCGCACAGGCCCATCGCCATGATGACGACGGCATAGACGGTGACGGGCAGTTTCATGCCCGGATCGGCATGGCGCCTGACGACGGCCAGCAAGGCGAGAGGCGCAAGGATCAGCGCCAGTCCGAGCACGTACCGCCAGGGCTCGGCCGCGGGAAGCGCCAGCCCTTCTCCCCTGCTGACGAACAAGGCCATGTAGGCGAAATGGACGAGCAGGAACAGGACCAGCCCGCCCATGAATGCCCGGTCGCCTTCTCTTGAGATCACGAAATCGCCGGCAGCGCTGAGCAGCAGGCCCAGCACCAGAAGCCATGGCCCGTCCGTAACGACAGCCAGGACGGCCAGCAGGAAGATTGACAGGGTCTTGATGAGCGAGCGGATGAAGGTGGTTTGCCGGCCGATCGCCGCCAGGTTGAGCGCGGACGCCGCCAGCGAAAACAAAAGGGTGGCATTGGGCGTCGCTTCGAGGCCTCCGGGAAACGGCATCATGGCTGTGTGCCCTTCAAAGGTTGCCGGCCGCGGAACAGCAGCGACTTCGCCGCCAGCACGGCGCCGCCGGTGATGAGAATGCAAGCCGCGAGGATACGCAAGGACGGCTCGGCGAAGCCGGTGGTGATCAGCACCAGCGTCGACAAAAGCGGCGCGGCGTAGCTGGCGGCGCCGAGCACCTGGATGTTGCCGCGCTTGACTCCGATGTCCCAGGCATAGAAGGCAGCTCCCACCGGCATCAGGCCGAGACCCAGCACGGCCAGCCACTGCCCACTCGTTGCCGGCAGGATCGTCTCCTCCAGCACGAAATGGCAGAGGAGCGACAGAATGGCGGTGGCGGCGCAGAACCAGGTGACGGTTGTCGTCGGCACCGACGGAAACCGCCGCGACAGCAGCGAATAAGCCGACCATAGTAGCGCGCAGACCGCCGCCATGGCGTAGCCGAAACCGTATTGCGCCTCGAAGGAGAGGCCGCCGCCGCGCGTAACGATCAGGAAGGTGCCGGCAAGTCCGAGCAGGGCGCCGGCGATGTGGTTCCAGGCCAGCCGCTCGCCCGGCATCAGCGCCGATCCCAGCACGATCAGCAGCGGCCAGAGATAGGCGATGAGGCTGGCCTCCACCGCCGGCGCGTTGCGCAGCGCGGTGAAGTAGAAAAAATGGTAGCCGAACAGGCCGGCAATACCGATCAGCCAGACCTGCGGCGGGATTCTTTCCGCGTTTTCGGGCCGTGGCGTAAACAATTGAGCCGCCAGCCCGACGCAAGTGCCGACGGCGAAGGTCATGGCCGAAAGCAGGAAGGGCGGCACGGAGCCGGATGCATCGGTGAGAAGCGCCAGCAGCGCCCACATGGCCACCGCCGAGAAGCCGATCAGTGTCGCGCGCCCCATATGCCCCCCGGCGGCGCGCCAGGCGCCTACTTGGTCACTTCGAAACGCCGCGCGCGGATGGTGATGGTGCCGATCTGGGTTCCGACGGTGGCGTAGATGGGCGCGTATACCCCGGTTTCGCCCAAGGGCGCAAACGTCACCATGATGCGGCTTTTGCTGCGCAGGAATTCCAGCGCCTTGCGACCCTTGCGATAACCGGACACCGGTTCGAAGCGCATGGAACAGGTCACGGTCGGCCCCTCGTAGCCCTGCACCGATATGGAACCGGAGGAATCGTGCGTCAGCTTCAGATTGGCGCGCATTTCGCTGTCGTACATCTTGACCGTGCGGCCGCAGACCTTTTCCAGGCTCTCGGCGCTGATCACGGTGGCGGCGATGGGATCGACCACGCCCTTGAGGTCGGGGGCGCCGATCGGCAGCCAGTCGCTGCCGCGCCGCTTCGGCTTCGGCGTCACTTCGGTGCTGACGACGTTGCCGCCCTGGAAACGGACGTCGATGGTGGATGATTTCCTGCCCGAGGTGTAGGAGCTGTGGAAGCGGTTCGGAATGATGTCGTCGCCGTCGATGCGGCCGGACGAACTGATCGAGCCTTTGGTGTCGTCGAACAGGCGCGCCAGCCCGGAGGCCGAGAACGCTCCTTTGACGGAATAGGCGCCATCCTTGAAGGTGCTGTTGAAGGTGGAGCTCGCCACCGGCAAACCGAGGAAAGTCACCGAGTAGTCACCGGTGAAGGAATGGTCGCCTTGCTTGCCTCTGGCCGGCACAGTGACCACGAGCGCCGCGAGTAGGAGGTTCGCCAGCCCTGCCATGCCCGGATAATCCTTGTCGTTTTCCGCAAGCCGCAGGGGATTGCGATCAGTCCCGTCACCGCCTTTCAAGCGGCCAAATTCGACATTAATGTGGATGCGGGGCCAGTTGCGGCGGCTGTCCGGGCACTCGGCGGCTTGACGCCCCGGCCAAATGCCACTATGGAACGCCAACTTTTCCATGGGCCGCTTCAGGAAGACCGCGCGCCGACCGGCGCGGGCACGAAGTTTGGTTCGACACTATTGAAGGTTAGCATCATGTCCCGCGCCTGCGAACTCACCGGCAAAGCCGTCCTGACCGGCAACAATGTGAGCCACGCCAACAACAAGACCAAGCGCCGTTTCCTGCCGAATCTCGTCAATGTGACGTTGATCTCGGAAGCGCTGAACCAGAATGTGCGTCTGCGCATCTCCGCCAACGCGCTGCGTTCGGTCGAGCATCGCGGCGGCCTCGACGCTTTCCTGGCCAAGGCCGACGCGGCCGAGCTGTCGCAGAAGGCGCGCCTGCTGAAGAAGCAGATCGCCAAGAAGCAGGCCGAGCAGACCGCAGCCTGATCCGTTCAAGGCGGGGGACGACCGCCTTTCCGGGAGCAAGATTTCGCTCCGCTGGTTCCATTACCCAGGATAAAAAAATGAACTTCTTTTCCCGTTACATGCCCTTCGTGGCCGCCATGGCGCTTGTCGTGGTGGCGTCGAACGTGCTCGTGCAATTCCCGGTGCAAGGCACTGTCGGCGGCCTTTCGCTTGCCGATATCCTGACATGGGGCGCCTTCACCTATCCGTTCGCGTTTCTGGTCACCGACCTTGCCAATCGCCGCTACGGCCCGGCCGTGGCGCGCCGGATCGTGTTCGTCGGCTTCATGACGGCGGTGGTCTGTTCGATCCTGATGCCGCCGCTGCTGTTCCGGGCGGGGTTGATCGAATTCGAAACCGCGGCGGACCGGCTGGTGCGCATCGCCGCCGCATCGGGAACGGCTTTCCTGACGGCGCAATTGCTGGACGTGACGGTGTTCAACTGGCTGCGCCGGCAGAGCTGGTGGCGCGCGCCGATCTTCGGCACGCTGGCCGGTTCCGTGGTCGATACAGCGGTGTTCTTCTCGGTGGCGTTTTCTGCAGGTTTCGCTTTTGTCGGCCCGAACGATGCCTTTGCTCTGGAGATGGCGCCGCTGATGGGCGTGTTGCCGATCGAGACGATGCGCTGGGTCTCGTGGGCGCTCGGCGACCTGTCGGTCAAGCTGATCATCGCTGTCTTCGCGCTGATCCCCTATCGGCTGATCGCCGCCCGCTGGAGCCAGAAGACGGTCGCCGCTTGATCCCCTGGGTTCAGCTCGACAAGGCCGAAATGCCGGATGGCGGAGGCGAACTACGGCTGAAGCAGCGCGGCAGCGAATTCTCCATCATGCTCGGCACGACCGAATTGATGAACAGTCGGCTGAGCGGCTCCGAAGAGGCGCTCGCCAGCCTGGCCTGCCAGCGGGTCGGCTTGCGCAAACGGGCGAAGTTCCTCGTCGGCGGTCTCGGCATGGGATTTACGCTGCGCGCCGCGCTGGCTGGGCTCGGCACCGATGCGCGGGTCGAGGTGGCGGAACTGGTGCCTGCCGTCGTTTCATGGGCGCGCGGGCCGATGGCGGCGATTTTCGCTGGGTGCCTGGACAATCCGCGCGTTTCGATCCACGAGGCCGATGTGGGCGCGGCGATCGCGCAGGCGAAAGCCAGCTACGACGCCATCCTGCTCGATGTCGACAACGGCCCCGAAGGCCTGACCCGCCGGGCAAACGACCGCCTTTACGATCTCGCCGGGCTGGCCAGGGCGCGGAACGCGCTGACAGCCGGCGGCATTCTCGCCGTGTGGTCGTCGGCGCCCGATGCCGGCTTCACCCGCCGGCTGAACCGCGCCGGCTTTTCGGTCGAAGAGGTGAAGGTGCGCGCCACGGGCAAGCGCGGCGCGCGCCATATCATCTGGCTTGCAACGAAGACGTGAAGCCGTCCGTCACATATTGTTCAGGTGCAATATGTTGCCGTCCGGATCCTTGAACCAGACCATCTTCATCTTGCCGGCGACATGGATGTTGCCCTGCAATTCCATGCCGTCATAGTGCTCGAAGGTAACGCCCTTTCCAGTGAGATCGGCGACAATGCCGTCGATCTCGTCGCCGACGCCCCAGACCACGGCATTGGCCTTGTTGGTGCCGGCGGAGTCCGAACGGTAGACGACGAGCGAGGTGTCACCGGTGCGGAAAACCACCACCTCGCCCATGCTGTCGTCGGTAATATCGAGGCCGAGCGTGTCGCGATAGAACGCCGTGGCACGGGCAATGTCGGAGACCGCGACGATGGCGGTCGAGGATTTGTCCTTGAGCATGGTCTTCTCCTTTCGGCTGTCCGATGCTGAACGCCTGCACCGGCAAGCGGTTGCCGGCGGCGTCGCATGTCCCAAGGACGGCCGGAGCGGTCCAATGACGACAACCGAAACAGAATGTGATCGGGAAGGAAGACGCCGGCGTTTCAGTCCTGATGCAGGATGAATTCGAGGTAGAGGTTGCGCTGCAGGATCGAATGGTTGTCGTCCGACATCAGCGACACCATCAGGGCGCCGTCGTCGCGCCGCCAGACGTCAAGGCCTTCCATATTGTCGATCTGATAGCCCATATCGGCTTCCAGCAGCACCGGGCCGTCCGCCACCTTGCCTTCGGCGATGCTGGCGCCGTCGATGCGGCGCAGCCTCATCCGCACGCCAGAGGCGATGGAGAATGAGCGTTCCAGCAGCAGAAGATCGCCGCCCGGCAGGAAAGCCCCATCGGTGATGTCGAATTCGCCGTTGCGCTTGACAGTGAAGATGCCCTTGCGCGGCCCCTCGATGATGGCGGCGAAGATGTTACCGGCCTTGTCGAGGCTTTTTTCCGACACGACGACCAAGCTGCCTTGATGGGGATCGTCGGGCGCGGAATGGGTGACCGTCTCGAAGCCGCGATTCTGGCGCAGTTCCCTTGCCGGGACGAGAAAATCGAGCTCGCGGAAAGGCGCCTTCATGTTCCGCGGGTCGATCCTGAACTGGGCGATGCGATGATTGCGCTCGAAGCCGACCGTGGCGACGCCGTCCCTGACGTCCAACCCCTCGGCGTCGACCTCCCATTTGCGGTCGATCGGCTGACCGTCAGCGCCGACCATCTGCTGCATGGTGAAGTTTTCGACGCCTGACGGACGTTTCTGCGCATCGTGGACGATGCTGCCGAAAAACCAGAAGCCGGTGTCGGCGACGCCGATGAAATCGCTGCCGGGCTTGAGGAAACGGAAGGCCGACAGCGCGCCGAGATCGCGTGACGGCGAGGTCATTTCCAGACCGCCGACGAATTCCAGCGGTCCGAACCGGCTTTCCTCATGGCCGATGTGGAACCGGGCGATCGGGCGGGCGGAGATTTCGACGGTTTCGACTGAGTTGCGTTCGGCGGCGGAGGGGAGGCCAAGGAGTGGAAAGTAAAGCAAAGACGCCAGTAGAAGCTTGGCAAAATACCCCCTCTCCGTCGCGCTTCGCGCGATACCTTTCCCCCACTTCGTGAGGGGCGAGGATGGGTGTCCAACTTGATTCCCGTCCTCGCCCCCGGAACGAGGGAGAGGTACCGAGTGAAACGAGGCGGAGAGGGGGTCTACTATATCCAGCTCGGCCGCCTTCATCCCGCCCGCCTGAAGCCGCCGCGGCGCATGTCGCGGGCGCTTTCCTCGCCGAACAGGGAGGCAAGCTGCTCGGTCATGGCGCCGGCAAGCTCCTCGGCGTCGACAATGGTGACGGCGCGGCGGTAGTAGCGGGTGACATCATGGCCGATGCCGATGGCGAGCAGCTCGACCGGCGAGCGGGTCTCGATCAGGTCGATGACGGCGCGTAGATGCCGCTCCAGATAGTTGCCCGGATTGACCGACAGTGTCGAGTCGTCGACCGGTGCGCCGTCGGAGATCATCATCAGGATCTTACGCTGCTCCGGCCTGCCGATAAGGCGTTGGTGCGCCCACATCAGCGCCTCGCCGTCGATGTTCTCCTTCAGCAGGCCCTCGCGCATCATCAGGCCGAGATTGCGGCGTGCGCGCCGCCATGGATGGTCGGCGGATTTGTAGACGATATGGCGCAGATCATTGAGGCGGCCGGGATTCGCCGACTTGCCCTCCTTCAGCCATTTCTCGCGCGCCTGCCCGCCCTTCCAGGCGCGGGTGGTGAAGCCGAGAATCTCGACCGAGACGCCACAGCGCTCCAGCGTGCGGGCGAGAATGTCGGCGCAGGTGGCGGCGACGGTGATCGGCCGGCCGCGCATCGAGCCCGAATTGTCGAGCACCAGCGTCACCACCGTGTCGCGGAACTTGGTGTCGCGCTCCTGCTTGAACGAAAGCGGTTGCATCGGGTCGATGACGACGCGTACCAACCGCGCTGGATCGAGATAGCCTTCCTCGAGATCGAAATCCCAGGAGCGGTTCTGCTGCGCCATCAGGCGGCGCTGCAGGCGGTTGGCGAGCCGCCCCACCACGCCCTGCAGATTGGAGAGCTGCTTGTCGAGGAAGGCGCGCAGCCGGTCCAGCTCTTCCTCGTCGCAGAGCTCCTCGGCGCCTACGGTCTCGTCGAAGGCGGTGGTGAATACCTTGTAGTCGATTTCCTTCGGCAGATTGGCAAACGGGTTGTCGTTGCGCCGGGCCTCGCCGGGTGTCTCGGCATCCGCATCGTCCTCGTCGGAAAGGTCTTCGGACGTTGCATCGGCGGCTTCGGTCTCGGCCGTATCCTGGTCGTCGTCCGACGCTTCGGCGTCGTCCGATTGCGAGTCATCGCCGCCTGAATCGTCCTCGCCGCCTTCCTCGCTCTGTTCCTCGCCCTGCGGCTGGTTGTCGTCGTCGTTTTCCGAATCCTCGGTTTCCTGGTCGTCGCCCAGTTCCTCGGCCATCTCCATCGAGGCCAGCATATCGCGCACGATGCGGGCGAAGGCCTGCTGGTCGTCGAGCTTGTCGGCAAGCCCGTCGAGATCGGCGCCGGCTTTTTCTTCCACCCAGGAGCGCCACAGCTCCACCAGCCGCTCGCCGCTCTTCGGCGCGGCGCGGCCCGTCAACTTCTCGCGCACCATGAGAGCAAGGGCTTCCTCGACCGGTGCGTCGTCCTTGTCGCGGACATCGACGAGATTGGCCTTGGCGTATTTGTCTTCCAGCATCGAGCCGATGTTGTCGGCGATGCCTGCCATCATGCGCGAACCGATCGCCTCGACACGCGCCTGCTCGACAGCGTCATATACGGCACGCGCCTGCTTGCCTTCCGGCGCCAGCTTCAGATGGATGCGGGCATCGTGGCAGGCGCGCTTGAGCGCCATGGAATCGCCGAGCCCGCGGGTGACGGCGATATCGCTCCTGGATGGCTTTTTCGGCAGCTCGGGCAGGCGCGCGCGGTTGCCGGCTAGCGCCGGCCGGTCCTTGGCGAAACCGACTTCCATCTCCTTGTCGCCGGAGATGGCGCGCATGCAGACCGTGAGCGAGCGCTTGAAGCTGTCGGCTTCCTGCCCCGTCTTCGGTTTATTGCGCGTGTTGTCGCCGGCTCCGGCCATAGGCGCCCTTGTTATCCCAGCACCACGTTGGCGGCGCTTTCAGGCAGGTCCTCGCCAAAGGCGCGCTGGTAGAACTCGGCGACGACCGAACGCTCCAGCTCATCGCATTTGTTGAGGAAGGTCAGCCGGAAGGCCATGCCGACATCGCCGAAAATCTCGGCGTTCTCGGCCCAGGTGATGACCGTGCGCGGGCTCATGACCGTGGACAGGTCGCCATTGATGAAGGCCGAGCGCGTCATGTCGGCGACGCGGACCATCTTGTTGACGATCTCCTTGCCCTTGGCGTCGCGGTAGTGTTTGGCCTTGGCGAGGACGATGGCCACCTCATTGTCGTGCGGCAGATAGTTCAGAGTGGTGACGATCGACCAACGGTCCATCTGCGCCTGGTTGATCTGCTGGGTGCCGTGGTAGAGGCCGGTCGTGTCGCCGAGGCCCACCGTGTTGGCGGTGGCGAACAGGCGGAAGGCCGGGTGCGGGCGGATGACCCGGCTCTGGTCGAGCAGGGTGAGCCGGCCCGACGATTCCAGCACGCGCTGGATGACGAACATGACGTCCGGGCGGCCGGCATCGTATTCGTCGAAGCAGAGCGCGACATTGTGCTGGTAGGCCCATGGCAGGATGCCATCGCGGAATTCGGTGACCTGCATACCCTCCTGCACGACGATGGCGTCCTTGCCGACGAGGTCGATACGGCTGACATGGCTGTCGAGGTTGACGCGCACCATCGGCCAGTTCAGCCGGGCGGCCACCTGCTCGATGTGGGTCGACTTGCCGGTGCCGTGATAGCCGGAAACCATAACGCGGCGGTTGAAGGCGAAGCCGGCGAGGATCGCCATGGTCGTGTGCCGGTCGAACAGATAATCCGGGTCGATGTCCGGCACATGCTCGGTCGCCACGGAATAGGCCGGCACGACCATCTTGGAATCGAAGCCGAATTTGTCTTTCACCGACACCGTCGTGTCGGGCAGGTTGGCGATGTCGCGATCGACCTTGTTCATAACGTCTCAACGTCTCCACGGGCGAGGCGGTGCGCTTCGCCGGCAATCCACTTTTGTCCGGGGGCGGTCATAAAACCTTTTCCAACCCGATGATAGTTGGAAAAGTGCCTCGAGGCCTGCGACCTAGCACAGGCCCGCTTGCTTGAGCACGCGGTAGGCCTGAAGCACGTCGCGGAACCGGTCTTCCGAACCTCTGTCGCCACCGTTGGCGTCGGGGTGGTGGCGTTTCACCAATTCTTTATAGCGCGCCTTGATGTCCTTGCCAGTCGCCTTTACGTCAAGGCCAAGCGTTTCCAGCGCTTTGGCCTCAAGGGGCTTGGCCTTGCGCTCGCGCGGGGCGCCGCGGTCGCGTCCTTCGTTGAACAGATTGAACGGATCGCGCATACGATTGTGGTAGCCGGCGCGGCCGGAACGCTGCTGGGCAAAATCAGGAGCCGAGCGGGTGCTGCCGCTGGTGCCCATCTTCCAGGTCGGGCGATGCCCGGTCAGCGCTTCCTTCTGGAAGCGGGCGATCTCGCTGTCGGAGACGCCGGAAAAATAGTTGAAGCCCTTATTGTATTCGCGCACGTGGTCGAAGCAGAAGCGGAAATACTCGCCTTCCTTCATCCGGCCGACAGGCGCCCTGTGGGTGCCCGGCTCCTTGCAGCCGTCCCACTGGCAGACCGGCGCGCGCGACTTCAGCTCCGCGTCCTTCTCGGGACGGATGCGGATCTTCTCGAAATATTTTGGATAGGCCTTCATCGCACCCCATCTATGGGACGTTCGCGGATGCGAAACAAGAATTGACATTTTTGTATCGATCGCCCTAACCGCTGAATCGCGGTGGATGCGGCGCAAAATGGGTGGCGCAAAATCGGCCGCGGCGATGCAGCCTATGTGGTGAAGGAAGGTAGCAATGTCCAGACAGACAGCGATCGAAGAGAAGTTGACCCGGGCGTTTTCGCCGGAGCGGCTCGCCGTCATCAACGAAAGCCATCTTCATGCCGGCCATCACCATGTCGAAAGTGGGCATCACGCGACGTTCGACGGCACCGGCGAGACGCATTTCCGCATCCGCATCGTCGCGCCCGCCTTTACCGGCATGAGCCGGTTGCAGCGCCACCGCGCCGTCAACGATTTGCTGGCTGGAGAATTGAAGGCCGGGCTGCATGCGCTGGCGATAGAGCCCGCTGCGCCGGGTGAAAAGGTTAAGTGGTAAGAGCGTTCTTCGACCCGTTTAGAGGGCAAGATGCCTGCAGTCCTTTCGCTCAGTCGCCTTCTCTCCGTAGCGGAGGCGAAGGAGGCGTAACTGCTTCCGTTGCCGGCCGGATCCGCAATCTCGCGATCCTGTTCTTGTCGCGCTTCATTACGACAAAGCGCTTGCCGTGGAAGGTGAAGGCCTGCCGCTCTTCCGGAATCGACTGGGTTTCGTGGATGACGAGGCCGGCGATGGTGGTCGCCTCCTCGTCCGGCAGGTTCCAGTCCAGCGCCCGGTTGAGGTCACGGATCGGCACGGTACCGTCGACCACGACCGAACCGTCGGCCTCCTGCTTGACGCCTTGCATCTCGATATCGTGCTCGTCGGCGATGTCGCCGACGATTTCCTCGATAATGTCTTCCAGTGTCACCATTCCTTCGACCTCGCCATATTCGTCGACCACGATGGCGAAATGCGCCTTGCGGCGCAGGAATGCGCTGAGCTGGGCGTCCAGATTGGTGGTATCCGGCACGAACCACGGCTTCGAGGCAATCTTGATGACGTCGATCCTGGAGAAATCGTTGCCCACATCGTTGAGCGCGCGCAGCAGATCCTTGGCGTGAAGGATGCCGACGATGTTGTCGAGGGACCCCTTCCACAGAGGCATGCGCGTATGCGGGCTCTGCAGGACCTCGCGCACCACCGCTTCGGGCGGGTTGTCGGCGTTGACCGAGCGCATGGCCGTGCGATGGACCATGACATCCGAGATTTCCCTCTCGCGCAGCGCCAGCAGCGCCTGGACCCGGTTGCGGTCGTCCTTCATCGCCTGCGTCTCGCTGCGCAGGCGCTGGATGATGGCGCGGGTTTCTTGCTGGGTGAGGCGCCGGCGCTTGCGGCTCGCCAGTTCCAGATCGAAAATGGCGAGCAGCGGTTTGCGGAAGATCGCGGCCACAGCCAGCAGGATGACGAGCGCGCCGGCAACGATCCAGCCGAGACCGTTCATGCGGAGTGGCTTTCCTTCAGAAAGGCCAGCACCTCGGAGGCCGGCACGTCCCTGGCGATGAAGGACTGGCCGACGCCGTGGGTCAGGATGAAGGTGAGCGTGCCGCGGGTGACCTTCTTGTCCTGGGCGATGAAGTCGAGCAAAGCTTCCGCTCCGGGCAGTTCGCCGGGTATGTCGGCTATGCGCCACGGCAGCCCGACCGCTTGCAGATGCGCCTCGACGCGCGCTGCATCGTCCGGGCTGGCGAGGTTCATGCGGGCCGAAAATCGATGCGCCAGCGCCATGCCGATGGCAACGCCCTCACCATGGACGAGCCGCGCGCCGTCATACTGCACGGCGCCTTCCAGGGCATGGCCGAACGTATGGCCGAGATTGAGCAGCGCGCGGTCGCCGGTCTCGAATTCGTCGCGCGCCACCACCTCGGCCTTGGCGCGGCAGGATTGCGCGATCGCCTCGATCCGGGCCGCACCGCCAGCGAACACATCCTGCCAGTTCTTCTCCAGCCAGGCGAAGAAGTCCGGCCGGTCGATGAGGCCGTATTTGGCGACCTCGGCGTAGCCGGCGCGGAATTCGCGCAGCGGCAGCGTGTCGAGCGCTTCCGTGTCGGCCAGCACCAGCTTCGGCTGGTGGAAGACGCCGACGAGGTTCTTGCCGCGCGGGCTGTTGATGCCGGTCTTGCCACCGACGGAGGAATCGACCTGCGCCAGCAGCGAAGTCGGCACCTGCACGAAATTCATGCCGCGCCGCACGATGCCGGCGGCGAAACCGGCAAGGTCTCCCACCACGCCGCCGCCCAGCGCCACGACGCTGTCGCGGCGCTCCAGCCTGGCGGCAAGGATGCCGTCGACGACCTCCTGGAGATGGGCGAAACTCTTGGTCTTTTCGCCGGGCGGAAGGGTGATGACGGCGGAGGCGACGCCGCCCCGCTCAAGGCCGGCCTGCAGGGTGGCGAGATGCGCCGCGGCAACATTCTCGTCGGTAACGATGGCCGCGCGGCTGCCAGGAAGGCGGCGCGCAATCTCTTCTCCAGCGCGAGCCAGCAGGCCGGGGCCGATCAAAATGTCATAGCCGCGATCCTCCAGACCCACCTTGACGATGACCGGGGAGTCCGCAGGCTCATTTCGCGCGTCGTTCATGGCTGGCTTGCTCCGGCGGCGGGGAGGTGGCGCTCAAGCGCCTCGATCACCTCGGCGGCGATGATTTCCTTGCGCTCGTCGCGCGTCGGCACCGTGATGTCGGCATGGGCATAGACCGGGTAGCGGTCCTTCATCAATTGCTCCAGCACGGCGCGCGGATTGTCGTTCTTGAGCAGCGGGCGGTTCTGTTTCTTCGACACCCGTTCCATCAGGAGATCGACGTCGGCCTTGAGCCATACCGACACGGCCTGAGCCGCGATGGCTTCCCTTGTCTGCGCGTTCATGAAGGCGCCGCCGCCGGTCGACAGGACCTGCGGCCCGGTCTCCAGCAGGCGCAGGATCACCCGCTGCTCGAGCGCGCGGAATTCGGCCTCGCCATAGCGCTCGAACAGTTCGGGGACGGTCATGCGCGACACGGTTTCGATCTCATGGTCGCTGTCGATGAAAGGCAGCGACAGCGCGCTGGCGACCTTGCGGCCGATGGCCGTCTTGCCGGCTCCCATCAGGCCGACGAAGACAATCGAGCGCAACCCCAGCCTGCCGACCAGGGCGGGGCGTTCGTCGTTCGACTGCTTTGCCGTCTGCGCATTCATTCGAGTTGGACCAGACCGGACCCCAAGGGCCTCATCGAGCGCGTTTCGACATGAAAAGACCGTTTGCGTCAAGCAGGGGCGCGCTTCCGGCTGGGGGCATTGCCCTTGAAATGGCGGATTTGGCGTCTCATAACGGGACGGGGTCGAAACGAAGTGCACAACAAGACGGGCACATAAAAAGCATGCCGACACTGTTCCGCATTGTCGTGACGCTCGCGGTGCTGGCTGGCGTCGTCTATGGCGCCATGCTTGCGCTCGCCACATTCGTAGAGCCGAAGCAGGCGGAACTCTCGGTCCGCATTCCGCCGGAGAAACTCAACCCGAAGCCATGAACAGCGCCGCCCGCATCGAAGCCTTCCTTGAAATGATGAGCGCCGAGCGCGGCGCGGCGGAAAACACGCTGGCCAGTTACCGCCGCGACCTCGACGACGCGGCGGGTGAGATTTCCGGCCTGGCCGATGCATCCTCGGCCGACCTGCGGGCCTATCTCGACGGCATAGCCGCGCGCGGCTTCGCGCCGACCTCGCAGGCGCGAAAGCTTTCGGCGCTGCGCCAGTTCTTCAAATTCCTCTATGCGGAAGGCCTGCGTCAGGACGACCCCACGGGAACGCTGGACAGTCCGCGCAAGAACCGGCCGCTGCCGAAGACGATGGGCGAGGCCGAGACCGGCCGGCTGCTGGACCGCGCGGCGCTGGAGGCCGGTGACCCGGCCCAGGGCACCGGCGACGCATTGTCTGCCTTGCGGCTGCACGCGCTGGTAGAGGTGCTCTACGCAACGGGCCTGCGCGTATCCGAGCTGGTGGGCCTGCCGGTGACGGTGGCGCAACGCGACGACCGCTTCTTCATGGTGCGGGGCAAGGGCGACAAGGAGCGCATGGTGCCGCTGTCGGCCAAGGCGCGCACGGCCATGAAGGCGTGGCTGGCGGCGCGCAAGCGCGTTCCGGCCTTCGCGGAGAGCGCTTTTCTTTTCCCGGCCGGTTCGGACACCGGTTTCCTGCCCCGGCAGGTTTTCGCCCGCGAACTGAAAGGGCTGGCGGCGCGGGCCGGGATCGCGTCGGCCAAAATCTCCCCGCATGTGCTGCGCCATGCCTTCGCCAGCCATCTGCTGCAGAACGGAGCGGATCTGCGGGCCGTACAGCAATTGCTTGGCCATGCCGACATATCGACGACGCAAATCTACACGCATGTGCTTGAAGAACGGCTTGTGCGGCTGGTCAGCGAGCATCATCCGCTTGCCGACTAGGCCCACTGCCGCTATGTGAAAGCCACGTTTCTCCGGTCGGAAACGGTTTCTTGACGTTTCCGCAGTCTTTTCATCCGGCGCATCGGTATCCTCACGAATGTACAACTATCTCGATTTCGAAAAGCCGGTCCAGGACCTCGACGGCAAGATCATTGAGCTGAAGAAGCTGGCCGACAGCGGCGAGGCGGTCGACGTGGCCGACGAGATCGCAAGGCTGGAAAAGCGCTCGATGGATGCCCTGCGCGACGCCTACAAGGCGCTGACGCCTTGGCAGAAGGTGCAGGTGGCGCGCCATCCCGACAGGCCGCACTGCCTCGACTACATCAAGGGCCTGTTCACCGATTTCACGCCTCTGGCCGGCGACCGCAATTTCGGCGAAGACCAGGCGCTGGTCGGAGGATTCGCACGGTTCAAGGGCGAATCCGTAGCGGTTCTCGGCCAGGAAAAGGGCTCGGACACCGCCAGCCGGCTCAAGCATAATTTCGGCTCCGTGCGGCCGGAGGGCTATCGCAAGGCGGTCCGGCTGATGGAATTGGCCGACCGCTACAAGATTCCGGTGGTGACCCTGGTGGACACGGCGGGCGCATATCCCGGCGTCGGCGCGGAAGAGCGCGGCCAGGCAGAAGCCATCGCCCGCTCTACGTCGGCCTGCCTCGGCCTGAAAGTACCGTCTGTCTCGGTGGTCATTGGCGAGGGCGGTTCGGGCGGGGCCATTGCCATCGCCACCGCCAACCGCGTCTATATGCTGGAACACGCGATCTACTCGGTGATCTCGCCGGAAGGAGCGGCCTCGATCCTGTGGCGGGATACGACGCGTTCGCGCGACGCGGCGACCAACATGAAGATCACCGCGCAGGATCTGCTCGACCTGAAGATCATCGACGGCATCGTGCCGGAGCCGCTCGGCGGTGCGCATCGGGCGCCGGAAAAGGTCATCGCGACGACAGGCGAGCTGCTCGCCAAGACGATGCAGGAGTTCGCCGGCGCCAACACCGACTTCCGCGAGCAGCGCAGGGAAAAGTATCTCGCCATGGGCCGTAGCCTTTAGGACACGGTTCAGGGGGGCGAGGTGCGCTGGCAGAGCCTTAAATGTGGCAAAGCCCACCGCTTTTGCCACAAAATTGCCGCCGCTTTACGTTCAATGACATTGCCGTGAGAAAAGCGGGCTGCGCTTGCGGTAACAGATTTTCAAGGTTAACGGGCTTAGGGTCCGTCGATGTTGACAAAGCAGCCGCGGCAGACGGCCGTGGCGCCAAGAAAGACGATTCCGGGACTCATGTTCGCCAAGCTTGTCCGTACAGGATTTCTCGTCGCCGCCGTCGGTATCGCCGGCTGCACCAATTCGTCCGTGACCGATTTCGCACCACAGCATGCCAACAAGCAGCTGCCGGAGAAAATCCTGGCTGCCATGCGCGCCAAGGGCATGAACCGCAACGCTCCGATCATGGCGCGCGTCTTCAAGGAAGAAAACGCCGTCGAAATCTGGAAACAGAAGACCAACGGCCGCTACGACATCATCGCGACCTACCAGATCTGCAAATGGTCGGGAAAGCTCGGACCGAAATACACCGAGGGCGATCGCCAGGCGCCTGAAGGCTTCTATACGGTGAAGCCTTCGCAGATGAACCCGAAATCCAGCTACCATCTGGCCTTCAACATCGGTTTCCCCAACGCCTACGACCGTGCCAACGGGCGCACCGGCGCGAACCTGATGGTGCACGGGGCCTGTTCGTCGTCCGGCTGTTACTCGATGACCGATCCGCAGATCGAGGAAATCTATGCGTTCGGCCGCGACGCCTTCCAGGGTGGGCAGACCGAATTCCAGATCCAGGCGTTCCCGTTCCGGATGACCGCCGCCAACATGGCGCGCTACCGCAACGACCCGAACTACGAGTTCTGGAAGATGCTCAAGGTCGGCTACGACAATTTCGAGATCACCAAGGTGCCGCCGAAGGTCGATGTCTGCGAGAAGCGCTATGTCTTCAACCAGGTTGCGCCCGAGGGTTCGACTTTCAATCCGACCGGGGCCTGCCCGTCCAGCACCCAGCCGGATTCATTGAAAGTCGCTTATGGCGAATATCAGAGCAAGTATGACGCGGCTTTCGCGAGCGCCATGAAGGGCGACAATCCGGCGCCGAAGCCGACCATCGCCGGCATCAAGGAAGCCGGCATCGTTTCGGACTGGACGCGCCGGCGGGCCCGCGGCGAACGCGTCTCCATGGAGCCGCCGTCGCTCAATGCCGACGGTTCGGTGAGCGTCACCTCGCGCATGGGCCGCATCGATTCGCCCGCCGGCCGCAAGATGGCGGCGCTGGACGCCGAAAAGGCGGCCAAGGAGAAGGCCGAACGCGAAAAGGCTGAAGCGATCGCCGCGGCCAAGGCCGCGAAGGAAGCGGCCAAGGCGCAGGCTATTGCAGCGGCCGAAGCCAAGAAGAAGGCAGCCGAAGCGCCGGTGCAGACCGCCATCGTTCCGGTCGAGGCAGCGCCTCCGACCGAGACCCAGACCGCGCAGAGCGAGATGGGTACGGCGGCCAAGCTGAAGAAGCGCCTGCTCGGCATGTTCGGCGGCTGAGGCCGCGCTTGCCTGCAAGCATTCCCGTCTACGACCTGAAGGGGCTGAACTGCCCGCTGCCGGTCCTTATGGCCCGCAAGCGCCTTGCCTCAATGAAGCCGGGCAGCCGGCTGTGGCTTGAGACGACCGATCCTCTTGCCGGGGTCGATATTCCTGCCTTCGTTTCCGAGGACGGGCACAAGCTTGTCGAGGCCGCCGCCATGGACGGCGGGCACAGGTTTCTGGTCGAACGGGGCGACTGACCTTCCCTCCCCGTCCCGGGGAGGGTGCCGAGCGTAGCGAGGCGGGTGGGGAAAGGCCGATAAAGAACCGGGGGGGCCCCCCGCCGCCCGGCCGCCCCCCCCCCCCCGCGGGGGCGCGCCCACGCCGGGGCCGGCCCCCGCCCCCCCCCCCCCCCCCCCGCGGGGGGGGGGGCCATGGGGCGCGGTGCCCGGGGGGCCTCCCCCCGCCCCCCCCGGCCGGGGGGGGGGCCCGTGGTGTGGGGGGGGGGGGGCCCCCAGGCCGATAAAGAACCTGCCCCCTCCGGCCCTTCGGGCCACCTCCCCCGAACGGTGGAGGAAAACCGAGGCCGTGCAGGCCTCACCGTCCCGCAATCGCCAGCGGATTTTCGGTCAGCGCCGCCCGGTCCGGCGTATCCACGGCGGGCAAATCGGTCAGGGCTGCGAACAGGCGCTGGACGTAGTCTGGCGGCATGTCGAGCGTGATGAGCACCAGCCGCGTGCCGCGCCGGTCGTCCGGCCATTGCGGCAGGCGCGCCGGTGGATGCAGGGTTTTCTGCACGCCATGGATAACCAGCGGGCGCGACGGATCGTCGGTAAGCTCGATGACGCCCTTCATGCGCAGCAGCTTGTCGCCCTGGGTCGAGCGCAGCAGGTCGAGAAACATACCGATGGCGGAAAACGGTACCGGGCCGTCATGCACCAGCGTGTGGGTGCGGATGCGCGAGTCGTGGGGGTGAAGATGCCCGTGCGGGCCGTGGTCGTGCGCATGGTGGTCGTGGCCGTCATGCCCGTGAGCATGATCGTGCGCGGAGGCTTCGCCGAGCCAGCGCCGCACATCGGCGCTCTTCGTGGCCGGGTTGTACAGTCCGCAATCGAGCAGGGAAACGGCGTCGGCCGCGCCCACGTGCATCACGTGTGCGCCGGGATTCAATTGCAACAGCCTGTCCTTCAACCGGTCCAGTGCTACCGTGTCGGAACACATATCCGTCTTGGTGAGGACCAGCCGGTCGGCCACGGCGACCTGTTTGACCGCTTCGACATGGGCGTCCAGCGTGGCCTCACCGTTGATGGCGTCGACCAGGGTGACGACGCCGTCGAGCCGGAAGGCCTGCACCAGCGCCGGGTGGCCCATGATCGACTGCAGCACCGGCGCCGGGTCGGCAAGGCCGGTGGTCTCGATCACGATGCGCGAAAGCTTTGGGATGCGGCCCGTCTGGAGCCGGTCGACGAGGTCGGCCAGCGTGTCGACCAGTTCGCCGCGCACCGTACAGCAAAGGCACCCGTCGGAAAGCTGGATAATGCCGTCGGACGCCTGTTCGACCAGAAGATGGTCGATGGCGACATCGCCATATTCATTGATGATGACGGCGGTGTCGGAAAGCGCCGGGTCCTTCAGCAGGCGGTTCAGCAGCGTCGTCTTGCCGGCGCCGAGGAAGCCGGTCAGCACCGATACAGGAATCGGGAACGGACCCATAAATCAGTAAAGCCCGCGCAACGCCTGTCTGGCATCGGCGCTGTCGTCCCGCGCCGCAGCCGTCAGGCCTGGAATGATCGGTTCGGCGCCGGGCGGCGGCGGCACATCGGGCCGCCAGGCAGGAAGCGGCACGTCGGCATATTCGTTGCCGGCCTGGTCAAGCATGGCCTTCGGAAGCGGTCCCGTCGCCCCGCCGATGGCGACGGCCACCAGCGTGGGGTTCTGCAATTTCTGCTGATAAGGCGACTTCGGCGCTTCCTTGTCGCCCATCGCGACCGCTTCGGACTGCTCTTCGATGGGTTTCTTCTCGCAGAGCTCGGCGCGCATGTCGTTGACCGAGGTGGTGTCGCCGTAGCTTTGCAGCGTGGCGATCGTCGTGGTGCCCGACGTCGGAACGGCGAAGCCGACATCCAGCATGCGCGCGGCGGCTTCGGCGCGGCTGACCGCCGATTGTTCGCCGAGGATCACCGCCACCAGCGTGCGGCCGTTGCGTGTCGCCGAGCCGATCTGGTTGAAGCCGGACGAGCAGACGAAGCCGGTCTTCATGCCGTCGGCACCCGGATAGCGGCCGACCAGCAGGTTGTAGTTCGGGATCGTCTTCTTGCCGAAGGCGAGGCCTTCGATCGAGAACCACGGATCGTATTGGGGGAAATCGCGGCGCAGCGCGGTGACCAGCAGCGCCAGGTCGCGCGCAGTCGTGTACTGTTCCGGCGAGAACAGCCCGTTGGGGTTGACGAAATGCGTGCCAACCATGCCCAATCGCTTTGCCTCGGCGTTCATGCGCGCGGCGAAGGCCGGTTGCGAACCGCCGATATTCTCGGCGACGGCCATGGCGATATCGTTGGCCGATTTGACCAGCATCATCTTCAGTGCATTGTCGAGGCGAATGACGGTCCCCGGCTTCAGCCCCATCTTCGACGGCGGCTCGGCTGCGGCGTGCTTGGTCATCTTGATCGGCGAATCGAGCTTCACTTCCCCGCTTTCGAGGGCGCGGAAGGCGACATAGGCGGTCATCAGCTTCGACAAAGACGCCGGATACCAGCGTTTGAAAGCGTCGGTGTGGGAAATAACCTGTCCGCTCTTGAGGTCGAAAAGAATGGACGGATTGGCCAGTGCCGGACCGGCTACAGCCAAAAGCGCCGCGATTCCTGCAGCCACGGTTTTGAAGGAAGGCCTGAAGTTCATCATGAAATCCGAAATCGCTCTTGCCGTAGTCGCATCAGGCTCCGTAAGATTTGGCCACGGAGCATTTCCTGGCGGCCGACCGCATTGGTCGTCATACCGGTGCTATTTAGCCTATGTGACGTGAACATGGCAAAGCGCCGGCGATCACAATTGAGACGTTGCGGGCCGCACGGCCCGCCAGACAGCGAGTGTAAGTCATGCCAATCCTCAACCGCGCCGCCGAAATGCAGGAAGAAATCGCCGGATGGCGCCGTCATCTGCATCAGACGCCGGAACTCGGGTTCGATGTCTTCGAGACGGCTGCCTTCGTGGAGGAAAAGCTGAAGGCGTTCGGTTGCGACGAGGTGGTCACGGGCCTGGGCAAGACCGGCGTCGTCGGCCTTATCAAGGGCAGGCAGGGCGAAGGGACAACCGTCGGTCTGCGCGCCGACATGGATGCGCTGCCCATCAAGGAGATCACCGGCGCGCCTTATGCCTCGACCGTTCCGGGCAAGATGCATGCCTGCGGTCATGACGGCCATGTCGCCATGCTGCTCGGCGCCGCCAAATATCTGGCGGAGACCCGCAATTTCGCCGGCGCCGTCGCGGTGATTTTCCAGCCGGCCGAAGAAGGCGGCGGCGGCGGCAACGAAATGGTCAAGGACGGCCTGATGGACCGGTTCGGTATCCGGAAGGTGTTCGGCATGCACAACATGCCCGGACTGCCGGTTGGACAGTTCGCCATCCGCCCCGGCGCCGTGATGGCGGCGACGGCCGAGTTCACCATTACCGTCAAGGGGCGGGGCGGCCATGCCGCGATGCCGCATGGCACCATCGACCCGATCATCGCGGCCAGCCAATTGGTCGGAGCCTTGCAGACGATCGCCTCGCGCACGATCGATCCGATCGAATCCGTGGTCGTGTCGGTGACGAAGTTCCACGCCGGCGACGCCTATAATGTTATTCCGGAGACCGCCGAGATCGCCGGAACGGTGCGGACGCTGAAAAAGGAGATCGCCCAGAAAGCGCAGCAGCGGATGCGCGACATCTGCGCCGGCATCGCAGCCGCCTTCGGCGTCACCGTCGAGGTGAGATACCAGGACAATTATCCGGTTACCTTCAACCATCCGGAAGAGACGGTTTTCGCAGGCGATATCGCAGCAACGGTGGCAGGCGATGCGCAGGTGCACCGCGAAATCCAGCCGCTGATGGGCGGCGAGGATTTTTCCTACATGCTGGAGGCACGGCCGGGCGCATTCATCTTCCTTGGCAACGGCCCTTCCGCGGGGCTGCACCACCCGGCCTACGACTTCAACGACGAAGCGATCCCGCATGGGGTCAGCTATTGGGTCAAGCTGGCCGAGACGGCGCTGGTGGCCTGAACGAGGATGAGCAAATAGTCTCAACCGGTCTTAGGGATGTCCTGAACCGGTCTTGGCGAAGCGGCGATAAGCGGCTATGTGTGCGCCGCGTGGTCCCGTAGCTCAGTAGGATAGAGCGGCAGATTCCTAATCTGTAGGTCACAGGTTCGATTCCTGTCGGGATCACCACACATTCGCGGCTCCAGAGCGTCCAGTTCATGCCCATGTCGATTTTCTGGTTTGCCGATGTCATCTGACCGTCTGTCGAACAGAACGCTTGCCGCCCTGCCGGCCGACGTCGCCAGGCCGGCCTATGACCGGGCGCTTCTCCGACCGGGAATCGTCCATCTCGGCGTCGGCGCTTTCCACAGGGCGCATCAGGCCGTCTATGTCGACGATTGCCTTGCCGCCGGCGAAACCCCCTGGGGCATTGTCGGCGCCTCGCTGCGCAGCGCCGACACGCGCGACGCGCTCGGCCCCCAGGATGGCCTCTACACGCTGGCCGTTCGCGACGGCGATGGCGAAAGGCTGCGGGTTATCGGCTCGGTGCTGTCGCTGCTGGTTGCTCCTGAGAATCCTGAAGCTTTGCTGGCCGTCCTTGCCGATCCTGGCGTGCGCATCGTGACGCTGACGATCACCGAAAAGGCCTATCTGAGGGCAGCTGGCGGCGGGCTCGACCGGTCGCACGCCGACATCGTCCACGACTTGGCCAATCCGGGAGCACCGAAGACGGCGCATGGCTTCCTTGCCGAGGCGCTGGCGCGGCGGCGGCAGGCGCGGACCCCGCCCTTTACCGTGCTGAGCTGCGACAACCTTCCCGCCAATGGCGAAACGCTGCACGCGCTGCTGGGTGAATTCGCCGGCCTGCGGGACGCGGACCTTGCGCGCCATGTCGCCGAGGACGTCGCCTTCCCATCCAGCATGATCGATCGCATCGTACCGGCGACGACCGATGCCGACCGGGCGCGCCTTTCCGCGCAGCTTGGCGTCGAGGACGCCTGGCCGGTGATGACCGAGCCCTTCTGCCAATGGGTGGTCGAGGACCGGTTTCCGCAGGGCAGGCCTGCCTGGGAAAAGTTCGGCGTCGCCATGGTCGCGGATGTGCGCGCCTATGAGGACATGAAACTCAGGCTTCTCAACGGTTCGCATTCGGCCATTGCCTATCTCGGCCTGCTCAGCGGGTATGAAACTGTCGACCGCGCTTTCGGCGATCCGCAGATCAGGCGCTTCGTCGACGGCCTTTGGGCCGAAGCCATTCCAACCCTTCCGGCTGGGCTCGATACGGCGGATTACACACACCAGCTGGCGCGCCGGTATGCCAATCCGGCACTCGCGCACCGCACGGCGCAGATCGCCAATGACGGCAGCCAGAAACTGCCGCAGCGCATAATCGCCTCGGCATTGGATCGGCTGAAAAGCGATGCTTCGCCCGATCACCTCATGCTGGCGGTCGCGGCATGGATCGCCGCCTGCGAGACGCGAGGGGACAGGCTGCCGCGCGGCCACTTCACCGATCCGCTCGACCAACCGCTTGGCGAGCTTGCCGAACGCCATCTGCCCGCGGCGGACATGACGCGCGCGGTTTTCGACCTTGCCGGCTTTGCCAGCAGGCGAAGCGGACGGGAGAAACTCATCGAATTGACCGCCGCGTATCTCGACGGGCTGCGGGGGGAAGGTTCGGCGGCCGTGCTTACGGGTCTGGACGGAAAGGGGAGGGTTGCATGAGACAGACGTGGCGATGGTTCGGGCCGGACGATCCGGTGACGCTGGATCATGTCAAGCAAGCCGGCGCTGTCGGCGTCGTCAGCGCGCTGCATCATCTGAATGACGGTCGCGCCTGGCCGGCGGACGAGATCGACAAGCGCAAGGCGGAAATCGAAGCGGCAGGGCTGACCTGGGACGTGGTTGAGAGCATCGTGGTTCATGAGAACATCAAGAGCCGGAGCGGAAATTTCCGCGAGCTGATCGACAACTACAAGGCCTCGATCCGGGCGGTCGGGGCGGCAGGCATCAAGACCGTCTGCTACAATTTCATGCCGATCACCGACTGGACGCGGACCGATCTCGCCTATCCGATGCCGCATGGCGGCACGGCGCTGCGTTTCGACATGATCGACTTTTGCGCCTACGATGTGCTGATCCTGGAAAGGCCCGGTGCCGAGGCCGATCATCCGCCTGAACGAATCGAAGCGGCCCGCAGGCGTCTTGCCGCGATGAGCGAGAGCGACCAGGCAAAGTTGGAACAGAACCTCATCGGCTGGGTGCCGGCGCGCGAGTTCGTCTTCGACCGGGCGAGCTTCCGCCGGACGCTCGAACAGTATCGCGACGTCACGCCGGACGGCCTGCACGAGAACCTCGCGGCGTTCTTGCGTGAGATCGTGCCGGTGGCCGAGGAAGCCGGCGTGCGGATGGCTATCCATCCCGACGACCCTCCCTTTTCCCTGTTCGGCCTGCCGCGCATCGTTTCGAGAGCAGCCGGCGCGCGCCGGCTGCTCGAAGCCTGCCGCTCGCCGTCGAACGGGCTGACCTTCTGCACCGGCTCGTACGGGGCAGGGCTGGGCAACGATCTGGTCGCCATGGCCAAGGAGTTTGCCAGCGACATCCACTTCGTCCATCTACGCAATGTCACCAAGGAACCGGACGGCTCGTTCCACGAGGCGGAGCATCTCGACGGCGATACCGACATGGTGGCGGTTGTTTCCGTGCTGATTGCCGAGGAACGGCGGCGGAAGGCCGCGGGCCGCGCCGATTGGGAACTGCCGATGCGGCCCGACCACGGCCACGCGCTGACCGACGATGTCGGCGGCGGCCGCAGCCCGGGCTACACGTGGATCGGCCGGCTCAAGGGCCTGGCGGAACTGCGCGGCGTGATGCGGGCGGTGGAGGCGGTGGGCTGAGCGGGCGGTAGCAGCGGGCAATCGAAGGGGCGGTGGAGAATTTTCTCCCATTTGTTCTCTATTTGTTCTATATTGCCCGCATGTCGCAACTCGCTTTCAGCTTCGGCAGGCAGGAGCAGCTGACCGTTGTTCGGGATCGCTTGAAAGTTGCCTTTCCGGCAACGAAAAGGTGGCGGGTCCTTTCGCCGATGGCGCAGTTGGTCAAATCCATCATCAGCAGCCGGACCAAGGACACCGTTTCATGGCCGGTGTTCTTTCGCCTGATTGAACGCTATCCAAGCTGGTCCGCCTTGAAGGACGCGCCGGTCGAGGCTGTCGAAGCGATGATCGCGGACGTGACCTTTGCCAAGGACAAGGCCGCTTACGTGCTTCAGACGCTTCGGCGGGTCGAAGCTGCCAGTCCGCAGTATGATCTCGGTTTTCTCGAGGCGATGCCGATGGAACAGGCGCTGCAGTGGTTGAGGAAACTGCCGGGCGTTGGTCCCAAGGTCGCCGCGAGCGTCATGAACTTCAGCTCGCTCGGACGGGCCAGCTTTGTGGTCGACGGTCATGTGCTGCGTGTGCTGCAGCGGCTCGGACTCGTCGCCTCGACCGCCGACACTGAGCGGGCGTACAGGCGGGTAATGGAACTTCTGCCGGATTGGGACAGCGAAGCTTTGGTGGAGCTGCATGTGCTGTTGAAACACCTTGGGCAGGAAGTATGTTCCCAGCCGGATCCGCAATGCGAAATCTGTCCGGTAAGGAGGGATTGTCACCGGCAGTTTCACTAGGCGGACGGGCGTTCCGCACTAGCGCCAGATGCAAAAAAAGCCGGGCAAACCCGGCTTTCTGATGCGTTTGATAAGATGATCCGCCTAGATTACACCGGCAGGATCGCGCCCTCCAGCGTGGTGAGCTGGTGCAGGAATTCTTCCGCCTTGGTGCGATGCTCGTCCGACTTGGCGTCGGCGGCGTCTTCCTTCGCCTCCTGGATACGGCGGGCGATGTCGGCGCGGTCGATGTCCTTCACCGCGACGGCCGATTCAGCCAGCAGCGTGCAGCCCGAGGGCAGGATGTCGGCGAAGCCGCCGAACACCACATAGCGCTCTTCCTGTCCGCCAGCCGTCTTCACGGTCACGACGCCCGGCTTGATCGTGGTCATGACCGGCGCATGGTTGGCCATGACGGTCATCTCGCCCTCGGCGCCGGGGATGACCACGGCCTCGACCTGCTCGGAAACGAGCAGGCGCTCGGGGGAGACGAGTTCGAATTGGAAAGGTTGTGCCATGCTTTTCAGGCAGTCGGCAGTCGGTAGTCGGCAGTCGCAAAATGCATCCCCGAATTCCGTTTCTACCCGACTGCCTACTCCCTATTGCCGATTGCCGATCCTTAAGCTGCCTCGGCAGCCAGCTTCTGCGCCTTCTCGACCGCTTCCTCGATGGTGCCGACCATGTAGAAGGCGGCCTCGGGGAGATGATCGTATTCGCCGGCAACGAGGCCCTTGAAGCCCTTGATGGTGTCGGCGAGGTCGACGAGCTTGCCCGGTGCGCCGGTGAAGACCTCGGCGACGAAGAAGGGCTGCGACAGGAAGCGCTCGACCTTGCGGGCACGGGCGACCGTCAGCTTGTCCTCTTCCGAAAGCTCGTCCATGCCCAGGATGGCGATGATGTCCTGCAGCGACTTGTAGCGCTGCAGGGTCTGCTGCACCGAACGGGCCACCTGGTAATGCTCATCGCCGACGACCTGCGGGTCGAGCATGCGAGAGGTGGAGTCGAGCGGATCGACGGCCGGATAGATGCCCTTCTCGGCGATCGAGCGCGACAGGGTCGTCGTCGCGTCGAGGTGGGCGAAGGAGGTGGCCGGCGCCGGGTCGGTCAGGTCGTCGGCGGGCACGTAGATGGCCTGCACCGAGGTGATCGAACCCTTGGTGGTGGTGGTGATACGCTCCTGCAGCGCGCCCATGTCGGTCGCGAGCGTCGGCTGATAGCCCACGGCCGAGGGAATGCGGCCGAGCAGCGCCGACACTTCCGAACCCGCCTGGGTGAAGCGGAAGATGTTGTCGACGAAGAACAGCACGTCCTGGCCCTGGTCGCGGAAATATTCGGCGACGGTCAGGCCGGTGAGGCCGACGCGGGCGCGGGCGCCCGGCGGTTCGTTCATCTGGCCGTAGACGAGCGCCGCCTTCGAGCCTTCGCCGCCGCCCTTCTTGTTGACGCCGGATTCGATGAACTCGTGGTAAAGGTCGTTGCCCTCGCGGGTGCGCTCGCCGACACCGGCGAACACCGAGTAGCCGCCGTGGGCCTTGGCGATGTTGTTGATCAACTCCTGGATCAGAACCGTCTTGCCGACGCCGGCGCCGCCGAACAGGCCGATCTTGCCGCCCTTGGCGTATGGCGCGAGAAGGTCGATGACCTTGATGCCGGTGATCAGGATCTGCGCTTCGGTCGACTGGTCGACATATTCCGGAGCAGGCTGGTGGATGGCGCGGAACTCGGTGGAATCGACCGGACCTTCCTCATCCACCGGCTCGCCGATGACGTTGATGATGCGGCCGAGCATGCCCGGGCCAACCGGAACCGAGATCGGCGCGCCGGTGTCGACGACGTCCTGGCCGCGCACGAGGCCTTCGGTGGAGTCCATGGCGATGCAGCGCACGGTGTTCTCGCCGAGGTGCTGCGCCACTTCGAGGACGAGGCGGTTGCCGACGTTCTCGGTCTCCAGCGCGTTCAGAATGGCGGGCAGATGGCTCTCGAACTGCACGTCGACGACGGCGCCGATGACCTGGCGAACCTTGCCGGTTGCGCCGGTTGCCTTGGCGCGGGGAGCCGAAACGCTCTTGGCGGCCGCAGCCTTCGCCGGAGCCGCCGCCTTCTTGGCAGGAGCGGCCTTGGCCGGTACAGCTGCCTTCGCAGGAGCCTTGGTGGCCGTCTTGGCCGGAGCTTTTGCGGCCGCCGCCTTGGCCGGTGCCGCTTTTGGGGTCGCTGCTTTCGCCATCGTCCTTACCCTTTTCTCGTCCTTTTGTTTCTCACATGGCGCGCGGGGCAGACCTGCCGCCGCAGCTCCACGCTAGAGCGCTTCGGCGCCCGAAATGATTTCGATCAGTTCCTTGGTGATCTGCGCCTGCCGCTGGCGGTTGTAGGTGATCGACAGTTTGTTGATCATGTCGCCGGCATTGCGGGTGGCGTTGTCCATGGCCGTCATCTTGGCGCCCATCTCGCCCGCCGCGTTTTCCAGCAGGGCGCGGAAAATCTGCACCGAGATGTTGCGCGGGATCAGGTCGGAGAGGATTTCGCCCGGCTCCGGCTCGTATTCGTAAACCGCGCCGCCATCGGCAGCCTCGCCGTTAGCAGCCGGCGCCGCCGCCGGAATGACCTGCTGGGCGGTCGGAATCTGGCTGATCACCGACTTGAACTGCGAATAGAACAGCGTGCAGACGTCGAAGCCGCCCTCGTTGAACAGGTGGATGACTTTCTTCGCGACGCCGTCGGCATGGGTGAAGGCGAGCTGCCGCACTTCGCGCAGGTCGACACGGTCGATGATGAGCGAGCCGTAGTCGCGGCGCAGGATATCGTAGCCCTTCTTGCCGACGCAGATGATCTTGACCTGCTTGCCGTCGGCCAGAAGCCGGCGGGTGTGGTCGCGGGCAAGGCGGGCGATCTGCGAGTTGAAGCCGCCGCACAGGCCACGCTCGGCGGTGCAGACGACGAGCAGATGCGTGTCGTCCCTGCCGGTGCCGGTCATCAGCGCCGGCGCATCGCCGCCGCCGCCGATCGCCTGGGTGATGTTGGCAAGTACCGCACCCATGCGTTCGGAATAGGGCCTGGCCGCTTCCGCCGCTTCCTGCGCGCGGCGCAGCTTCGCCGCGGCGACCATCTGCATCGCCTTGGTGATCTTCTGCGTCGCCTTGACCGAGGCGATGCGGTTACGAAGGTCTTTCAGTGAAGGCATGCTTCAAACCCGGTTCCGTCTTTCGTCCGTTCAGCCGTCAAATCAGGCGAAGGTCTTGGCGTAAGCGTCGATTTCGGCCTTGAGCTTTTCGCGCAGGTCGTCGGACAGCGCCTTTTCCTTGCGGATGGCGTCCAACACCTTCTTGCCGGCCGAGCGCATGTGCGATAGCAGGCCCTGCTCGAACTTGCTCACCTGCTGAACGGTCAGCTTGTCGAGGTAGCCGTTGACGCCGGCGAAGATGACGGCGACCTGCTCCTCGGTCTTGAGCGGCGAGAACTGCGGCTGCTTGAGCAGTTCGGTCAGGCGGGCGCCGCGGTTGAGCAGGCGCTGGGTGGCGGCGTCGAGGTCGGAGCCGAACTGCGCAAAGGCCGCCATTTCACGGTACTGCGCGAGCTCGCCCTTGATCGAGCCGGCGACCTGCTTCATCGCCTTGATCTGCGCCGAGGAACCGACGCGAGACACCGACAGGCCGACGTTCACGGCCGGACGGATGCCCTGGAAGAACAGGTTGGTCTCGAGGAAGATCTGGCCGTCGGTGATCGAGATCACGTTGGTCGGGATATAGGCCGAAACGTCGTTGGCCTGCGTCTCGATGACGGGCAGCGCGGTCAGCGAACCGTTGCCATTGTCGTCGTTGAGCTTGGCGGCGCGCTCCAGCAGGCGCGAGTGCAGGTAGAAAACGTCGCCCGGATAGGCTTCGCGGCCCGGCGGGCGGCGCAGCAGCAGCGACATCTGGCGGTAGGCGACGGCCTGCTTGGAGAGGTCGTCATAGACGATCACGGCGTGCATGCCGTTGTCGCGGAAGAATTCGCCCATGGTGACGCCGGTGTAGGGCGCCAGATACTGGAGCGGAGCGGGCTCCGAAGCGGTCGCGGCGACGACGATCGAATATTCCATCGCGCCATTTTCTTCGAGCTGCTTGACGATCTGCGCGACGGTCGAGCGCTTCTGGCCGACGGCGACGTAGATGCAGTAGAGCTTCTTGCTCTCGTTGTTCCCAGCGTTGATGCCCTTCTGGTTGATGAAGGTATCGATCGCGACGGCGGTCTTGCCGGTCTGGCGGTCGCCGATGATCAGCTCGCGCTGGCCGCGGCCGATCGGGATCAGCGCGTCGATCGCCTTGAGGCCGGTCGACATCGGCTCGTTGACCGACTTGCGCGGGATGATGCCGGGCGCCTTGACGTCGACGCGGCGGCGCTCGGTGGCCTTGATCGGTCCCTTGCCGTCGATCGGATTGCCGAGCGCGTCGACGACGCGGCCGAGAAGTGCGGGGCCGACCGGCACGTCGACGATGGCGCCGGTGCGCTTGACGGTGTCGCCTTCCTTGATGTCGCGGTCGTTGCCGAAGATGACGACGCCGACATTGTCGCTTTCGAGGTTCAGCGCCATGCCGCGGATGCCGCCGGGGAATTCGACCATCTCACCGGCCTGGACGTTGTCGAGGCCATAGACGCGGGCGATGCCGTCGCCGACGGACAGCACCTGGCCGACTTCGGAGACTTCAGCCTCCTTGCCGAAATTCTTGATCTGGTCCTTGAGAATTGCGGAAATTTCCGCGGCGCGGATGTCCATCAGCCGACCTCTTTCAGTGCAAGCTTGAGCGAATTGAGTTTGGTTTTGAGCGACGTATCGATCTGGCGCGAGCCCATCTTCACCACCAGGCCGCCCAGCAGGGAGGGGTCGACGGTGACAGAAATCGACACATCCTTGCCGGCCACCTTCTTGAGCGCGGCCTTCAGTTCGGTTTCCTGCGCCGACGTCAGCACATGGGCGGACGTCACCTCGGCTGCGGCTTCGCCGCGCTGTTCGGCGGCGATCCTGCGGAATGCCTTGATCATGGCCGGCACGGCGAACAGACGGCGATTGGCGGCGACGACCTTGAGGAAGTTGCCGGCCAGTCCGGCGATTTTCGCCTTGGCGACGATGGCGGCGATGGCCCTGGCCTGGTCCTCGGCCGCGAAGACCGGGCTCTTGATCAGGCGCTGGAGGTCATCGCTGCCTTCGAGCAGCGCCTCGAAACGGCCGAGATCGGCCTCGACCCTGGCGATCGAATTTTCCTGCCGGGCAAGCTCGAACAGCGAGCTGGCATAGCGTTCTGCGACACCGGAAACTGGTGAGGAGGACTGGGCCACGGTCCGTCTTTTCTCTTGTCTGACAGGCCGCAGATTGTTGGCGCGAGTACGAACTCTGGCTAAATCTTTGACCTTGCTGCTTTTTTCCAAACACGGGAGAGCGGCTTCCGCTACCCCGGCCGAAAGTCGATTGCCGTCTAGCACAGCCCTTTTGCGACCGCAATGCGTCGGCGGGAATGGTTTTCAGGCACTATTGTCGCATGTGGCGCACGGACTTCGGCCCGGCCGGCGCAATTCAGGCCAAAAAGCCGAAGACGAAGGCAAGCGGCAGTATGGCGAGCACTGCTTCAAGAGCAAGAGCCGCCCAGTTGTAAGGGGTGTTGGCGCCGTCGGACATCATCGAGAGCAGACGCCCGAAGGCGGTGAACGCCCAGGAGAAGCCAAGCGCCATGTAGAGCCAGGGTTGGGCAAGCAGGATACAGCAGAGACCGACGCCGAGATAGAAGCCGGACATCCTGGCCCGGCCCTCGGCGATTGCCTGCGGCTTTCCTTCTCGCGGCTGCAGTCTCAGAATCCTGAAGCCAATGCTGGGGGCGAGAAACAGAAGCAGACCGAGCGCCAGCGTGAACACCGCACTTGCCCAGGCCAGCCATTCGCCCTGGCTCATCGGCCACGGAAAGGAAAATTCCATCGCGGTCCCCTCAACTGCGCTGGCGGAATTGAATCGCGGCGCGGGCGGAAGTCAAGCGCATTGCAGCCGGCAAGGAGCAAACTGCGCGGGTCAGCTCATTTCAGCTCAACTCAGGGCAAACGCCACCGCCGCCTCGGCATGGATGCGGGTGGTGTCGAAGACCGGCATGTCGAAATCGCGCTGGCCGATCAGCATGGTGATCTCGGTGCAGCCCATGATGACGCCGTCGATATCATCGCTCAGCCACATGCGCTTGATTTCGGCGATATAGGCTTCCTTCGAGGCCTCGGTGACGATGCCCTGGCAAAGCTCGTCATAGATGATCTTGTGGACGATCTCGCGCCCGGCCTCATCCGGCACGACAGGCTCAAGCCCATAGCGCTCGGCCAGACGGGTCTTGTAGAAATCCTCTTCCATGGTGAAGCGGGTGGCCAGCAGAGCCGGCCGCTGAACGCCGGCCTTCTTCACCGCTTCGCCGGTGGCGTCGGCGATATGGACGATGGGAATCGAAACCGCCGCCTGCACCTCGTCCGCCAGCTTGTGCATGGTGTTGGTGCAGATGACGAGTCCTTCGGCGCCGGCGTTTTCGAGATTGCGGCCTGCCTCGATCAGAAGGGCCGCGGCGCCGTCCCAGTCGCCCTTGTGCTGGCGCTCGGCAATTTCGGCGAAATCGAAGGAATAGAGTAGCAGCCTGGCCGAATGCAGCCCGCCCAGCTTCTCGCGCACGATTTCGTTCAGCAGCCGGTAGTAGATGGCTGTCGATTCCCAGCTCATGCCGCCGAGCAGTCCAAGCGTTTTCATAGCGAACTCCTGATGCTCCAACTTGTCACAGAAAGCTCTGCGGATCGATATCGACCTGCACGCGGACGGAGCCGCGCATCTTCGGACCCTGGGCCAGCATGGCGCGCAGGAAGCCCTGCATGTCGGCGCGGCGTTCGCCCTGGACGAGCAGGCGGAAGCGGTGACGGCCACCGAGCAGCGCCAGGGGTGCCTCGGCTGGCCCTAAAACGAAAATATCGGAGGCCTCGGGCGCGGCGCGGCGCAGGCCGCGGGCATGCGCTTCCGCTTCCGCGCGGGTCGCGGCGCTGACGATGATTCCGGCAAGCCGACCGAAGGGTGGCAGGGCCGCGCGTTCTCGTTCGGCGATTTCACGCTCGTAGAAACTCTCCGCATCGCCCGAAACGATCGCCCGCATGACCGGATGGTCGGGCTGGAAGGTCTGCAGCAGGCCGACGCTCTTCTTGCCGGTGCGGCCGGCACGTCCTGTCACCTGGGACAGAAGCTGGAAGGTGCGCTCGGCGGCGCGCGGATCGCCATTGGCGAGGCCGAGATCGGCGTCGACGACGCCAACCAGCGTCATGTTGGGAAAGTTGTGGCCCTTGGCGACCAGCTGCGTGCCGATGACGATATCGGCCTCGCCGTTGGCGATGGCCTCAAGCTCCAGCCGCAGGCGGCGCACGCCGCCCATCAGATCTGAGGAGAGAACGATGGTGCGGGCTTCAGGGAAATGCTGGACGACCTCCTCGGCGATGCGCTCGACGCCCGGGCCGCAGGCAACCAGATGATCGAGCGTGCCGCATTCGGGGCAGGCGTCCGGGCGCTTTTCCGAATGGCCGCAATGATGGCAGACGAGCTGACCGCGAAAGCGATGCTCGACCAGCCAGGCGGAGCAGACAGGGCAGCCGAAGCGGTGGCCGCAGACCCGGCACAGCGTCAGCGGCGCATAGCCGCGCCGGTTGAGGAAAAGCAGCGATTGCTCGCCCTTTTCCAAGATCTGGCGCATCTGGCCAAGAAGAAAGGGCGAAAGAAACCCGCCCCTGGCCGGCGGCGCGCGGCGCATGTCGATTGTCTTGAGCGCGGGAAGGGCTGCCTCGGCGAAGCGGCCGGAGAGAATGGCGCGCCTGTAGCGTCCCTGCTCGGCGTTGACGCGGCTCTCGACGGACGGGGTGGCGGAGGAGAGCACGGCCGGAAAACCGCCGATGCGGGCACGGACCACGGCCATGTCGCGGGCGTTGTAGAAGACGCGGTCTTCCTGCTTGTAGGCAGGGTCATGCTCCTCATCAACGACGATCAGGCGAAGGTCTCGGAACGGCAGGAAAAGAGCCGAACGAGCGCCAGCGACCACTCGCACGTTGCCTTCCGCCACCTGGCGCCAGACCTTTTCGCGCATCCGTGGAGGGAGGTCCGAATGCCATTCGGCGGGCTTGGCGCCAAAGCGTTCCTGGAAGCGTTCCAGAAAGGCGTGGGTGAGCGAGATTTCCGGCAGCAGGATCAGAACCTGTCCGCCTTTTTCCAGCGCCGCCGCTACTGCCTCGAAATAGACCTCGGTCTTGCCGGAACCGGTTACGCCATCGAGCAGGGTGACGCCGAATCCGGTCGCCTCCACACCGGCGCGCAGGATTTTGGCCGCGTCCGTCTGGTCGGGAGTCAGTTCGGGCGTGGCATAACCGGGGTCGGGCGCCGCAACGACCGGGCGCGGCGGGATCATCACCGTCTCGAACACGCCTTGCGTGTGCAAACCGTCGATGACGGTGGAGGAGACGCCGGCGGCGTGCGCCAGCCCGGAGCGCGTCCAGGCCATGCCGCCTTCGGCCGTTTCGAGCACGCGCTGCCGCGCCGGCGTCATCCTGTCCGGTTCTGCCAACGTGCGTTGAATGCCCTCGATCCAGGGTTCCGGGTCGAAAGCCTCCGGCGCGCGCAGCAACATGCGGGCGACCATGCCGGGCGCGGAGAGCGTGTATTGTGCTACCCAGTCGACGAAACGGCGCACTGGCGCCGAAATGGGAGGACAATCGAAAACGTGATCTATGGGGCGAAGCCTTCTGGAATCGAGCTCTTCGACCTTACCGTCCCAGACGATGCCCGCGACGAGCCTCGGTCCAAGCGGCACGCGCACGATTGAACCCGGCACCACGCGCATTCCTGAAGGAACCGCATAGGTGTAGGGACGTTCTGCCGGCATCGGCACCAGCACGGGCGCCGCCGCGGAAAAGGGCGAATCTTCTGTCGTCATAGCGCGTGACCTTGCCTCGACTTTCGTCTAGAGCAAAGGCCGAGACATCCAGTTCCGCTGCGGCATGCGTGATGCAGCCCCGCGACAATCGCCAAGGAGACCGTCATGAAATTCTTCGTCGACACCGCCGACATCAAGGAAATCCGGGAGCTGAACGATCTCGGCCTGCTCGACGGCGTTACCACCAATCCGTCGCTGATCCTGAAGTCGGGCGGGTCGATCACCGAAGTGACGAAGGAAATCTGCTCGATCGTCGAGGGACCGGTCTCGGCCGAGGTGGTTG